>CAXSDY010000093.1:3515-9815 GCA_964235835.1 uncultured Sphingomonadaceae bacterium | reverse complement strand
CCCGGGGTAATGGGCGCGGCCTCCAGCGGTGAGGAAGAGAGCTTCGAACAGGGGCTGCTCGAATATCCGCACTACACCCGACCAGTCACATGGGAAGGGCGCACGATCCCCGAAGTGCTGCGGTCGGGGGATCATGCGAGGATCGCGGCGTGGCGACACGACCGATCGGTCCAGGACACACGGCTACGGCGGCCCGACCTGACCTTGCGCCATGGGGGTGCATCGCAGGCACCGCCCTCTGGCGCGCAGCGCGACGACGAAGGCTAGTATCATGAACCTCATCGAGACCCTCGAAGCGGAGCAGATCGCTTCGCTGACCGAAGCCCGCGCCATTCCCGAATTCCGCCCCGGCGACACGCTGCGCGTCGGCGTCAAGGTGGTCGAAGGCGACCGCGCCCGCGTGCAGAACTTCGAAGGCGTGTGCATCGCCCGTTCCAACAAGGGTATCGGGTCGAACTTCACGGTGCGCAAGATCAGCTTCGGCGAAGGCGTCGAGCGCGTCTTCCCGCTCTATTCGCCATCCGTCGATTCGATCGAGGTCGTGCGCCGCGGTGCCGTGCGCCGCGCCAAGCTCTATTATCTGCGCGGCCGCCGCGGCAAGTCGGCCCGCATCGCCGAGCGCCGTGACACGCGTCCCGCCAAGGGTGGGGCCCAGGCCTAACTCGGGCTTGCAATGGTGCCGTCAGGCGCGATGAAGGGGCGTCCGGTCGAACCGGGCGCCCTTTTCGTGTCGCGCCTCATGCTTCAGAAAGCCGATGCTCCAGAAAGCCGATGCTCCAGAAAGCCGATGCTTCAGAAAGGTAGTCGCTTGCGTTCTCTCCTTGCCGGGCTCCTTGCCATGCTGACCGTCACCGCCGCGCCTGCTCAGGAAACTGCGATCCCGGTGCCTGCCGGCGTTCCGCAGAAGGAACTCACGCTCGAGCGCGTGTTCGGCTCGCCCTCGCTCGCCGGTCCGGTGCCGCGCGGGGTCAAGCTGTCGCCGGACGGGCGCACGCTGACCCTGCTGCGCAATCGCCCCGACGATCTCGAACGCTACGATCTGTGGGCGCTCGACACCGATGGCGGGACGTGGCGCATGCTGGTCGACAGCATGAAGATTGGCTCTGGCGCCGCGCTCAGCGAAGCCGAGAAGATGCAGCGCGAGCGCAAGCGCATCGGCGGCCTCAAGGGCATCGTCGACTATGACTGGACGCCCGACAGCAAGGCGGTGCTCGTGCCGCTCGACGGCGACCTCTACCTCGCGCCGCTCGACGGCAGCGTGAAGCGGCTGACCAACAGCAAGGACAGCGAGCTCAACCCCGCGATCAGTCCCAAGGGCAGGTACGTCAGCTTCGTCTCGGGACAGAAGCTGTGGGTCGGGGCGGTCGGCGCGCCCGCTCGAGCCGTCACCGCCGGCGGCGGCACGGTGCATTATGGCGAAGCCGAGTTCGTCGCACAGGAGGAGCTCAGCCGCTTCACCGGCTACTGGTGGGCACCGCATGACGAGCGGATCGCGGTCGAGTGGTTCGACGAGAGCAACGTCAAGGTCGTCACCCGCACCTCGATCGGCGCCAACGAGACGACGACGTTCGACCAGCGCTACCCCGCCGCCGGCACGCCCAACATCGTGCCGCACCTGACGATCATCGACCCGACTGGCGCGAAGAAGGTCGCGGTCGATCTGGGCGCCGACAAGGACATCTATCTCGCTCGGGTCGATTGGGCGGCGGACGGCAAGACGCTGTTCGTTCAGCGGCTCAACCGGGTGCAGGACCGGCTCGACATGCTCGCGGTGAACCCGGCGACGGGCAAGAGCCGGCTGCTGTTCAGCGAGACCGCGGCGAAGGGTCACTGGATCAACCTCGACGACAATTACAAATGGCTCGACGACGGCGGGCTGGTGTGGTGGTCGGAGCGCGACGGGCTCGGCCAGCTTTATTTGTTCCGCGACAGCCGCTGGACGCGGCTGACCGACGGCCGCGCGCCGGTGCTGAACCTGACCGGCGTCAACCAGCAGACCGGCGAGATTTTCTACGAGTCCAACCCCGATCCGATCGAAGCCCAGCTCTTCGCCACTAACCTCAAGACACCGGGCGCCCCGCCGCGGCAGCTCACGCCGGCCGGTTTCCGCACCTCGGGCACGATGAACAAGCAGGCGACGCGGCTGATCGTCACCCACTCCTCGCCGACCCAGCCGAGCCAGGTCTATCTGGCCGATACCAGCGGCAAGCGGCTCGCCTGGATCGAGGAGAACCGGCTGGGCGCATCGCACCCCTATGCGCCGTTCGTCGCCCATCACCGGCCGACCCAGTACGGCTCGTTCAAGGGGCCGAGCGGCGACATGCTCCATTACCGCATGATCACGCCGCCGGACATGCAGCCCGGCAAGCGCTACCCGGTGTTCTTCGAACATTATGGCGGCCCGCACGCGCAGCAGGTGACGCGCGGCTGGGGTTCGGCGCTCGACCAATATCTGGCGGCGCAGGGCTATATCGTGTTCGAGCTCGACAACCGCGGCTCGGCCAACCGCGGCGTGGCCTTCGAACAGCCGATCAACCGAGCGATGGGCTCAGTCGAGGTCGTCGACCAGAAGGCCGGCGCCGACTGGCTCAAGGCGCAGGCGTTCGTCGATCCCACGCGAATTGCCATTTATGGCTGGTCCTACGGCGGCTACATGACGCTCAAGATGCTCGAGGCGAACCCCGGCACCTACGCCGGCGGCATCGCCGGCGCGCCGGTCACCCAGTGGGAGCTGTACGACACCGCTTACACCGAGCGCTACCTGGGCGACCCGCGCCTCAACCCCGAGGTCTACAAGCGCGCCGATGCACTGGAGAACGCCGCCGGCATCCGTGATCCGCTGCTCGTCATCCACGGCATGAGCGACGACAACGTGGTGTTCCAGAACAGCACCGCGCTGTTCGCCCGGCTGCAGGCGGAAAAGGTGCCGTTCGAGATGATGGTCTACCCGGGCTACACCCACCGCGTCACCGGCACGGCGATCAGCGTCCACGTGTGGCAGACGGTGCTGAACTTCCTGCGGCGAAACGGGGTGCCGGGCGGGCCGAAGTAGGCGAGGGGCGAGGGTCCGCGAAACGCTGCCCCCGACACCGAACTATCCGTAAGCGCGCGCGAAGAACACGGCGGTCGTCGCGCCGGTGACGAGCAGCGTCCACACCCGCACCAGCCCGGGCGAGAGGCGCTTGCCGACCAGCGCGCCGAGCCAGCCGCCGACGATGGAGCCGAGCAGCATCGGCACGCACGCCCACCACCACACCATCGCGAACCCCACGAAGACCAGCGCGGCGGCGAGGTTCGCCACGGCCAGAATGGTGGTGCGGATGGCGAACAGCTCGCGCGGGCGGATCTGGGCGAGAAGGCCGTACACCGCGGTGGTGATCAGGCCGACGCCGCCGCCGAAATAGCCGCCGTAGACGCCCAGCATCGCCTGCGCGGCGAGCAGGGCAGGGCGGCCGATCGTTACCCGCGCGTGGAGCCAGTCGGCGGCGCGCTTGCCGAAGACGATGACCACGAAGGCGAACAGCAGCAGCCACGGGATGATCACGTCGAACGTCCGCGTCGGCGTCACGACGAGCAGCAGGCTGCCGACCAGGCCAAAGGCGAAGGTCACCGCCGCGAGCAGCCCGACAGGCAGCCCTGCGACCGGCCCCAGCTCGTCGCGGTAGCTCCACGCGCTGGTGCCCGCACCCGGCAATAGTGCAACGTTCGACGTCGCGTTGGCGATGTTGGCGGGCAGCCCGAGCAGGATCAGCGCCGGCAAGGTCGCGAACGTGCCGCCCCCCGCAAGCGCGTTCATCGCCCCGCCGACCACGCCTGCCCCGAAGGCGAGAGGGATGCCGGGGAGGTGCATCGGGATCACTCGGGAGAAGGCGGGAGGGCAGAGCGGGCGCACGCTCGTTCATCGGGCCCTTCGCCGCGATCGGCGTACGGGTCAACGCCTCCCGTTCAGCCACTCGGCGGAGCGCCGGCCGAACATCCCAGATCGCGGCCAACCGGATCAGCTGCTTCACGGCTGGACATCGCCGGTCGCGTCCCATATCCGCCCGCGCTCTGGGAGAAAGAGCATGGGCTATCGGGTTGTCGTCGTCGGCGCCACCGGCAACGTCGGGCGCGAAATCCTCAACATCCTCGCCGAGCGCGAGTTTCCGGCTGACGAGGTCGCGGCGGTCGCTTCGCCGCGCTCGACGGGTTCGGTCATCGACTTCGGCGACAGCGGGCGCGAGCTGAAGGTCCAGAACATCGAGCATTTCGACTTCGCCGGTTGGGACATGGCGCTGTTCGCCGCGGGGTCCGACGTCAGCAAGGTCTTTGCACCGATCGCCGCCAAGGCAGGCTGCACGGTGATCGACAATTCGTCGCTCTATCGCATGGACCCCGACGTCCCGCTGATCGTGCCCGAGGTGAATCCGGAGGCGATCGCCGGCTACACGCGCCGCAACATCATTGCCAATCCAAACTGTTCAACGGCGCAGATGGTCGTGGCGCTGAAGCCATTGCACGACGCCGCGACAATCAAGCGGGTCGTGGTGTCGACCTATCAGTCGGTCTCCGGCGCCGGCAAGGCTGGGATGGACGAGCTGTTCGAACAGTCGCGCAACATCTTCGTCGGTGACGCCAACACACCGAACAAGTTCACCAAGCAGATCGCGTTCAACGTCATCCCGCACATCGACGTGTTCCTCGACGACGGCTCGACCAAGGAAGAGTGGAAGATGGTTGTCGAGACCAAGAAGATCCTCGATCCGAAGATCAAGATCACCGCGACCTGCGTGCGGGTGCCGGTGTTCGTCGGCCACTCCGAGAGCGTCAACATCGAGCTGGAGAGGGAGCTGTCGGCCGAGGACGCGCAGAAGATTTTGCGCGAGAGCCCCGGGATCATGCTCGTCGACAAGCGCGAGGACGGCGGATACGTGACGCCCGTCGAGTGCGTCGGCGACTACGCCACCTTCGTCAGCCGCGTCCGCGAGGACCCGACTGTCGAGAACGGCCTCAATTTGTGGGTTGTCAGCGACAATCTGCGCAAGGGGGCGGCGTTGAACGCGGTGCAGATCGCCGAACTGCTGGGGCGGAGGCACCTCCAGAAGGCCGCTTGAGGCAATGATAGCAGGATGATATCATTGCTGCATGGGCCAGATCCTTGTCCGACAGCTTGATGATGCCGCGATCGAGCGCTTGAAGCAGCGCGCACAGGCAAGGAAGACCTCGGTCGAAGCGCTGGCCCGCGAAGCGATCCACCGCGCAGCCGAGCTCGATGTCGAGGAAAAGCGTGCAATCATCCGTCGCATGCAGGCGTGGAGCCGCGCGGCGCGTGTTCCGGGTGCGGGCCAGTCGCTTGGCGTCGATCTGATCCGGGAAGACCGCGACCGTGATCATTGACGCGAGCGTGGCGTTCAAGTGGTTGGTCGAGGAGGAGGACAGCGACCTTGCCTTCAAGCTTGTTGATCGTGGCGCGCTGGCCGCGCCCACGTTGATCCACAGCGAAGTGGCCAACGCGCTGTGGAAAGCGGTCGGTCGCGGCGAGTTTTCGGTCGAGGGCTGTGCCGAGCAAATGGCCGAACTGAGCCGCTTGATCGTTACCGACGATTCGGTCGGGCTTGCGGCCCGCGCGTTGGAACTGGGCGTCGAGTTGGCTCATCCTGTCTACGATTGCCTGTATCTCGCGTTGGCGCTTGCCAGAGACGAGGTGGTTGTTACCGCGGACCTGCGCTTCTGCAGAGCGGTTGCGGGATCGGCTTACGCAGCGAACGTCCAGCGCTTGTCAGAATTGCGGCACGAACTGACGATGTAAACACGGGTGATTGGTCATGGGCAGATACGCAGGACGGCGATATAAAGTCAGGGCGGTGATGCTTGCTGTCACGATGCTGACAGGCTGCACACGAACTGCAAACAAGGCTCCCGTCGGCGAACCCGAAGCAGCGAGAATCGCTGCGGACGCCGAGGCGAGCTTTACGTCGGGCAACACCGCCGCGATCATGAGCCACTATGCGCCCGACGCCGTGATCTTCGATCCGGGCACCAACGCGCCGAGCCAGAACCGGGCGGTCCAGTCGAAGTGGACCGACGCGCTCGTCGCCTTGAGACCGACCCGCTTCGATCCTGGCAAGCGCACCATCCAGCCGCTCGGTCCCGACGCGTTCATCTCGTCAGGACTCGCGACGCTTGAGATCCCGGCGGACCAGGGCTCGCGAGCGGTCCACGTCCGCTTCACCAACGTCTACCAGCGGCAGGCGGACGGCAAATGGCTGATCGTCCATGAGCACAACAGCGGGCTGCCGGTGCCTGAAAGCCCGCTGTGAG
>CAXSDY010000093.1:0-3415 GCA_964235835.1 uncultured Sphingomonadaceae bacterium | reverse complement strand
GTGAGCGAAGCGACGATCCACTACTGGACGGCCTCGGACGGCATCGCACTGGCCTGGCGCGAGTTGGGGGAGGGCGCGCCGGTCGTGCTGCTCCATGGTCTGTTCTCCGATGGCAACGTCAACTGGATCAAGTTCGGGCACGCCGCCAAGCTCGCGGCCGTGGGCAAGCGGGTCATCATGCCCGACCTTCGCGCACATGGGCTATCGGGCAAGCCGCACGAATCGATCTACTATCCCGCCGGCATCCTCGGCCGCGACCTGCGCGAGTTCATCGCGCACCTCGGGCTTGCCGACTACGACCTCGGCGGCTTTTCGCTGGGCTCGCGGACCGTCGTGCAGGGGGTCGGCGAGGGGCTGCGGCCGCGCCGCGCGGTGCTCGCCGGGATGGGGCTTGAGGGGCTGCTTGGGTGGACTGCCCGACGCACCTTCTTCCTCGACGCGATCGCCGCCTTCCACACCGCCAGGCGGGGCGACCCGCACTGGCTGGCGATCCAGTTCATGAAGACGATGAAGGTCGATCCGCTCGCCGCTGTGCCCCTGCTGGACAGTTTCGAGCCCGCCCCCGCCGGTTGGCGGGAGGCGTTCGCCATGCCGACGCTGATCGTCGCCGGACGCCAGGATCAGGACAATGGTCACGCGCCCGCGCTGGCCGAGGCGCTGTTGAACGCGAGCTATGTCGAGGTGCCCGGAACGCACATGAGCTCGGTCACCGAGCCGGCGCTGGGCGACGCGCTGCTCCACTTCCTGCGCTGACGCCCCAAATAGAAGGGGCGCCGAAGCGCCCCTTCCGATCGAACCTGTCCGAACCTACGATCCGTAGGCGACCGAACCGGTTTCCAGCTCGTCGCCGATCACGGGATCGACCGACGGCGGGGTTGCAGTTCCCGCGTTGCTGCCCAGGCCGTTCGACGTCGCGATGCCGCCGGACTGGGTGCCGCCCTGCGACCCGAAGCGCTCCGAGACCGATTCGGTGAGGTCACTGAACTGGTCGCTGATCTGCCCGCGCTTGGCCCACAGGAAAGCTCCCGCGCCGGCCGCACCAGCGGCGATCGCCGCGCTGGCAAGCGGCCGCTGCCGCACGGCCGCGATGAACTCCGTCCCGCTCTGGCGGATCGAAAGGCGGTCAAGCCCGCTCTTGCCCAACCGATTACTGCTCTTGGTGCCGCTTGAATTACGTTCGTTGGTGGCCATCGCACTTCACTCCTTCACTGAGATTGCGATGGCCCAACGCGCGGGGGGCGGAGTCGTTCAGCGGCAGCCGAGATGACCTGGCCGTAACGGAGCTTACAGCTGCTCGAGCATCGCTTCGGCGCTCGACGCCTTGTACTCGCCGGGGCCTTCGACGTTGAGCTGCTCGACGACGCCGTCGTTGACGACCATCGAATAGCGCTGGCTCCGCGTGCCCATGCCGAACTTCGATCCGTCCATGGTGAGCCCCACCGCCTGGGCAAAGGCGCCGTTGCCGTCGGCCAGCATCTTGATGTCCTGGCTGCCCTGGTGCTGGTTCCACGCGCCCATGACGAACGCGTCGTTGACCGACGTGCCGACGATCTCGTCGATGCCCTTGCCCTTCAGCTCCGCGGCCCGTTCGACATAGGACGGCAGGTGCTTCGCCGAGCAGGTCGGCGTGAAGGCGCCCGGAACCGCGAACAGGGCGACCCGCTTGCCCTTGAAGAACTCGCCCGTGGTGGTCGGCTGCGGACCCTCGGCGGTGGCGAGCGTCAGGGGCACGTCGGGCAGGCGGTCGCCGGCTTTGATGGTCATGGGGAAATCTCCTGGAGGAAGAACGATCAGCGGGCTGATAGGCGCGGGGGGTGACGTGCTCAAGGCTTGCGGCCAAATCGTGTCCCGCGCATTTCAGTCTCATGCGCGACGCACCGCCGTTCCTTTCCGGCAAGTTCCTGCTCGCCATGCCCGGCATGGCCGACCCGCGCTTCGAGCGCGCGGTCATCGCGCTCGCGGTGCACGACGAGAACGGCGCGGTCGGCATTGGCATCAGCCACCTTCGGGCAGGCATCAGCTTCCGCCAGCTGCTCAAGCAGCTGGATATCGACCCCGCCGGCGTCCCCGACGCCACCGTCCATCATGGCGGCCCGATGGAGCCGGGCAGGGGGTTCGTGATCCATTCGGACGACTGGGGCGGGCAGGACACGATCCAGATCGTCGGACTGGGTGCGATGACCGGCACGATCGACGTGCTCAAGGCGATCGCGGAGGGACGCGGGCCAGCGCGCTGGCTGGTCTCGCTCGGCTACGCCGGCTGGGGTCCCGGTCAGCTCGACGACGAGATGACACGCCACGGCTGGTTCGCGGCGTCGGGGTCACCCGCGCTGCTGTTCGACACGCCGGCGGAAGAGCGGTGGTCGGCGGCGTTCAACGCCGAGGGGATCGACCCCCGCCTCCTCTCGAGCCAGGCCGGGGCGGCCTAGCAGCGAACCGCTTTTGCTTTCCACCGACCGCTTCTATGACGGTATCATGGGGTTTCCGGGTCAGGGGCGTCGTCGATCTTGAGCGGGGGATCTTCGGCCACGATCATCGTCACGGTCGCGGCAGCGTGGCTGGCGATCGCGCTTGCGCTGACGCTGTTCGCTGAGCGCCGCATCCGCAAGGCGAACGCGATCCTTTCCGCCGCGCAGTCGAGTGCCGCGCTGCTCGCGGCCGCTCCGGCGCGACCGCTGCTGGTCCGGGCGGACGAGCGGGTCGAAGTGGACACCGGGCTGCTGCGCGACCTCGGGCTGACCAGCGAGCCGGCGTTCGTCGACGATCTCGCCGGTGACGGGCAGGGGCTAGTCGCCGAGGATCTCGCCGCGCTCAAGACCGAGCTGCAACGCGGGCGCCTGGGCGCCGAACTGATCGAGGCGCAGGTGCGCGTCGCCGGGTCGGGCCGCGTGTTCGAGGTTCGGGGCGGGCCCGCGCCGGCGCCTTCGCCGTCGGGCGCGACCCTGTTGTGGCTGAGCGATGCCAGCCGGGCGGCGGCGGAGCGGGTCGCACTGGCGCAGCGGGTGTCGCAGACCGAAGGCGCCCTCGATGCGCTCAGTCACCTGATCGAGAGTGCGCCATTTCCGATGTGGTACCGAGGCGCCGACCTGCGGCTGGGCCTGATCAACGGTGCCTTCGTCACGGCCGTCGAGGGCGCCGATTCTGCGGACGTGATCGCGCGCGGCCTGGAACTGGTCGATGCGGACACCGCGAAGGCTGGCGCGGCGCGAGCGATGGACGTCGGCGAGCCGCAGTCGCGCAACCTGCCGGCCACGATAGCCGGTGAGCGCCGCATGTTGCGCATCGTCGACGTGCCGCTCGCCACGGGTGCCGTCGCCGGGTTCGCGGTCGACGTTCAGGAGCTCGAGGACGCGCGGTTCGAACTCACCCGCAACATCCAGTCGCAGCGCGACCTCGCCGACCGCATGACGGCCGG
>CAXSDY010000092.1:7529-9843 GCA_964235835.1 uncultured Sphingomonadaceae bacterium | reverse complement strand
CGACGATCACGCGGAACGCCATCACGTCGGACAATTGTTCGAAGCTGATGTGCCGTTCGGCCATCTTCTTCCAGATCGAATAGGGATGCTTCTCGCGGCCCATGACCTCGGCTGCGAGCCCGTGGTCGGCGAGGTGGAGGCGCAGGCCGAGCCCGATGCGGCTGACAAGGTCGCCGCCCGTCGCATGAAGCTGCGCCAGGCGGCGGATGATCGAGGCGTAGGCGTCGGGCTCGAGCTGCTTGAACGCGAGCGTCTGCATCTCGTTCATGATCTCGTACATCCCGATCCGCTCGGCGAGCGGCGCGTAGATGTCCATGGTCTCCCGAGCGATCCGGCGGCGCTTCTCCTCCGCGGGCACATGATGCAGCGTCCGCATGTTGTGCAGGCGGTCGGCGAGCTTTACGAGCAGGACGCGGATGTCGTCCGACAAGGCGAGGAGGAACTTGCGCAGGTTCTCGGCGGCGCGCTCGTTCTCCGACTGCGCTTCGATCTTGCTGAGCTTGGTGACACCATCGACCAGCCGCGCGACCGAAGGCCCGAACAGCTTTTCGACCTCGTCGTGGGTCGCGACCGTGTCCTCGATCGTGTCGTGCAGGATGGCAGTGACGATCGTCTCGTCGTCGAGCTTGAGGTCGGTGAGGATGCCGGCGACCTCGATCGGGTGGCTAAAATAGGGATCGCCGGAAGCGCGCTTCTGGGTGCCGTGCGCTTTCATCGAGAAGACGTAGGCGCGGTTGAGCAGCGCTTCGTCGGCGTCGGGATCGTAGGCCCGGACCTTCTCGACAAGTTCATACTGGCGCAGCACAGTGCCTGTGTGGGGCCTCGGCCCCCGCGCGTGCAAGGAAGAAAGCGCCGGAAAGCGGCGGCAAGCGCGTTCCGGCCCCGTCCTTCAGTTCGCGCGTGCGAGCGGAGTCGAGCCGCCGGCCTTGACATTGCAGCGGTCGAGCTCGGTCGCCGAGAAGGCGCGCCCGTTGACCAGGAAGGCTGCGATGCGTCCGGTGCGGCTCGCGAGCTCCTGGCACAGGACGAGAGGCCGGCTCTCGTCCGTGCTGCCCTGGCAGGCGTCCGGCCCGCAGGCCCAGCTGATGTCCGGGGCGATCAGCCGCACGCTAGCACTGCGTTGCACAGGAGTAGCCGCGTAGCTCGCGGCCTCCGCGGCATTGGTCACGAAAGCCAAGGTTACACCGGCGATGACGCTGATGAAGCGGAGCATGTTCATTCTCCTTGCGACTCGGTTGCAGATTGCAACTTAGTGCGCTCACCAGTTTTGTTTCACAACTGTTATTTGGCTGCGGAATATGATCTGCTGTTCTGTGAAGGAGTTTCAGTGAGCCGACCCGTCCCGGACATCGATGCGTTCAAGGCCGCCGCCCTGAAGTGCCCGCTGCCGTCGGCGGTTACGCTCATCGGGGAAAAGTGGGCGTTCCTCATCCTGCGCGGCGCGCTGAACGGGCTTCAGCACTTCGAGGAATTCCAGGCGGGACTCGGCATTGCGCGCAACATCCTGTCAGACCGCCTGGCGAAGCTCGTCGCCGGCGACATCCTCGCGCGAACGCCCGATCCGGACGACCGTCGCAAGGTGGTCTATGCACTAACTGACAAGGGCGAGGCGCTGCTGCCGGTAGTCCTGGCGCTTCGACAATGGGGCGAGGACTGGGGTCACGGCCGGCAGGAATTGATCCTGGTTGATCGCCAGCAAGGCCGGCCGGTCCAACGCATCCGCGTTCAGGGGGAGGACGGGCGCGAACTGTCCATTCACGACCTCAGGTGGATCAACCGGGCCCCCGAAGAGAGTGAGGCGCAGCCCGCCTGACAGGCGAAAGGCGACTCCTGCCGGAGCCGTCTCTCGAAGTCCGCGTCTGAACGGCGCTACTCGTACTCGCTGCCGCTCGGGCTCGGGCGGGGAGGGGCGGCGGCGGTGAGGCGCAGGGCTTCGGCCGAATCGGCAAGGCTGGCCAACTCGTCGGTCTCGTCCTCTTCGTCGATCCGGACACGCTGCAGGCTGGAGATGATCGCCTCCTGCAGGTGCTTGGGTCGGACCGTCTCCTCGGCGATCTCGCGCAGGGCGACGACCGGGTTCTTGTCCCGATCCCGATCGATCGTCAGGTCCGCGCCTCCCGAAATCTGACGAGCACGCTGGGCTGCTGCGAGCACCAGGTCGAACCGGTTGGGGATCTTGTCGACGCAATCTTCGACGGTAACGCGCGCCATTCATCGTCTCGCAGAAAGGGGGGTCTCGGCATGCCGGGCAGACGCGCGACTTAGGCACGGGGGCCCGCCAAGTCAATCAAGCGAGCACCGCGCTTGCCATCCA
>CAXSDY010000092.1:0-7429 GCA_964235835.1 uncultured Sphingomonadaceae bacterium | reverse complement strand
GTCGAGCGGGGAGTCACCGTCTCGCTGCTGATCGACGGGTTCGGCAGCAGCCAGACGCCGCGCGATTATTTCAGCGTGCTGCACGAAGCCGGGGCGAAGTTCTGTCGCTTCAATCCCGCCTATGGCCGGCGCTATCTGTTGCGCAATCACCAGAAGATGGCGCTCGCCGACGAGCGGCTGGCCCTGATCGGCGGGTTCAACGTCGAGGACAGCTATTTCGGCACGCTCGAGGAGGGCGCGTGGCGGGACATCGGCCTGCTCGTCGAGGGGCCCGCGGCAACTCGGCTGCGCAACTACTTCGATGCGCTGCTCGGCTGGGCGTTGCACAAGGGAGCACGGCTCAAGGCGCTGCGGGCGATCGTGCGCCACTTCAGCGAGTCCGAGGGTAAGCTGCAGTGGCTGTTCGGCGGGCCGATGCAACGCCGGTCCCCCTGGTCGCTGGCGACGGTGCGTGACCTGGCGGGCGCGCGTAACCTCGAGATGATCGCTGCCTACTTCGCGCCGATGACGTCGATGCTGTCGCGCATCGCTCAGGTGGCCGGCGCCGGGCGGGTACGCGTGATCACGGCCAGCAAGTCCGACAATCACGCGACGATCGACGCGGCGCGCAGCACCTATTCACGCCTGATGCGGCGCAAGGTCGAGATGTACGAGTATGAGCCGACGAAACTTCATTCCAAGCTGCTGATCATGGACGACATCGTCCACATCGGCTCGTCGAATTTCGACTTGCGCAGCCTCTACTTCAACATGGAGATGATGTTGCGCGTGGACGATCCGAAATTCGCCATGATGATGCGCGCCTATTTCGAGCACGAGATCGGCGACAGCATCGCCATCACGCCGGCGCTGCACCAGAAGCGCGGAACGTGGCTCCAGCGGCTTCGCTGGCGGGCCGGGTTCTTCCTGGTGAATTCGCTGGACTACACCGTGACGCGCCGGCTGGTGCGACGCGAGCTTTAGATATCGGCTTCGCGCCACGCCCAGAAGAGCGTCGCGGGTGGGACGTTCCACCATTCGAAGCCGCGGTCGATCCGCTGGAAGTACGGGGCGATGAACTCGCGGACCTTGGGGCTGAACTGATAGACGAGGAAGGCACCCCCTGTGCGGATGACCCGCGCCGTGGCTTCGCCGATCGCGCTGCCGACGCCCGGCGGCAGGGTCGAAAAGGGCAGGCCGGAGAGGACGTAATCGGCGTTGTCGAAGCCGTGCGCAGCGACGATCCGCTCGACATCCGCCGCCGATCCGGTCACGGCGATGAGGCGCTCGTCGCGGATCTCGTCGTTGAGGAAAGCCGTAAACTCCGCGTTCGTGTCGATCGTGATCAGCGTCGCGTCCGCCGGCAGGCGATCGAGGATGGGCCGGGTGAAGGTGCCCACGCCGGGACCATATTCGACGAACAGCCTGGTTGCCGACCAGTCGACCGGTGCGAGCATCTTCTCGATGAGCCGATCGCTCGACGGAATGATCGACCCGACCATCACGGGATGGCGGGCAAATTCGCGCAGGAACTGCAATCGCGCGTTTCGTGTGCGGCCCGCGCCAGCGGGCTCCAGCTTTTCAAGCGAGGCCACCTTATCGAGCGAGCCCAGCTTGTCGAGCGAGCGGCCCTTGAGGGGGCGAGCGGTTGAAAAATTCATGAAGGCTCCGGGAGAACGCGGGGTCTGGTGGCAAATGCGAGGGGGCTTGGCAAGTTCCAACGCCGCGCTTCCCCCTTGTGTCCCGCGCCACTAGGACAAGGGATGCCCGGCACCGCCCTTGCCTCCCGCCAGGGACAGTCGATCGGCACGAGTGCCCTGAAGACCCCGCAATTCCTGCTGCTGTTCGCCGCCATGCTGGTCGCCGCAGCGGGAAACACGGCGCTGCAATCCGTCCTGCCGGCGATGGGGCGGGAGATCGGCATCGCCGACTTCTGGGTCGCGGTGGCCTATACGTCGTCGGCCGTGCTGTGGGTGCTGCTGGCGCCATTCTGGGCGGAGAAGAGCGACCGTCATGGTCGCAAGCGGCTGATGTTGATGGGCGTCGGTGGCTTCATCGTTTCGATGCTGCTGTGCGGTCTGGTGCTCCGTGCCGGGCTGTCGCGGATGCTTTCGGGCGCGGCCACCTTCATGCTGTTCGCTGCGGCGCGCTCCATTTACGGCACGCTGGGCTGCGCAACGCCGAGCGCGACGCAGGCCTACCTGGCAGCGCGGACGCGCCGGTCCGGACGGGTCGCCGCACTGTCCTCGCTGTCGTCGTCGTTCGGTCTCGGCACCATCCTGGGCCCGGCCACCGCGCCGTTGTTCGTGCTGCCGTTCGTCGGCTTGCCCGGACCGCTGTTTGCATTCGCGCTCATCGCCTCGGCCGTCTTCGCGGCCATCTGGAAGTGGTTGCCGGACGATGCCGGCGACATCCGCAACGGCCGGCGCGAGGGACGCGGGGCGGCGATGAGCTATCCGTCGCAAGCGACCAGCGTGACCGGAGCCAGCGTGGTCGCGGCCACGTCGCCGCGCGCCGGTCGGCTGCGCTGGAGCGATCCGCGCATCCGGACGTGGATCACGGCGGGCGTGATCGCCGGCCATGCCCAGGCTGCGACGCTGACCAGTCTCGGCTTCTTCGTGATCGATCGTCTACAGCTGCCTCCGAGCGGATCGGAAATGGCAATCTCGATCGTCATGATGGCAGGCGCGTCGGCGACGCTTGCCGCGCAATGGGGACTGATCCCGCGGCTCGAGCTCACCCCCAAGACGCTGATCCTAGCCGGTTCGTTGACCGCCGCGGCGGGCTGCGTCGCGACGATGTTCGCCACAGGCCTCTATGGCCTGGTGATCGGCTTTGCGCTGGCGAGCCTCGGCTTCGGCTTCACGCGTCCCGGATTCACCGCCGGGGCAAGCCTTGCCGTCCCGACCGCCGAGCAGGGCGGCGTCGCCGGTGTCATCACCTCGGCCAATGGCATCGCCTACGTCGCCGCGCCCTCACTCGGCATGGCGCTGTATGGGCTCAATCCCGACTTGCCGTTCGCGGCCTCCGCCCTCCTGCTGCTCGGGCTAGCGCTATGGTGCCGGACTCGGTTGAGCCGGTGAACCGCCGCCCTCCTTCTCCGCGCGCGAGCGCATCGTGCCAGGCAGGACGAAGCCGATGCCGCCGAGCGGTCTCACCGCGTCGCTCTTCAGCGTGTCCTCGATGCGCTCGTAGTCCTCGAGCATCTCGTCCGTGACCGACGCACGGGTGTCGCGCAGCGCCGTCTCGAAGTCGGCCATCGTCACTTCGGCCGACTCGAGCCCGCGGCGGAGCGCGGTCAGCCCCGCGCGGCGGGTGAGGTCCTCGAGGTCCGCACCGGTGAAACGCTCGGTCCGCGCCGCCAGCGAATCGAGATCGACGTCGGCGGCCAAAGGCATTCCGCCCGTGTGGATCGCCAGGATCTGCCGGCGACCGGCGGCATCCGGCACGCCGACGTAGATCAGCTCGTCGAACCGGCCTGGCCGCAGCAGCGCCGGGTCGATCAGGTTCGGTCGGTTGGTGGCGCCGATCACGACGACGTTGTTGAGCTCCTCGAGGCCGTCCATCTCCGCCAGGATCGTGTTGACCACGCGCTCGGTGACCTGCGGCTCGCCCATGCCGCCGCCGCGCGCGGGCACGAGGCTGTCGAGCTCGTCGATGAAGATCACC
This sequence comes from uncultured Sphingomonadaceae bacterium, assembly GCA_964235835.1. Taxonomy (GTDB): domain Bacteria; phylum Pseudomonadota; class Alphaproteobacteria; order Sphingomonadales; family Sphingomonadaceae; genus Sphingomicrobium. The sequence goes on along the minus strand of CAXSDY010000092.1, from coordinate 3,781 downwards.
GTTGGCGAGACCTGGCGCGCTCGGGCGAACAGGCGCGCGATTTGCTGCTCGCTCTCGCCGTACCATTTCGACAGGAGGTCGGAGGATTTGGTGGCGATGAAGTTGGCCTCCGCCTCGCGGGCGCAGGCCTTGGCGAGCAGCGTCTTGCCGGTGCCGGGGGGGCCGTAGAGGAGGAAGCCCTTGGCCGGGCGGATGCCGAGCCGGCGGAATGCCTCGGGGTGCTTGAGCGGCAACTCGACCCCCTCGCGAAGCTTCTCTGCCGCCCCGTCAAGTCCGCCGACATCCGACCAGCGCAGGTTCGGCACCTCGACCATCACCTCCCGCATCGCGGAGGGCTGGACGCGCTTGAGCGCATTGTCGAAGTCGGCATTATCGACCGACAACGCATCGAGGATCTCGGTCGGGATGGTTGCTTCGGCCAAGTCGAGCCGCGGCATAATCCGCCGCACCGCTTCCAGCGCGGCTTCACGGGTCAGCGCGGCAAGGTCGGCGCCGACGAAGCCGTAGGTGCGGCGCGATAGCTCATCAAGATCGACACCCTCGGCGAGCGGCATGCCGCGGGTGTGGATGCCGAGGATCTCGCGCCGGCCGGCTTCATCGGGCACGCCGACGACGATCTCGCGGTCGAAGCGGCCCGGCCGGCGCAGCGCCTCGTCGATCGCTTCGGGACGGTTGGTCGCTGCAATGACGACCAGGTTCTGGCGCGGCTCGATCCCATCGAGCAAGGTCAGCAGCTGGGCGACGAGGCGCTTCTCGGCCTCCCCCGACACCTGACCGCGCTTGGGCGCGATCGAGTCAATCTCGTCGATGAAGATGATCGAGGGAGCAGACTTGGCCGCTTCCTCGAAGATCTCGCGCAGCCGCTTCTCGCTCTCACCATAGGCCGAGCCCATGATCTCGGGCCCGTTGATGATGAAGAACCGCGCGTCGCTCTCGTTGGCCACGGCGCGCGCGAGCCGCGTCTTGCCGGTTCCGGGCGGGCCGTGCAGCAGCACGCCCTTGGGCGGGTCGACGCCGAGGCGCTGGAATAGTTCGGGGTGGCGCAGCGGCAGCTCGACCATCTCGCGCAGCGCGTCGATCGTGGAACGCATGCCGCCGAGGTCGTCATAGGTCACGTCGGCGCGCCGCTCGCCGTCCTTCTTGGTGAACTCGGGCAGCAGCTCGACCTGGGTCGAGGCATCAATGTGAACGATCCCGCGCGGCGTCGTGCTGACGACCTTCAATCGCACCTCCTGCAGCGCGAAGGCCGGTGCGTTCAGCAACTGCCGAATGTGATCGGGCATCTCGGCATTGATGCGCTGGTGGCCGGCGGTCGCGACGGTATCGTCCTCGGTCAGCGGCCGTCCGGCGAAACTCCGCTTGAGCGCTTCGGTCGACCCGGTCAGTCGGACGTTGTCGGCGGTCGGCGCGAACACCACCCGAGTCGCGATCTTCGACTCGACCTTGCGCACCTCGACATAGTCGCCTGATCCCACCTCGGCATTGGCGCGCTGCAGGCCGTCGAGGCGAATGATCTCCAGTCCCTCGTCGTCACCGTAGGGGCGGATAGCGCGCGCGGCGGTCGATCGCTTGCCAATGATCTCGATCACGTCGCCTTCGGCCAGGCCGAGCTGCTGCATCCATTTGGCGGGCAGGCGGGCGACGCCGCGACCGCTGTCGGCGGGCGGCAGATTGGCCACTTGCAGGCGGCGGACCTGCGTATCGACGTCGGCCATGATCTTCTCCCGCGAGCGCGATGACGTGAACTACGACGGGCGGGGAACGACGCCGCGGGCCGGATGGTTCAATGTAGGCACCCGATCGCCCCGGAAAAGGGGTGCCGGCCGACACTCCCGATCCGCTTCTCTGGACGTGGGGCGACGACGCGGACTAGGGGCACGTCGAACTTCCTTCCGCGCGGACCTGCCATGACCGACATTTCCAACGTCAATCCGGACGCTCGAACCGAGACCTTGCTCGCCACCCCCGACCGCATGGTCAAGGTGCGCGACGCGTTCGGGGTGGACAGCGACCTGGAAGTTCCCGCCTTCTCCGAAGCGGACGAGCGCGTCCCCGATCTCGACCCAGCCTATGTGTTCGATCCGGACACGACGATGGCGATCTGCGCCGGGTTCGCCCGCAACCGCCGCGTGATGGTCCAGGGCTATCACGGCACCGGCAAGTCGACCCACATCGAACAGGTCGCGGCGCGGCTCAACTGGCCGTGCGTCCGAATCAACCTCGACGCCCACATCAGCCGCATCGATCTGGTCGGCCGCGATGCCATCGTGCTGCGCGACGGCCAGCAGGTCACCGAGTTCCGCGAGGGCCTGCTGCCGTGGGCGCTGCAGCATCCGGTGGCGCTGGTGTTCGACGAGTATGACGCGGGCCGGCCGGACGTGATGTTCGTCATCCAGCGGGTGCTCGAGGTCGAAGGCAAGCTGACCTTGCTCGACCAGAACCGCGTCATTCGGCCCAACCCCTGGTTCCGCCTGTTCGCGACGACCAACACGGTAGGGCTGGGCGACACGACCGGTCTCTATCATGGCACGCAGGCGATCAATCAGGGTCAGATGGATCGCTGGAACATCGTCGCGACGCTCAATTATCTGCCCGCCGCGACCGAGGCGCAGATCGTCCTCGCGAAATCGGGCGAGTACGACACGCCCGGGGGCAAGCAGCAGGTCGACAAGATGGTGAAGGTGGCCGACCTGTCGCGTCACGGCTTCGTCAACGGCGACATATCGACGGTGATGAGCCCGCGGACGGTGATTAGCTGGGCGCAGAACGCGCTGATCTTCGGCGATGTCGGCTTCGCCTTCCGCCTGTCGTTCCTCAACAAGTGCGACGAGAGCGAGCGACCGCTGATCGCCGAATATTACCAGCGTGTGTTCGGCAAGGACCTGCCGGAAAGCATCGTCGGCAAGGCGTAGGAGTCCCAGGGTGGCGGATGACCCGCTCGACAGCTTCCGCCGGGTCCTCGCCGGCGCCGCCCGCGCGATGGCGCGCGACGCCGAGGTCGAGGTCGCGTTCGGCGGCGAGAGTTCTTCGGCGGCGCTCGGCAAGGTCGCGCGGGTCGTGTCGCCCGGTGTCTCGCTCGAACCTCGCCTGGTCGGCGAAGCCCGCGGCGCGGCGGACGCGCTCGCGCTGCGGGTACGGCTGTCCGATGCCAACCTCCACGGTCGCCGATCGCCGGTCGAGAGCGACGCCCGGGCCGTGTTCGATGCGCTGGAGACTGCCCGGGTCGAGGCGCTTGGCTCGCGCGGCTTTGCGGGTGTCACGGCCAATCTTGCTCGCCTGGCCGATGCGCGCGTCCGCGGCGACGCGATCACGCGCGCCCGCAATGCGGACGAGGTGCCCCTCGCCACCGCGATCGGGCTGCTCGCCCGCGAGCGACTGACTGGCGGCGAGGCTCCCGTTGCCGCGCACGCCGGACTGGCGCTGGTCCGGCCTTGGATCGAGGAGAAGGCCGGCCACGAGCTGGACGCGCTGGCCCTGACGATCGACGACCAGGCTGCCTTCGCGACCCTGGCGCGGCGCCTGCTCGAAGACCTCGACCTGTCAGACGCCGAGGAGCCCGCCGAGGAAGCGCCCGACGACGGCGGCGAACAGGAGCAGGGCGAGGACGATGGTGCCGACGAGCCGGATGACACCGGGAACGAGGGCGCCGCGTCGAGTGGCGAGCTCGAGATGCGCGGCGAACAACAGCAAGGTGAGCCGGAGGAGAGCGACGCCGAGCTGGAGCAGCCCGAGGATGGCGTCTCGTTTCTGTTTGCCTGGGCCATGCTGCGCGAGGCGCCAA
>CAXSDY010000091.1:0-9847 GCA_964235835.1 uncultured Sphingomonadaceae bacterium | reverse complement strand
GAAGGCCGGCATCGTCGCATCGACCAACAAGCGCAAGAAGCTGACCAACAAGAACGAGGCCGCCGACCGCGTCCGCTCGCTCCTCGGCAGCTTCAAGATGCTGCAGGACGACCAGATCAAGAAGGCCCAGGTCCGCCTGATGCAGGCCGGCATCCGCACCAAGGACCTGGCCTTCTTCATCATCTTCGCGCGTTTCGTCCTGCCGGTCGTGCTCGGCGGCGCGGCGGTCATCGCCGTCTATGTGTTCGACGCCTTCCCGCATTGGGGCGCGTTCAAACATTACGCGCTCGTCGCCGGCTCGCTGATCGGCAGCTACAAGGCGCCCGACGTCTGGCTGAAGAACAAGGTCACCAAGCGCAGCAACATGATCCGCAAGGGCCTGCCCGACGCGCTCGACCTGCTCGTCATCTGCGCCGAGGCCGGCCTGACCGTCGACGCCGCGTTCGGCCGCGTCGCCAAGGAATTAGGCAAGGCCTATCCGGAACTCGGCGACGAGTTCGGCCTGACCGCGATCGAACTGGGCTTCCTTAACGAGCGCCGCCAGGCGTTCGAGAACCTCGCCACCCGCGTCGACCTGGAAGCGGTGCGCGGCGTCGTCACGACCATGATCCAGACGGAGAAATACGGCACGCCGCTCGCCTCGGCGCTGCGCGTCCTGTCGGCCGAATTCCGCAACGAGCGGATGATGCGCGCCGAGGAGAAGGCCGCGCGCCTGCCGGCCATCATGACCATTCCGCTGATCCTGTTCATCCTGCCGACGCTGTTCGTCGTCATCCTCGGGCCGGCGGCCTGTTCGATCAACGACAGCTTCATCAACGGCTGACCCCCCTCCCGGAACGATGCCTCGCAAGAGGGTCGAAGACCGCCGTCGCTCCCTGGTGAGCGGCGGCGGTTGTCGTTTCGGCAACGGTCCGATGGAACGGTTGGCCGGGTCGCGCGCTTAACCCGCAATCAGCGCAAGGAACCACGCGATGCTCAGCTTCACCAGCGACCAATGGGTGATCGTCGCCCTCATCTTCCTCCTCGGCCTGCTGGTCGGCGGCTTCCTGTTCTCGGGCGGCGGCCGCAAGTGGAAGCAGCGCCACAAGGTCGAGGTCGAGCGCCGCCGCGAACTCGAGGCGCAGCACGCCGACCGCGAACGCGAATGGCGCGAACAGGATTCGCTGCGCGCCGCGGCCCTCAAGGATCGCCCGGTGCAGGCGGCGGCGGTGCCGGTGCAGGCGGCGCCGGTGCCGGTGCAGGCGGCACCCGTGCGGCAGCCCGAAGTGTTGCTCGACACGCGCGACCCCCTGCCGCAGAGCGACGTCGTGGTCGACAAGCGCAGCCCGGAGCTTCGCCGCGACGAGCCGCTCGGCACCGACGTCCCCCGCGACCGCGACGGCCGCCCGCTTTAGCGGCTATCCTTCGATCTTGGAGAAGTCCGCGACGCGGTGCACGGCGTCGCGGAACCGCGCGAGCAGTGACAGTCGGCGCGTGCGTGTCGCTGGGTCCGGATCGTTGACGGTCACCTTGTCGAAGAAGGCGTCGATCGGCCCGCGTAGCGACGCGAGCGCCGCCATGGCCCCGGTGAAATCCTCCGCCTCGACGGCGGCCTTCGCGCGTGGTTCGGCAAGGTCGATCGCGACGGCAAGGGTCGTTTCCTCGGGCGGAGCGCGACTACTTCCGTCCCCATCGTGGAGAGAGGAAGCGAACCCCTCCTTCTTCAGAATATTCGCCGCTCGCTTGTAGCCGGCAAGGAGGTCGGTGCCTTCGGCCGTCTCGACGAAGGATTGAAGCGCTGTTACGCGATCGAGCAAGCGAACAAGATCATCTTCGACCGAGTTGGAGAACGTGGCGTCGATGACGTCAGCGCGGATTGCTTGGTCCTTTTGCTGCACCTTCAAGCGATCGACGAAGAACGCCATCAACTGAGTGCCGGCGCCATGGTCCACTGGCCCTGCGAACTCACGCTCCATCACTCGGTGCAAAGGCAGTCGCAAACGGGATTCAGCGATCATGCTGATCACGCCAAGGCTCGCGCGCCTTAAAGCGAATGGATCGCGCGATCCGGTCGGAGCCTCGCCGATGCGGAAAAACTGGCACAGACTATCCAGCTTATCCGCCAAACTCACCGCCACGGTCACCGGCTCGGTCGGCACTTCATCGCCCTGCCCGACGGGCTTGTAGTGGTCGCGGATCGCGTCGGAGACTTCGCGCGGCTCGCCCTGCGCAGCGGCGAGGTAGCCGCCGATGATGCCCTGCAGTTCGGGGAACTCGCCGACCATGCCGGTTACCAGGTCGGCCTTCGCCAGCCGCGCCGCGCGTTCGGCGAGGGTGGCCAGTTCCTCCCCGGCACGGGGAGGGGGACCATCCGCAGGATGGTGGAGGGGGGCTGATGCAGGGCGCAGGGACCCCTCCCCCAGCGGCTGCGCCGCCGGTCCCCCTCGCCGTGCCGGGGAGGAATTGACGATCCCTTCCTCGACCAACCAGCGCGCCAGCTTCGCCACCCGCTCGACCTTGTCGGCCACGGTGCCGAGCTTCTCGTGGAACACGATCCCGCTCAGCTTCTTCGCCTGTTCCTCGAGCGGAACCTTGACGTCCTGCTCCCAGAAGAAGCGCGCGTCGCTCAGCCGCGCGGCGAGGACTCGGCGGTTGCCCTCGACGATCGCGGCGCCGCCGTCGTTCGCGGCGATGTTGGCGGTGCACACGAACGCCGGGGCGAGCGCGCCGTCCTCGCCGACGCAGGCGAAATATTTCTGGTTGGTGCGCATGGTCAGGACGATGACCTCGCGCGGCACGTCGAGGTAATCGGGGTCGAACCGGCCGAGCAGCGGCACCGGCCACTCGGTCAGCCCGGCGTTCTCGACCACCAGTCCCTCGTCCTCGACCAGCACCAGGCCGGCCGCGGCCGCAGCGTCCCGCGCCCCGTCCCGCACCAGCGCCTCGCGCTCCTCATGGTCGACCAGCACGTGGCACGCGCGCAGCTTCTCGACATAGTCGAACGCGCCGCCGATGGTGATCGCGCCGGGGTGGTGAAAGCGGTGGCCGAGCGTCGTCGCGCCGCACGCCACACCGTCGATCGCAACCGGCACGATCTCGTCGCCGAGGATCGCGACGATTGAATGAAGCGGCCGCACCCAGCGCAGCGACGCCGTGCTCGCCGACGCCGGGCCCCAGCGCATCGCCTTGGGCCAGGGGAAGGTGCGCACGATCGTCACGACGGCCTCGCCGAGCACGTCCGCCGCCGGCCGCCCGGGCTTGTCGAGCACCGCGTAGAACACGCCGTCGCGCTCCTCGAGCTGCTCGCGCGACACGCCGGTCTTGCGCAGGAACCCGTCGAGCGCCTGGGGCGGCGCCGACGAGCGCGGCCCCTTCACCTCCTCGCGCACCCCCTGCGTCTCTGCCGGCACGTCGCGCGCAACCAGCGCCAGCCGCCGCGGCGTCGACCAGGTGACTATCCCCGCATGCGCGAGCCCGGCCGGCGCGAGCTCTTCCGCGAACAACCGCGCCAGGTCGTTCCGCGCCCGCGCCTGCATCCGCGCCGGGATTTCCTCAGAGAGGAGTTCGAGCAGAAAGTCGCTCATATTCCCTCTCCCTGGGGGAGAGGTAGGGAGCAGCGAAGCTGCGGAAGGGTGAGGGTGATGAGCCTCTCGCCCTCACCTTCCCACGCCTGCGGCGCGGGCCCCTTCCTCTCCCCAAGGGAGAGGAGTTCGGCCGGGAGGATCATGCTGCCCAGCCTTTTTCGGTCATCCACGCCGCGCACGCGCCCTTTGCCAGGTCGCGCACCCGGCCGATGTAGGCCGCACGCTCGGCGACCGAGATCACGCCGCGGGCCTGCAGCGTGTTGAACAGGTGGCTCGCCTTGATCGCCTGCTCGTAGGCCGCGATCGGCAGCTTGGCGGCGAGGCAGTTCTCCGCCTCGGCCGCGGCCTTGCGGAACAGGTCGAACAGCGCGTCGGTGTTCGCCACTTCGAAATGATAGGCCGACATCTGCCGCTCGTTGTCGAGGAACACGTCGCCGTAGGTCACGCCCGCATCGTTGAACTTGAGGTCGAACACATTGTCGACGCCCTGGATGTACATCGCCAGCCGCTCGAGCCCGTAGGTCAGCTCGCCCGCGACCGGCTTGCAGTCGAACCCGCCGACCTGCTGGAAATAGGTGAACTGGGTCACCTCCATGCCGTCGCACCACACCTCCCAGCCGAGCCCCCAGGCGCCGAGCGTCGGGCTTTCCCAATCGTCCTCGACGAAGCGGATGTCGTGTTTCAGCGGATCGATGCCGATCTCGGTGAGGCTGCCGAGATAGAGCGCCTGCAGGTCGGGCGGGCTGGGCTTCAGCATGACCTGGTACTGGTAATAGGCGCCGAGCCGGTTGGGGTTCTCGCCATAGCGGCCGTCGGTCGGCCGGCGGCACGGCTGGACGTAGGCCGCCTTCCACGGGTCGGGCCCGAGCGCACGCAGCACGGTCGCGGGGTGGAACGTCCCCGCCCCCATCTCCATGTCGTAAGGTTGCAGGATCAGGCAGCCCCGCTCGCTCCAATAATGGTGCAGCGTGAGGATCAGGTCCTGGAAGGAGAGCGGCGCCGGCATCGCGGCGGCTTTGGCGGATGACGCCGGACCGGGCAAGTGGAAGCCAAGTGGACCTTGGCCGGCCGGCTCCCTACATCCGGTTCAAACGGGCCGTGAGGAAGTGTCATGCGTGCAGTGGAGTGGATGAGGCGCAGCGTCGTGGCGCTGGGGTTGGCGGCGCTGGCCAGCTGCTCGGCGGCGCCGGCGGCGCAGGACAAGGCGCGGCCGGCGCTGTGGCGCGTGTCCGATCCCGACACCAGCATCTATCTGTTCGGCACCTTCCACATGCTGCCGCAGGATTATCAATGGCAGACGCCCGCCATCCGCCGCGCGGTGGCGAAATCGTCCGACCTCACTGTCGAGACATTGATCGACGAGCAGCATCCCGAGACCATGCTGGCGGAGCTGACCCGGATCGGGTTCGACCCGACCCTGCCGCCGCTCGCCAGCCGCATCTCGCCCGCGCTGCGTCCCCAGCTGACCGCCGCGATCGCCGCCAGCGGGCTGACCAGCGCCTACCTCGACAAGATGAAGACCTGGATGGCAGCGTTCACGCTGGTCCAGCTCCAGTTCAAGGCGCTCGGGCTCAAGGGCGAGGCGGGGGTCGAGCCCAACCTGCGCCGCGCGTTCGAGACCGCGGGCAAGCCGGTCGGCCAGCTCGAGACCAATGCCGAGCAGCTGTCGTTCTTCGACACGCTCAGCCGCGACGCGCAGCGCGCCTTCCTGGAGGGGGCGATCACCGATCCGGGCAAGATGCACGACGAGTTCGGCGACATGCTCAGGAGCTGGACGGCCGGCGACGTGCCCGGCATCGCGCGCAGCTTCAACGCCGACCTCGCCGACTCGCCCGAGCTGCGCACTGCCCTGCTCACCCGGCGCAACCAGAACTGGTCACGCTGGATCGAGCGGCGCCTCGCGCAGCCCGGCACGACGATGGTCGCGGTCGGCGCCGGCCATCTGGCGGGGGACGACAGCGTCATCGCGATGCTCCAGCGCGACGGCTACAAGGTGCAACGGGTAGAGTAAGCGAACCTCCTCCCTGCCTTCGCGGGGGAGGTGGCGGCGGCAATCTCCTCCCCTGTATTTGCAGGGGAGGTGGCGGCCGCAGGCCGACGGAGGGGTTCTTCAGCTCCTGCAGCAGAACCCCTCCGTCAGCGCTTCGCGCTGCGACCTCCCCTCGCAATCAAGGGGAGGAGAGCGCCGCGGTTGCGGAAAGCCACGCTTCTCATTAAAGCCGCCCGCTTGCCCGATCCATCGTCATCCCTGGAGGTGTGGCGGGCGTTGCACATAAGGAATTGCACGATGAGCGAACAGCTGACGCTGCCCGCCGAAGCGCGCGAACGGGCTGGCAAGGGAGCCTCCCGTCTGTTGCGCCGCGATGGCCGGGTCCCCGCCGTGATCTACGGCGACAAGAAGGATGCCCTGTCGATCCATGTCGAGGAAAAGCTCCTCGCCAAGATGCTGTCGACCGGCCACTTCATGAACTCGGTGATCATGATCGACGCCGGCGGCCAGAGTCACCGCACCCTGCCGAAGGACGTGCAGTTCCACCCCGTGTCGAGCCGTCCGATCCACGTCGACTTCCTGCGCATCGGCGAACATAGCCAGGTGCACGTCAACGTGCCGGTCGTGTTCACCGACGAGGAAGGTTCGCCCGGCATCAAGCGCGGCGGCGTGCTCAATGTCGTGCGCCACGACCTGGAACTGATCTGCGACGCGGCCGAAATCCCCGACCAGATCGAGATCGCCCTGACCGGGCGCGAGATCGGCGACAGCATTCACATCTCGGCGGTGACCCTGCCGCGGGGGTCGAAGTCGGCCATCGACGATCGCGATTTCACCATCGCGACGATCATCGCGCCGTCTGCGGTCAAGTCGGAAGAGAGCGACGCTGCCGCGACCGATGCGGGCGCCGTGCCGACGGTGAGTGACGAGGCTGCGGGCGAGGACGCCTGAGCTACTGCCCCTCCCGTCCGCGGGAGCGGTCGTTTCGCCGCAGGCGAGCGGCGGAAGGGTTCTAACTAAGCCGTCATCCCGGGCTTGACCCGGGACCTGCCTGTTCTTGCGGATAGATGAGAAGGCGGGTCCCGGATCAAGTCCGGGATGACGGTCAGGCACATGCTGGACGAGGGGGTGCCCCATGCAGATCTGGGCCGGCCTCGGCAATCCGGGCGTGCAATATGCGTTGCAGCGGCACAACGTCGGCTTCATGGCCGTTGACGCGCTCGCCGAGGTGCACGGCTTCTCGCCGTGGCAGAAGAAATTCCGCAGCCTGGTCAGCGAAGGCCGCATCGGCGTGCACCGCATCCTGCTGCTCAAGCCGCAGACCTTCATGAACGACAGCGGGGACGCGGTTCAGCAGGCGCTGCACTTCTTCAAGCTGCCGATCGACACGCTGACCGCCTTCCATGACGAACTCGACCTCGCGTCGATGAAGGTCAAGGTGCGCACCGGCGGCGGGCTGGCCGGGCACAACGGCTTGCGCTCGATCGACGCCAGCCTCGGCCCCGACTTCCGTCGCGTCCGGATCGGCATCGGCCACCCCGGCCACAAGGACAAGGTCACCGGCCACGTGCTCGGCAACTATGCCAAGAGCGAGATGGACGCGCTGGCCGACCTGCTCGGCGCGGTTGCCGCAGAAGCCGAATGGCTGGCCAAGGGCGACGAGGTGCGGTTCATGAACGAAGTCGCGCTGCGGCAGCAGGGATGACCGCTCGCGCCCTCTTTCCCACCCTGCTCTACGAAGCCGATCTGGCGGCCCCTGCCCTGCTGAGCGACCTGGCGCATTCCATCCGCACGCTGGCGCAGGATGACGTTGCAGGGCGCACCTGGAGCCGGGAGCATGGCTACAAGGGCTACACCAGCTATGCCTCCCTCGATGACCTGCCGCGCCGCGATCCGGCGTTTGCCGATCTCGGCAAGCTGCTGACGAAGCACGCCGCGGCGTTCGCGTCGGAAGTCGCATTCGACTTGGCGCGCAAGCCGCGGCTCGACAGTCTGTGGGTCAACCTGCTCAAGGGCGCGGGGCACCACTCGGCCCACATCCACCCGCACAGCATCCTGTCGGGCACGCTCTACGTCGAAGTGCCGCCGGGCGCCGGCGCGATCCGCTTCGAGGACCCGCGGCTCGGCCTGATGATGGCCGCGCCACCGCGCGGCGCGGACGCGGCCGAAGCGCTGCGCTCGTTCGTCACGGTCGAGCCGCGCGTAGGGCAGCTCTTGCTGTGGGAGAGCTGGTTGCGCCACGAAGTCCTGCCTGGATCGGCGCGCGCCGAACGGCTGAGCATCAGCTTCAACTTCGCCTGACGGTCAGGCGGCCAGCGTCATCTGGTCGCGCCCGCCGCGCTTGGCCGCATAGAGCGCCTGGTCGGCTTCCCGCAGCGCCCGATCGAGCCCGTGCTCGCCGAGCACCGCCACCCCGCCGCTGACGGTCACCCGCACGCGGGCCCCGGCGCACAGCGTCTCCATCGCCGACATCTCGACCCGCAGCCGGTCGCACACGGTCAGCGCCTGCTCGACCGACGTATTCGCCAGCAGGACGGCGAACTCCTCGCCGCCGGTGCGCGCGACCACGTCGGTCTCGCGCATGACGTTGCGCATGACCCGCGCGAAAGTGCCGAGCACCGCGTCACCGGCGTCGTGACCGAAGCGGTCGTTGACCCGCTTGAAATGATCGATGTCGAACACCGCGACGCAATCGACCTGCCCTTCCAGCTTGCCGGCGATCCGCTCAAAAGCTGCCCGCTCGAACGCGCGCCGGTTGAACAGGCCGGTTAGCGGGTCGGTCATTGCTTCTTCGGCAAGTTGCGCCTCGATCTCCTTGCGCGCGCTCACGTCGCGGATGATCGACAGCACGCCCTCGGGCCGACCGGCCGGGTCGCAGATCGCGCGGGCATGCGCCTCGAAACAGCGTTTCGCCCCGTCCTTGGTTCGTGCGGCATATTCGAACACGTGGGTTTGGCCGCACGCGGCAAGGACTGCCCGATGGTTCATCATCACATGATCGACGGAAGGGTCAATAAGCGGACCTCCGCGGGTCCCGGTCAATTCGGCCGGGTCGAACCCCGCGACGTGGCGGATCGAGGGCGATACGAAGCGGATGGTGGCGTCCACGTCCATGTGCATCAGAATGTCGGTCGAGTGTTCCGCCAGCATGCGGTAGCGTGCCTCGCTGACCCGCATCTGGCGGTGCAGCTTCGAGCGCAGTTCGAGGTCTGCCGCCACGGGCAGCGCCGTCACCACGGTGCACGCGAAGAAGAACTCGAGGAACAGCAGCTGGTCCGTCAGCGGCGCGTCGATGAAGTGGATCGGGCCCCTGCCCGCCAGCGTGAAGACCGTTCCGATTACGCCGACGATCGTCACCGCGATGCCGCTCGCGCCATGGCCGAGGCGGAAACTGACAAGGACCAGCGGCAAGATGGGGAGAAACAGCAGCGGCAGTGTTTCCTGCATGAACACGCCGGTCGTCACGACCAGCACGAGACCCAGGAGCAGGGCTACCTCACGGCGCGTCTTTCCGCGCAACTGGTCGATGAAACCCCGAAACCCGCCGCGGCGAACCAGGATGACGAGGGGCGTGAAGCAGATATTGCCGAACGCATGACCGCCGACGATCCCTTTCAGCAGGGTCAGCGGGACCAGCCCCGTGCAAAGGCTGAAGACCGCAACGCAGCTGCCGACGATCGCCGGCGCGATCATCCCGACCGGGATCACGAAGCGGGCCAGCCAGGCAAGCGATCCGAGCGGCGCGTCCTTGCCCCGGTGGGACGAGAGCAGGTGGGCGGCGATCACCGCTTCGATGAGGTTCAGCGTGCCGACGAGCGGCCCGGCCAGCCATCCCGGCCCGAACAGTCCGTTGGCGAGGATGTTGGCGGCGAGGAACGCGGGAAGACGCCGCAGCCATCTGTCACGGGGCCGGTCGCTCAGGTCGGCAATCACGATCGCCGTCGCGGCCCAGAAAAAGGCGACGTCGCCGTTGTGAACTGTAAACCACAAACTGAACGACGCCGCTACGAAGTAGGCGACGGCCGGCAGGAGGGCAGGAAGGCGAAGCGAGATCAACACCCAGCGGCCGTTATGCCGCACGACCCTTCCCGCACCTTGCGGCGATCTCCGAAACGGACCATTCTTTGTGGAACGATCCTGCGGGATGCACCGCTAGCCTTGCAACGGTTCGGGCACTAGGAGCGGCCGCAAAGGATCGTCCGATGGGTTTCAAATGCGGCATCGTGGGCCTGCCGAACGTCGGCAAGTCCACCCTCTTCAATGCGTTGACGGAAACGCAGGCGGCGCAGGCGGC
>CAXSDY010000090.1:0-9871 GCA_964235835.1 uncultured Sphingomonadaceae bacterium | reverse complement strand
GCAATTCATCCCACCCGCGAAGCTGTCAGACGGGGTCGACGGCGTGATCATCGTCGGGCCGACGGGAACCAGCACCGCGTTTGCTGCGGAGCCGAAAGAGCACGCCGCAAGTGCGGTAAGCGCCAGTGATAGCTTTTTCATATTTCCTCCAAGATCGATATGCCGCTGCATCTCTACACAGACCGCGACAATGGGGTTAACGGCCTGTTTACCGGATTGTTCCGGCTTAATTGCTTGGAAACCAATCTTTTTCACTGTGCCGAAATGGCACAGATTTCCGCCGTTCTTTGGCGCAATAGTTCGCCCCCGTGCGAACTCGGTCACGCTGCACCCGGAGCGCCGCGTTAACCTGCATCGTTGATCCAAGTTAACGCGCAAGCGGCCGGGTACCGTTGCGCGGCGCTCGGTCCTGATCCATCCCACGTGGCCATGGCACCGCCGCAGCGCAGCAAACCTTCGTCCCGATCCCCTCGCGCCGGATCGCCACGCCGCGGCGTGCTCGCCCGGTTGGTGCGCCTGCTGGTAGCACTCCTGCTCGCCAGCATGCTCTGGGTTGTCGCCTACCGCTTCGTGAACCCGCCGCTGACCGCCACGATGCTGAGCGACATCGTCGCCGGCCGGGGAGCAACCAGGGAGTGGATGCCGCTCGACCGCATGGACCGCGACGTGGTCCGAGCAGCGATCGCGGCCGAGGACGCCAAGTTCTGCCGTCATGGCGGCTTCGACTTCGATGCGATCGAAGATGCCGCCAAGCGCAACGCATCGGGCGGACGCCTGCGCGGAGGGTCGACGATCAGCCAGCAGGCGGCGAAGAACGCGTTCCTGTGGCAGGGCGGCGGCTACGCCCGCAAGGGCCTGGAGGCCTGGTTCACGTTCCTCATCGAACATCTTTGGGGCAAACGGCGCATCATGGAGGTCTACCTGAACCTCGCGGAGACCGGCATCGGCACCTACGGCGTCAATGCGGGATCGATGCGTTACTTCGGGCACGACGCCTCCGCCATGAGCCCGACCGAGGCCGCCCGCATCGCCGCCGTCCTGCCGCTGCCCAAGAAGCGCGGTGCCGTGGCACCGGTCGGCTTCACCAGGCGCTACGGCGGGATCATCGCTGGGCGCATCCGGACCGTCGGTAACCAGGGGCTCGACGTGTGCGTCTATGCGGGAACGAAGGCGCCGCTGAACCAGGCGCCGCCTGCCGAGCCGAAGAAGCCACGGCCGGCGCCCGGTAGCGACTATGAAAGCGCCGCACCGCCGCCGGCTGCGGCTGACGTCGACCAGGCGGCGCCGGGGCCCAACGAGGTGCCGCCGCCGCAGCCCCGCGCCGATCCGGACCGCGTTCTCGAACCTCAGCCGGAACAGGCGAACGACGCCCTGCCCGCCTCCGACAATGAGGGCTGAGCGGAACGGCGCGCCATCTCGGGGGGTTTAGCGGGCAGATATCCTCACCAGAACCCACGGAGACGAGACATGGCGACCGTTGACCAGCCCCGCAACAGCGACGGCGAATTCACCAAGAAGGCGAGCAGCACGAGCCGCCGCGAACCGCGCCAAAGCAGCGCCGGCCAGAACAGCACCAGGAAGTCCGGCAAGTCGGGCGGCCTGTTCGACTGGGGCGGGACGACGGCCGGCGCGCTGATCAGCGCTGCGGTCGCCGGCGCCGCGGTGGTCGTGGCAGCGAACCTCGGGCGCAAGCTGGTGGTGCAAGGCGTGTCGGGCGTGAAGGGCAATTGGGACGAAGTGCTTGCCGCCGAGCACAAGCTCGCGCTGGCGATCTTCGACAAGATGCTGGCGACTGACGACAGCCAGAAGATCAAGCGCGGCATGCTGCTGACGCAGCTCACCCATGCCCTGGACAAGCACGCCCATGAGGAGGAGCATGTCGTCTACCCGGCGCTGCGCGAAGCGAACGAGCGCGTCGACGCCGACCATCTCGAGCAGGAGCATGGCGAGGTGAAGACCTATCTGTTCAAGCTGGCCGAGATGGAGACGACCTCGCCCGAGTGGCTGCCCACCGTGCGCGAGTTCCGCGATTCGATTGCCCGCCACATGCGGATGGAAGAGGACGAGGTGTTCCCGCGCTTCCGCTCGGAGATCACCGAAGAGCAGAACAAGCACATCACGAGCCTGGTCAACAAGGACGGGTTTATGATGGCGTAGCTCGGTTGCCCTCTCCCCTCGCGGGGGGAGGGCTTAGCCGACGAGGGCGAGTTGCGGCGGGGCCTGGGCGGAGAGCTCCACCGCGTCCGCGCCGAGTTCACGCTGCAACCGCGCGGCGAGGTCGGCGTCGAGGATGAAGTCGCGCCCGAGCAGGAGCCGTGCTTCACGCCCGTCTCCGAGAGCGACCGTGACCCGCGCCAATCCTGTTCCACCGCGCGTCAATTCCCGTTGCAGCGTCGCGACTTGTCCCATGTTGTTGAGTGAGACAGCGAGCTGAAGGCGCGTGCTGCGGGCGAGCGCGTCGAGCGGCTGGAACCGCTTGACGGTTACCCGCGGAACGTCGTCCCCGGGCCGGCGGTCCAGCTCGACCGTCATCAACCCACAGCCGCCGCTCTTCGCCGCCGCCTCGAGCGCCGCGCACGGCTCGTCGTCGAATGCCGTCGCGACGAACTGGCCCGAAGGATCGGATAGCGTCGCCATCATGTAGCGCCGCCCCTTGGCTGAGGTGCGCCAGCGAACCTCCTCGACCAGTCCGGCCATCATCGTCGCCGACCGGCCTCCGTCGGCCAGGGCGGGCATGGCCGCGAGATCGGCGAAGCGGCGGACCTTGTGCGCGGCGAGCAGGTGCCGCTGCGAATCGACGGGGTGGGCCGAGAAGAAGAAGCCGAACGAGTCCCGCTCGGCGGCCATCCGCTCGGCCAGCGTCCATTGGGCATCCCGCGGCAGGCGAATGGGCGCGACGCCGCTCTCGCTGGGTCCGCCGAACAAGCCGCCCTGCCCGCTCGTGCGCGCCGACGCGGCGCTCGCGGCGTGCGCCAGGATCGTTTCTGCGGCGGCGAACACGACCGGGCGATCCGGGTTGAGCGTGTCGAACGCTCCGGCCCCGGCGAGGCTTTCCAGCTGGCGTCGGTTGAGCAGGCGCGGGTCGATCCGCTCGGCGAAATCGTCGAGGCTCCGGAAGGGCCCGTTCGCCTCGCGCTCGGTGACGAGGGCTTCCATCGCTTTCTCACCGACGCCCTTGAGCGCACCGAGGGCGTAGCGGACCGCGCCGTTCTCGACCGAGAAGGACGCCTCGCTGCCATTGATGTCGGGCGGAAGGCAGTCGACGCCCGAGCGGCGCATGTCGTCGACGAACAACGCGAGCTTGTCGGTCTGGGCCGTATCGAAGCTCATCGATGCCGCGAAGAATTCGGCCGGATGGTGCGCCTTGAGCCAGGCGGTGTGGTAGGCGACCAGCGCATAGGCCGCGGCATGGCTTTTGTTGAAGCCATAGCCGGCGAACTTGTCGATCAGGTCGAACAGTTCGTTGGCCTTCGGCCGATCGATCGCGTTGGCCGCGGCGCCGGTCAGGAACCGGTCGCGCTGCGCATCCATCTCCGACTTGATCTTCTTGCCCATCGCCCGGCGCAGCAGGTCGGCCTCGCCCAGGCTGTAGCCGGCGAGCACCTGGGCGGCCTGCATCACCTGTTCCTGGTAGACGAAGATCCCGTAGGTCTCGCGCAGCACGCCCTCGAGCATCGGGTGCGGATAGGCGAGTTCGGCGCGGCCGTTCTTGCGATCGCCGAACATCGGGATGTTGTCCATCGGCCCCGGCCGGTAGAGCGAAACGAGCGCGATGATGTCACCGAACCCGGTGGGGCGGACGGCCGAGAGGGTTCGGCGCATGCCTTCAGATTCAAGCTGGAACACGCCGACCGTGTCGCCGCGCTGGAGCAATTCATAGACTGCCGGATCGTCCCAGCCGAGCGTGGCGAAGTCGACCGTCACATTGCGCCGCGCGAGCAGCCGCTGTGCCTCCTTGAGCACGGACAGCGTCTTGAGGCCCAGAAAGTCGAACTTCACCAGGCCGGCCGCCTCGACATATTTCATGTCGAACTGGGTGACGGGCATGTCGGAGCGCGGGTCGCGGTAGAGCGGCACAAGCTCCTGCAGCGGGCGGTCGCCGATGACGACGCCGGCGGCGTGGGTCGAGCTGTGCCGCGGCAGGCCCTCGAGCTTCATCGCCAGGTCGAACAGGCGGCGGACCGCATCGTCGTTCTTGTACTCGGCGGCGAGCTCGCCGACTCCGTTGAGGGCGCGCGGCAGGTCCCACGGCTCGGTCGGGTGGTTGGGGACGAGCTTGGCGAGCCGGTCGACCTGGCCGTAGCTCATCTGCAGCACGCGACCCGTGTCCTTCAGGACGGCGCGGGCCTTCAGACGGCCGAACGTGATGATCTGCGCGACGCGGTCGCGGCCATATTTGGCCTGGACGTAGGTGATGACCTTGTCGCGATGGGTTTCGCAGAAATCGATGTCGAAGTCGGGCATCGACACGCGTTCCGGGTTGAGGAACCGCTCGAACAGCAGGTCGAGCGCGAGCGGATCCAGGTCGGTGATCAGCAGCGCCCAGGCGACGATGCTCCCCGCGCCCGAACCGCGTCCGGGACCGACCGGGATGTCGTTCGCCTTGGCCCACTGGATGAAGTCGGCGACGATCAGGAAATAGCTGGCGAACCCCATGCGCGTGATGACGTCGAGCTCGAACTCGAGCCGTTCGCGATAGGGCTCCAAGCCGCTCGCGGCCGCGTTCGGGAGCTTGGCGAGCCGTGCGTCCAAGCCGGCGCGCGCATCGCGGCGCAGCTTGTCGTCCTCGTCGTCGCCGAGGCGGGGCAGGATTGGCTTGCGCTGCGGCGCGGCGACAGCGCAGCGCTGCGCGACGACGGCGGTGTTGGCGATCGCTTCCGGGATGTCGGCGAACAGCGCCTCCATGTCCTTGCCGGGCTTGAGCCAGGCTTCGGGCGAGCTGCTGGTCCGCTCGGCGTTCTCGACGTAGGTCGATCCGGCGATGCACAGCAGCGCATCGTGCGCCGCATGGAAGTGGGGCTCGGCGTAGCAGGCGGGGTTCGTGGCGACGAGTGGCAGGTCGCGGGCCAGCGCGAGTTCGATCAGCCCTGCTTCGGCCGCTTGCTCGACCGGGTCTCCGCGCCGACTGAGCTCGATGTATAGCCGATCGGGGAACACTGCCTGCAGCCGGTCGAGCGACGCTTCTGCCGCGCCCCTCTGTCCGTCGGCGAGATGACGCGCGAGCGCCCCCTCCCCGCCTGCGGTCAGCGCGATGAGGCCGTCGGTCTGCCCTTCGAGGCTGGCGAACGGCACGTGGGGCGGCTGTTCGACCGGGCGGTCGAGGTGCGCGGCGGACACCAGGCGGCAGAGGTTGGCATAGCCAGCCTCGTCCTGCGCAAGCAGCACCAGCCAGTCGAGCGCCAGTGGTCCCTCGTCGGGGCGGGAGAGAGCCAGCATCGCGCCCACGATCGGCTGAACGCCCTCGGCCATGCACGCGTCGCTGAACGGCATCACGCCGTAGAGGCCGTTGCGATCGGTCACGGCAATCGCCGGGAAGCCGAGCCGCGCGGCATGCTTGGCGATCGCCTTCGGCTCGATCGCGCCTTCGAGCATCGTGAAGGACGAAAAGGTGCGCAGGGGAACGTAGGGGAGCATCAGCCGACCTTGGGATCAGCCGGACCGAAGATCAAAGCCGATCGGCGACTTTTCCACAGCTTATCGCGGCGGGCGGGACCGTTCAGTATTCGTCGTCGCGCGGCGGTGGGGGCGGAGGGCGATCGTCGCGACGGGGCGGCGCCGGCCTCGCGGGCACGTGCCGCGGCGAGGGGCGGACCAGTGCGGACGCAAGCCGATGGACCGGCGCAGCCTTGACCGGCTTGGCAACGGCAATCCGCCGATGCGGAGCAGGCCTGGCCACCAGCTTGGGTTTCGGCTTCGCCTTGGGCGTGGGTCTCGGCTTCGGCTTGGGCGCGACCTTCGCCACGGGCTTGGGGGCGGGCTTCGCCTTGTGGCTGTGCTTCACCTCCGGCGCGGCCTTCTTCGCGTGCCTCTTTTCAGGAGCGGCGCGAGCTTCCGCTTTCTTTCGCGGCACGTCGACGGCGTGCGTTCTCTCGGCGGGCTTGGGCTTGCCGACGCGCTTCACCGGGCGCGGCTCGGGCACTCGCTTCGCGATATGATCCGCGGGAACAGCGGCCGGCCGGGCGACCGGCGGGTCCGCTTGCTTCACCGGCACCGCAGGAGGATCTTCAGCAGCCGGCGTTGGGTCGGCCGGCGCCTGCGCCGGGATCGCGGGCGCAGGCACCTGTGCTTCGGCGAGCTCGTTTGCGGGAGCCTGGGCGGCCGGCTGCGGCGGCTGTGGCGTTCCGAAGATCGCAGGGACGACCGGCGCCGGCAGGAACTCCTCGCCCGACACCCGCCGCAGCGTGGCAAGCGGGTAGACGATCGGCTCCGCGGCACTGAGCGTCCACACCAGTCCGGTGCCGTCCGCTGCCGGCTGGGCCGAGAAGGCCACATCGGAAGCCAGGCTGCGCGCGCCGTTCATCGCCGACGTGCCCGGCGGCAAGTCGATCGCCATGCGCGCGGAACAGCGGATCAGCCGCGGCGCCCGCTCGCCCGAGACGACCAACGGCTCTTCCATGCGGATCGTCGCGAAGGCCGCAAGCCGGTCGAACGGCGCGCTGTCGCTGCCGCGCACCCGCGCCGCCTGACGGAACGCCGCGATCTTCAGCCGTTCGTACGTATTGGTCGCCGAGCAGAGCTGCGCCGCGAGCTTCTGCGCCTCCTGTGGATCGAGGACGCGATTGACGAGGGGAACCTGCGCCCGCGACTCGGCCCCGTCGCGCAGCTTGTCACAGCCGGCGAGCGAGAGGAGCAGCGCCGAAGCGGCCATCGAGAGCGGGTAACGCACTGTGAACACAGCAGATCGCCATTGCCCGTCAGTTGCTTAACGCACGATGAGTCGTGCCCTGGGCGCGGCCTGTCGTGCCCGCTTACTGCATGATGTCGTCGATCTCGGCCATGCGCTGACGGTATCCGTTGGCGATGCAGCGGTCGGTGGGGCAGACGTCGCGGAAGCCGTAGAAGCGGTGCGCCGTCGAGCGCAGGATGGCCCGGCGTCCCGGGTCCGCCGCTGCGTAGGCCGCGCGATATTGCGCCGCCATCTGCCGATCGAGCGCGGCGAGGCCGGGGTCGCCGCAGATCGCGATCTCCCCGCGGCTGCGGGCGTTCGCACAGGAAAAGCTCGGGTCGGCCCGCGGACTGGCGATCACCGGCGGGCGGGGCGCAGCCGGCCGCGGCGCCCCGCGGATGACGGTCGGTATCGGCCCCGGCGAGGCAGACGGCTGCGCAGGTGCAGGCGGCGCCGGAGCCGTGGGCTGCGGCGCGAGCGGATCGGCCGGGACCGGTGCCGGTGACGACGGGACAACCGAACCGCTGCGGCCCAACGTGGCGAGTGGGATGGTGATGGCGTCGGCATTCGACAGGGCGAGGACGTCACCGCTGCCGTCAGCCGCCGGCTGCAGCACATAGTCGAGATCGGCGGTCAGGCTGGTCCGCCCCCCGGCGACGCCAAGGCCTGGCGGGAGGTCGATCGACGCCGAGGCGGCGCAGGCGATGCTGCCCAGACCCTCGTCGCTGCTCCGCAGTACCGGCCGTTCGACCCGCAGCGCGGCCGCCGCGGCAAGCCGGTCGAACAGGGCATCGTCACGACCGCGGATCTGTGCGGCGCGGCGGAACAGCTCGCGTTTGAGCAGCGCATAGGTGGGCCCCGATGCACAGCGCTTCGCCGGAGTGGCAGCGCTCGCCCTGGTCGCCGCGACCGCTTCGTTGCTCGACGACTGCTGCACCACACCCGCCTGGCTGTCCGACAGCCGGTCGTTCGAGCCTTTCGTCGAGCAGGTGTAGGCTCCACCGGCCAACAGCACGGCCGCGGCCGCCATGGCGAGATAAACGGGCATCGGCCGACCGCTGCGTTGCGGTCCGTTGGGGGCGCCGGGGGAAGGCTCGGGCGAGCGTGGGTCGAGTGGCGGCATTTCCGATGAACGCGCAGCGCGGCGTTTGGTCCCGCTAACCGAGCAGCGCCTCGATGTCCCGCTCAAGGTCGGCGGGCTTGGTCTGCGGGGCATAGCGGCTGACGGTCTTGCCGGCGCGATCGACGAGGAACTTCGTGAAGTTCCACTTGATCGCCTTCGACCCGAGCAGGCCCGGCGCTTCGTCCTTCAGCCGGCGGTAGAGCGGCGCAGTATCCGCACCGTTGACGTCGATCTTGCCGAATACCGGAAAGTGGACGTCGTAGGTCAGCGCGCAGAAGCTCGCGATCTCGGCCGCGTCCCCCGGTTCCTGGCTGCCGAACTGGTCGCAGGGGAAGCCGAGCACGGTGAGCCACCGGTCCGCATATTTGCGCTGCAACGCTTCGAGGCCCTCGTACTGCGGCGTGAAACCGCACTTGGAGGCCACATTGACGATCAGCAGAACCTTGCCGGCGTGCGCGGCGAGATCGCTCGAACTGCCGTCGGCGAGCGTAACGGGAATGGTGGCAAGATCGGTCATCGCGGCACCTTAGGCTTTCGGCTGATTTCCGCCATGGTCGAGGACCCCCTCGTGAAGGCGGAGCACGCGGTCCATCTTGGCGGCGAGCCGCTCGTTGTGCGTTGCGACCAGCGCGGCGCTGCCTTCCTGGCGGACGAGGCGGAGGAACTCGGCGAGCACCGTGTCGGCGGTCTTCTCGTCGAGGTTGCCGGTCGGCTCGTCGGCGAGGATCAGCGGCGGGCGGTTGGCGAGCGCGCGGGCCACGGCCACCCGCTGCTGCTCGCCGCCGGACAGTTTGGACGGGCGATGGTCGAGCCGCTGCCCGAGGCCGAGCGCGGACAGAAGGGCGTCGGCGCGCTCGCGCGCGGCGTCCGCCTCGCTGCCGCGGATCAGCTGCGGCAGGATGACGTTTTCGCGTGCGTCGAAGTCGGGCAGCAGGTGGTGGAACTGATAGACGAAGCCGAGCGCGTCACGCCGCAGATCGGTGCGCGCGTCGGTGTCGAGGCTCGACGCTTCGACGCCGTTGATGCGGATCGATCCTTCGAACCCGCCCTCGAGCAGACCGACGGCTTGCAGCAAGGTCGACTTGCCGGAGCCCGACGGCCCAAGCAGCGCGACGATCTCCCCCGGCTGCACCGCCAGGTCGACGCCGTTGAGGACATGGATCGTGACGTCCCCCTGGGTGAAGCTGCGGCGCAGGCCGGTGGTGGCGAGGACGGCTTCGGTCATGCTCTCCTCCCCTCGCTTTCGAGGGGAGGTGGCAGCGCCAGGCTGACGGAGGGGTTCTGTTGCCAGGACGAGAACCCATCCACCAGCTGCGCTGGTCCCCCTCCCCTCGCAATCGAGGGGAGGAAAAGCGCGCGCTCACTCATAGCGCAGCACCTGGACCGGATCGGTGCTCGCCGCCTTCCACGCCGGGTAGAGCGTGGCGAGGAAGGAGAGGATCAGGGCGGTCAGCACAATGGCCGTGACCTCGACCGGGTCGCTCTTCGACGGCAGGTCGCTGAGGAAGCGCACCGACGGGTCCCACAGATTCTGCCCGGTAAGCGACTGGATGACGTCGATCACGCCTTGGCGAAAGAACAGGAAGATCGCGCCGAGGATCACGCCCAGGATGATGCCGAGCGAGCCGATCGTCACGCCGACCGTGACGAAGATCTTCATCATCGCGCGGCGGCTCGCGCCCATCGTGCGCAGGATGGCGATGTCGCGGGTCTTGGCGCGGACCAGCATGATCAGCGAGGAAAGAATGTTGAACACCGCGACCAGCACGATCAGCGACAGGACCACGAACATGGCGACCCGCTCGACCTCCAGCGCCTCGAACAGCGCCGAGTTGAGCTGGCGCCAGTCGACGAGAATGCCC
>CAXSDY010000089.1:0-10013 GCA_964235835.1 uncultured Sphingomonadaceae bacterium | reverse complement strand
TGTCCTTCTTGCGCGTGATGTTGGGCCAGTCGGCCGAGAAACTGGCGTTGAGTTCGAGCCACTTCTCGGTCCCGCTCTCCGTGTCCGGAAGGATCGCCTCGGCCGGGCACTCGGGCTCGCACACGCCGCAGTCGATGCATTCGTTGGGGTTGATGACGAGCATATTCTCGCCCTCGTAGAAACAGTCGACCGGGCACACCTCGACGCAATCCATATATTTGCAGCGGATGCAGGCGTCGGTGACGACGTAGGTCATGGCAGGCTCCTGTGCTTGGCCTCCGCCGCTAAGAGGCGGGCGCGGCGGCGTCAACGGCTTCAGCGGATCGGCCGGCCGTCGGCGCCAGTTCCTCATACGCGAGCCGCGCCTCGCTGGCCGGTCCGCGCCGCTCGGGCAGCGCCAACACGCGCAGCACCCGGACCTGATCGTGGAACGGCAACGCGATGACACTGCCGACCCGCACCGCCTCGCTCGGCTTCATCACCCGCCGGCCGTCCACGCGGATGCGACCCTCATCGACCAGCGCCTGCGCCAGAGTGCGGCTCTTCACCAGCCGGATGCAGTGCAGGTAACGGTCGATGCGCAATGCGTCAGCCCGGCCGCTTGAGCCCGGCCAGCGCCGCGAAGGCGTTGCTCGTGCGCGGCCCGCTCGTCGCCGGACGCTCCGGCCGCCGGCCACGCCAGCGCCACTGCTCGCCGGCCGGCACGAAGCCGATCTCGGCCATCAGCTTGCGCACCGCCTCTGCATCCAACCCAAGCGACGTGATCAGCGCCGGGTCGAGCGGTTCGCCTGCCCCCACAGCGCGCACCTGGTGCGCGTGGGTGGCGATGCGGTCGGCAAGGTCGACCCGCAGCCACGTCGAGCCGAGCCGGCGGTAGGCGAGCGCGGCGCCGCGCGGATCGGCACTGCCGTCCAGGGTCGCCGCGCCGGCCGGCGGCAACGCCGGCATGGGCTGACCGGACCGAACGGCGATCAACGCCGCCCGCCAGTGCTGCGCTGCGGGCTTCATCATCTCGGGCACGAAGACGTCGAGCGCGCCCAGCTTTACCCGCAGGCGGTGCAACGCATGGCGGTCCCCTTTGTCCAGTCCGCCGATCGCTGCCGTCAGTGCGCGCCGCGGCAGCAGCCCGCCGGCGTCGACCAGCATCGCCGCAAGCGCGCGCACGCCGGGGGTCGCCGACTTGTCCAGCGCCGCCGCCGCGAGCGCCTTCAGCGGTGCCAGCTGCCGCGCGATCGCCCGCTCCAGCCACGCCTCCAACCGCCCTCGCAGTTCGGCCCGCCGCTGCGCCGACAGGCGATCGAGTGCTCGCGCCGTTCGCACCGCGGGTTCGAGCAGCGACCGGCCCGGGGCGAGCCGCGCCAGCGTGTGCCCCTCCCAACCGATCGCCACCGACCCGCTTTCCTCGACGACGAGCGCGAACGCCTGGTCCTCGGCCACGCACAGCGCCTGTGCGCGCCGGTCGAGCTCGGAGCCGAGCCGCCGCTCCGCCGCCGCCAGCAGCAGCCGCTTGTCGGCCAGCCGGGCAGTCGGATCGACGCTGAAGGTGAACCCCGCTAGGTGCCCGATCGGCTCGGGGCCGACGCTGACCTCCCCGTCGGCCGCGACCGTCACCGGGAGGGCATCCGCCCCCCGGGCGCCGATGTCGCGCACCAGCACCGCCGTGCGCCGATCGACGAAGCGTTGCGTCAGTGCCCCGTGGAGCGCGTCGCTCAGCCGCGCCTCGACCTCGCGCGTCCGCTGCGCCCACCGCGCCGGGTCCGCCAACCAGTCCGCCCGCTGCGCGATATAGGCCCAGCTGCGGATGCCGGCGAGGCGATCCGCCAGGATCTCGATGTCGCCCGCGACATTGTCGAGCCGGGTGACTTCGGCCGCGAACCATTCGTGCGGCACGTGGCCCCCTTCGCCGACATAGCTGAAGATGCGCCGCACCATGCGCGCGTGGTGCATCGGCCCCACCTTGCGGAAGTCCGGCAGGCCGCACGTCGCCCACAGCGCGCGCGCCGCCCGCCCCTTCCTGGCCGCGATCGCCGGGTCCTCGGCGATCAGCTTGAGCACGGCGAGGTCCATCGAGCTCGGCGCGCCGCGCAGCAGAGGATTGCCGCTCGGCGCCTCGAGGCTCGCGATCAGGGTTCGCACGTCCGTAAGATCGAGTTCGGCACTCCTCCAATAGAGATGATCGAGCGGCCGGAAGCGATGGTCCTCGATCGCCTCGATCTCCTCCTCGCCAAACGCCGCGCCGCTGTCGCCGCCCAAGCCCAGCGTGCCGAAGCTGCCGTCCTTCTGGTGCCGCCCGGCGCGCCCGGCGATCTGCGCCATTTCGGCGATCGTCAGCCGCCGGTCGCGCTTGCCGTCGAACTTCTCCAGGCCCGCGAAGGCGACGTGGGTGACGTCCATGTTGAGGCCCATGCCGATCGCATCGGTGGCGACGAGATAATCGACCTCGCCGCGCTGGAACATCGCGACCTGTGCGTTGCGGGTCGCCGGCGACAAGGCGCCCATCACGACCGCCGCACCGCCCTTGAACCGGCGCAGCATCTCGGCGATCGCATAGACCTGCTCGGCCGAGAAGGCGACGATCGCCGATCGCGGCGGCAGGCGCGACAGCTTGGCCGACCCACCATAGCGCAAGGTCGAGAAACGCGGCCGCGTGACGATCTCGGCCTTGGGCAGCAGCGCGCGCACCAGCGGCTTCAGGCTCTCCGATCCCAGGATCAGCGTCTCCTCGCGCCCGCGCGCGCGCAGCATGCGGTCGGTGAAGACATGGCCCCGCTCCGGATCGATCCCGAGCTGCGCCTCGTCGATCGCGGCAAAGGCGAAATCGCGCTCCCGCGGACGCTCGCTTCCGCTCGGGACGGGCATGCTCTCGGCCGTGCACAGCCAGTATCGCGCCTGCGGCGGCACGATCCGCTCCTCTCCGGTCAGCAGCGCGACCGAAGCCGCGCCCTTGATCGCCACGACGCGGTCGTACACTTCGCGCGCCAGCAGCCGCAGCGGAAAGCCGATCACTCCGCTCGAATGCGCGCACATCCGCTCGATCGCCAGATAGGTCTTGCCGGTGTTGGTCGGTCCCAGGATGGCCCGAACGACTTCGTCACCGTGCGCGTTCATGCACTCGAATGTGGCACGGACCAGCAAGAGTGCAAGCCCTTCGTGCTGGTCCGGCAGCGGCTTAAACCCATGTTAACCAGTGTCCTTCAGGGAAAAGGTCCCCATGGCCGGCGTCGTGCCGTTCGGGGGCATGAGGTCGCACGTGCTGGCAGGCGAGTGGGTTGCACAGGGTCTCGGTGGGCGCGCGCGGTCAGCGCCGTGCGCCGTGCCGTTCGGTGCTCGCCGCCCGGCCTGGCGCGACCTCGACTTCACGGTCGACCTTGCCGCAGACCTGTTCTCACGCCGGTGGTGGCGCGGGCTCGCCTCGCTTGCCCTGCTCACGGGCGCCAGCGCAGTCCTGGCCCCCCGCTTCCAGCCGCTTCCCGGTGGCCGCCCCGCGCGAGTCAGCGAAGCGGAGGAGGCGCAGTTCGCCGCGGCGGGAATCGGCTCGGCGGCGGAGGGCAGCCGCACCGGCCTCGCCATGGCGCCGGTCGCCGCCGTCGAGTTCCTCGCGAGCGCACCCGAGCGCGCCACCGTCGACCTGTTCGCGCAAACCGCGCCCGGGGAATCGCTCGCCGCGACGCTCGTCCGCCTCGGCGCGAGCTACGCCGATGCGGGTCGCGCCGGCACGCTGCTGTCGGGCGGGGTCCCGGGCGGCCTTCCCGCCGGGACCGGCATCGCCGTCGTTCTTGGCCGCAAGTCGGCCGGTGTTCGCGGCATCGAGCGCATCACCCTGCGCGCCGCCCTCGACACCGAACTCAGCGTCACCAATGGCGCCGGCGGACTCCGCCTCGAACGCCGCACGATCGCCGTCGACGGGACCCCGCTGCGCATCCGCGGCCGCGTTGGCGAAGGGCTCTACTGGTCGCTCCGCGCCGCCGGGGTCGCGCCCGAAACCGCCGGTGAATACCTCGGCGCGCTCGCCGGCCAGCTCGACGTCGGCAGCCAGGTCTCGCCCGACGACCGCTTCGACCTGGTCGTCGCCAACCAGCGCGCAGCGACCGGCGAGAACCGCACCGGTCCGCTGCTCTACGCCGGCATCGACCGGGCCGGTGGCACGCCGCTGCAGCTCGTCAAGTGGACCGTCGGTGGCGCCACCCAGTGGTTCGAGGCGTCTGGCGTCGGCAAGCAGACCAGCGGCATGATGTGGCCCGTCAACGCGCCGATCACGTCGGGCTTCGGCGAGCGCTGGCATCCGATCCTGCACTTCCTGCGGATGCACAAGGGCATCGACTTTGGCGCCCACTACGGCACGCCGATCGTCGCTGCGGCGGACGGCCGGGTCGAGCGTGCGGGCTGGGCCGACGGCTACGGCCAGCAGGTCCGCCTCGGCCATGCTGGCGGCATCGAGACGAGCTACAGTCACATGAGCCGCATGGTCGTCGCCCCCGGCAGCGCCGTCCGCCAGGGCGAGCTGATCGGCTATTCCGGCAGCACCGGCCTCTCGACCGGTCCTCACCTCCACTACGAAGTCATGCGCAACGGCCAGGCGATCAACCCGATGTCGGTCCGGTTCATCAGCCACTCGACCCTGGAAGGTCCGGCGCTCGACGCCTTCCACGCCCGTCTCAAGGCGCTGCTCGGGGTCGGCGTGCGGGGATAGGCGATCAAGTTTACCCTGTCCTACAGCCCGGCAAATGTGCTGTGCCGATCAAATGCTTGGACGATCCACACTTCGCCATGGCTGCTCTCCCGTTGTCGCGGGCCGCATTGCCGCTCAGCTTTCCTGAAGCCCGGCTTGCACCCATGAGCATGTCTGGCGCCGCGTCGGGTCCCCAATCCTCTCGTTACCGGGAACATTGGGAACATTCGCCGACCGCACTATCCGGATCGATCCGCGATGCGCCGTCGCGCCTTACTTCCCGTGGCCGCGCCAGCGCTGGATGGTGCGCTGGATGATCTCCGCTTCGCCGCCGGTCTGGCGCCACAGTTCGGCGAAGCTCGGGTCGGACGAGGCGGGGCGCTTCTCGGGCTCGAGGTCGTCGAAGCGGACCCGGATCGGGATGGCGACGCCCTCGCCGCAGACGATGCACTCGCGGTTGCGGAGCGCCGGGATGGCGTCGAGGAAGCCGCGCGCGCCTTCGGGCATGGCCGCGCGAACGCACGCCTGATCGCGATCGTTGTTGAGGCGCATCGAGATGATCGTGCCGCACTGCGACAGCACGCCCTCGGCAAGGTCGGACGGGCGCTGCGTGATCAGCCCGAGCGAGACGCCGTACTTGCGGCCTTCCTTGGCGATCCGCTCGAGGATCTTGCGCACCGCCTGGCCCTTGGCCGTATCGTCCTTCGGGACGTAGCGGTGCGCTTCCTCGCACACGAGCAGCAGCGGCCGCTGGGCCTCGGTCCGCGACCAGATGGCATAGTCGAACACCATCCGCGCGAGCACCGAAACCACGACCGACGTGACGTCCGACGGCACGCCCGACACGTCGACGATCGAGATCGGCTTGCCCATCGCCGGCAGGCGGAACAGCTTGGACAGGAAGCTGCCCATCGAGTCCGACACCAGCATGCCGGAGAACATGAACGAGTAGCGCGGGTCGGCCTTGAGCTCGTCGAGCTTGGTCTTGAGCCGCTGGTAGGGGAGCGTGTCGCCCGCCCGGTCGAGCTTGCCCATCTCGTTGACGAGGATCCCGTTGAGGTCGGACAGAAGGTAAGGCAGGGGCGAGTCGACCGTGACCTTGCCATACTGCTCGGCCGCCTTGCCCTTCATCCGCGCGGCCAGCAGACATTTGGCGAGGATGTCGGCGTCCCGCTGGCGCTCGGCGCCATCGGTCGTCAGCAATACCTCGCAATGTTCCTCGAAGTTCATCAGCCAGTAGGGCAGCTGAAGGTTGTCGACGTTGAACAGCTCGCCGCAATCCTTGAACGCCGCCGAATACTCGCCGTGCGGGTCGATCATGACGATGTGGCCCTCGGGCGACAGCTGCGAGATGCGGTGGAGGATCAGCGCGACGGAGGTCGACTTGCCGGTGCCGGTCGAACCGAGGATCGCGAAATGCTTCGACAACATCGGGTCCACATAGAGTGTGCCGCGGATGTCCTCGGTCGGGTAGACGGTGCCGATGGAGATGTGCGGGCTGTCGTCCGCTGCGAAGATCGCGCGCATGTCGTCGGTCGAGACCGGCAACACCTCGGCGCCGGGGATAGGATAGCGGGTGACGCCGCGGCGGAAGTCGGCGAGGCGGCCGTAACCGTCCTCCTTCCCTTCACCCAGGAAGTCGACGTTGGCGACGACCAGCCCATGTTCGCCGACGCGCAGGGTGCGCACGTTGGCGACGAGCCACGCCTTGCCGACCCGCATCTTGACTTGGCTGCCGACCTAGCCGGACATGGCGAGCGACGGGTCACTGCTTTCGAGTAGCGCCGCCAGCGCGGCGACGCTCATCGAAACCTGAGAGCCGGAACCGGCGATTTCGAGCACTTGCCCGATCGGCGGCAGGGCGATGGCGGGTCCACGAGCCGGTACATGCGCCAGGACAGGCTCGGCCTCGCCGTACGCGTTCATCTCGTGAAGGAATTGGTTCAGGCTCGAAGTGTCATCCATGTCGTTGCGCGTCCCACTGCCGTGCAGGAAGCTTTAGGCGCAGTGAGTTAAAAGAGCGTTAGGTGCGCCGCCGGAACGCCATTGCCGCCGCCCAGCCCAGCCCCAGCGAGAGCAACACGGCGGCCAGGCCATAGGCCAACGCATGCCGCCTGGCGACCAGTGCCAGATAGCGCTCGAACCCCGACTTGCCGATCTGCACGTCGCGCGTCGCCGCGGCCAGCACGCGGCCCCGGTCGATCAGGAAGGTCTCGGCCGTGTAGGTTCCGACCGGAACCTGGCTGGGGATCGAGATCGCGGCGCGGTAAAGTACGCCGCCGCTGATCTCCACGCCGTGCGGGTTCTCGGCATAGAGACCCTGACGGCGGCGCAGGTCGAGCAGGCCGGTCTCGAACCGGCGCTGCTTGTCCGGCAACGCGCCGCCACCGGGCGACAGCTGGAGGTTGCGCAGGCCCAGCTCGTAGATCGCCGCGGTGCGCTCGTCGACCAGCTCGCGGATCGGCCGGGAGGAGGCGACGGAATAGAAGCTCGGCGCCGAGCGGAAGCGGCTCGAATCCGCGTTCATCCAGATGCCGGCCACCTTCTGCTTCTCGCGCAACAGGATCGGCTGGTCCGGCCCACGGAGCACGACGACCACGTCCGCGGGCGGCTGCGGCACGCGGCCGCCGGGATAGAGGATCGCCCCGAACAGCAGCAGCTGGGCACCCGTGAAGCTGTAGCGGATCTCGATCGAGCGGGCCGACACGTCGGGGACCAGTTCCGGCTTGGTCGCGCCGGTCAGAAGCCAGGCGACCGACGCGAGCGCAGCGGCCCGCCTCACAACAGCTCGATGGTGAAGATCTCGTCCGGTCGCCAGGCGAGGCCGAGCGCCATCCGCAGCGCCACCAGCAGAATGATGACCGCCAGCGCGAGCCGCAGCAGGTCCGGCTTGAGCCGAGTCGCGAGGATCGCGCCATATTGCGCGCCGACCACGCCTCCGACCAGCAACAAGGCGGCGAGCACGATGTCGACGGCGCCGCTGGTCAGCGCCTGGATGAGGGTCGTCGCGGCGCTGACGGCCAGGATCATCACGAGGCTGGTACCGACCACGACGCGCGCCGCCATGCGCAGGATGTAGATCATCGCGGGCACGAGCACGAAGCCGCCGCCGACCCCCAGGAGAACGGTCAGGATCCCTGCGCCGAAGCCGAGCACGGCCGGCGCCAGCGGCGAGATGTACAGACCGGAGGCGGAAAAGCGCGCCCGCAGCGGCAGGCTGGCCACCCATCGGTTGTGGCGCGGCTTCGCCTTGGCTTGGGCCCGCTGGACCCAGCCGAGCGCGACGATGGCGTCCTTCAGCATCAGCGCACCGATCGACCCGAGCAGCAGCACGTAGAGGAACCCGACGACGACATCGACCTGGCCACTGGTCTGGAGCAGGCGGAACAGCGCGGCGCCCGCGAGCGAGCCGAGCAGCCCGCCGGCGATCATCACCAGGCCCATCTTCAGGTCGACGCCGCCGCGACGCCAGTGGGCCATCGCGCCCGATACGCTCGCGCCGGTGATCTGGGTCGTGGCCGACGCGACCGCAACCGTCGGGGGGATGCCGTAGAAGATCAGCAGCGGCGTCGTCAGGAACCCGCCGCCGACCCCGAACAGGCCCGACAGGACGCCGACCAGCGCGCCCAAGGCGACGATCAGCAGCGCGTTGACCGACATGCCGGCGATGGGAAGGTAGATGTGCATGCTGCCGCGGCACGCTAGCCGCAAAGCGGCGCGTTCGCCAAGGCGGGGCTGACGCGCTGCGGTGCGGCTTTAAAAGTCGCCGGCGAGCGTCACTGCGGGACCGGACGAGGGCGAGGCCGTGCCGAGCAGGCGCTGGCGATAGTCGAGATGAACCCGCATCGAGCGGGTCATGGCGATGGTCAGCCGGGGACCGGCGTCAAGGCGGTAAAGATGGGGCTGCGCGCCGCCCCACATGCCGAACCCGCCCGAGACGCGGCGCCACAGCGGCCGGGTGAAGGTAAACGCGCCATCTCCGAACAAGTCGTGCGAGCGTACCCCGACGACGCCGGCCTGCGCGTAGGCATCGAGCCGGAACCCGGCCGGCATGGGCCGGTCCCACAGGCCGCCCTCGACGAACAGCGCGAAGTCGTTGCGTCCGCCGCTGCGGCCGAAGCGTTGGCGCCGCTCGGCGGTGACGGACAGGGGCAGGTTGGCGAACGGACGGTAGCGCACCCCCGCGGCCACCTCGCCGCCCCTGGCGCCGCCCAAGGGCGTACTGCTGCGCAGGCTCGCGGCAAGGTGCGGCGTGATCCAGTAGCTGATCCGGGCGCCGGCCTGGCTGCCCCCCAGCGTGCCGCTGCTCGACGCCAGGCTGTTGGCGCCGAGCAGATCGCCCGGCTTGCCGCGCATCAAGGCCCAGCTGGACAGTTCGAGGCGCCTGCCCTGCCGCACCAGGGCCGGAGCGATCGCCTCCCCCCGCGGAACGGGGCCGGGCGCGGCGACCGCCACCGGCCGGGCGGCGGGCAGCGCGGTGGTCAGCGGCGCGGACCCGAACGCCATTCGCCGGGGCCGGGGCAGTTCGCGCTCGGCTTGCGCCAGGCGTTGCTCGGGCGACGATTGCCGGAACTCGAAGCGGCCCAGGGCGGAGCGGCCGTAGGGCTGACGAGCGAGCGGCATGCGCAAGGTCACGCTGTTCGGACCCGAATACATTCGGGGTGCCGGATCCACGACCGGCGGACGGGCCACCGCCTCTGGCGGAGTTCCGGCGGCGGACGGTGAAACCGGTTCGATCGCCGGAAACTGCGTTGGCTCGAGCGGCGGGATGCGCGATGCCGGAGTCAAGGCCGCCATCGCCGGCCGGTCGAACGCCAGCCCGCCGGTGCCGGGCACCACGCCCAGGCTGATCGCGCGGACCCCAGCCCAGGCGAATACGGCGAGGCCGATGAAGCGCGTCGAGGAGCTCATGCGCCGAGCTCCTGCGGGAAGATGTGGGTCGTCTTCTCCCACTTCCTCGGCCCGGCCATGCCATGGACGTCGATGGCGCGCTTGACAGCCAGGATGGCGATGAGATTGGCGACGAGCAGTCGAGGCACCGACAGCACACCCTGCCACAAGCCATAGGCGGCGGTGGTGAAGATCGCCCGCACGATCATCCGCCAGCCGAGCAGCAGCGCGTTGACGGTCAGCAGCAGCGCGAGGTTCGGACCGATGTCGATGACGATCGGCGCGCCGAGCATCCGCGCGATCGCCAGCTGGCCCCACAACAGGGCAGCAGCGTAGCCCGCCACCATCAGAACGGCGGCGAGGGGAGCCTTGGAAAAGCCCTCGTCCGCAGGAACGGGAGCGCCCGTTTGCGGCCCGGATCGAACAGCCAGGTCAACGCCGCTGCGCCGGCCAG
>CAXSDY010000088.1:0-10073 GCA_964235835.1 uncultured Sphingomonadaceae bacterium | reverse complement strand
GCACCCAAGAGGATTCGAACCTCTGGCCTCTGCCTTCGGAGAGCGTAAACGGGACCAACCTCAATGTATGCGATTGCACGCTATGTTACCCTATCTTCTTGGAAGCTCTAGGGATTCTCTGGGAGCATAGCGACATTCGTATCCACGGATGCGCTATGATTTCCGCCCGGCTGCTTACGTGGCGCTTACGCGGATTTCCGGCGGAGGCTGGAGGACTGTCATGGGTAAGGTCACCAAGCGCGTCGTGGACGCGGCCGAAGCGCGTGCGAAGGACTATGTCATCTGGGACGACGAACTGCCGGGTTTTGGGCTCCGCATTTTTGTGTCCGGCAAGCGCAGCTATGTCATACAATATCGCAGCACCGGTCGGTCCCGACGCTATACGATCGGTTTGCACGGTGTATGGACACCCGAGACTGCGAGACAAGAGGCGAAGGTTCTGTTTGGTCGGATCGCAAGAGGGGACGACCCCGCAGCGGAGCGTCAGCTCAATCACAAGGCGGTAACGATAAAGGAACTCTGCGAGCTTTACCTGGCAGATCTCGAAGCCGGGCTCATCCTTGGGAAGGGTGGTCGCCCGAAGAAAGCAAGTACGATCGTCACTGATAAGGGGCGCATTGCTCGCCACATCATCCCGCTCATCGGCACCCGGAAGGTGATCGACGTGACGAAGGCGGATGTAAACCGCATGCTCAAGGACGTGATGGCGGGTAACACGGCGACAATTGTGAAAACGAAGAAACTCCGGGGCAAGGCGATCGTACGGGGGGGCGTCGGCACCGCCACTCGAACTGTTGGCTTGCTCGGCGGCATCCTCACCTACGCCATTGATATCGGAATCATCGAAACGAATCCCACTCACGGAGTACGCAAGCCCAAGGACAATGTACGGGTCCGGCGCTTGACCGAGTCCGAATATCGCCTGCTGGGAAAGATTCTCAACGACGCGACGAGAGACAGTAAATACGCACTGGCAGCCGAGCTCAGCCGCGTGATCGCGCTAACCGGCTGCCGTCGCAGCGAAGTGATCAACCTTGGACGGACGGAAGCGGACACTAGGGCGAGCTGCTTACGGCTTAGCGACACAAAAGAAGGGATGTCGGTGCGACCCATTGGCCTGCCCGTGGTCGAGGCTTTAGAAGTTCGCATGGAGGCCACAACAGGCACTTATCTTTTCCCCGGTAAGGGCCATGACAATGCGTTTGGCAGCTTTCCCAGACATTGGAAGAAGCTGGTTGAG
This sequence comes from uncultured Sphingomonadaceae bacterium, assembly GCA_964235835.1. Classification (GTDB taxonomy): domain Bacteria; phylum Pseudomonadota; class Alphaproteobacteria; order Sphingomonadales; family Sphingomonadaceae; genus Sphingomicrobium. The sequence continues at coordinate 8,833 of CAXSDY010000088.1, read as the reverse complement.
GAGACTCCGTTGGCAGACGTGACGCCGCACGTTCTTCGCCACAGCTTTGCCAGCATCGCGAACGACCTGGGCTTCACAGAGGTCACGATCGCAGCATTGATCGGTCACGCCAAAGGCTCGGTCACTGGCAACTACATTCATACCCTCGACGCGGCGCTGATCATGGCAGCGGACACGATCTCGGGCTATATTCAAGGGTTGCTTGATGGTGTGGAGTTCAAGCAGACTGCTTATGCTCTTGATCGCGATTCACGGAACGCAGCCCTGGCTCGGTTCCTGCAAAAGGCAGCTGGAAAGTGATGTTGAGCAAGCAGGCGAGGAGTGGCGGGAGCGGCCTAGCGATTCTCGTGCCGTCGTAAAGACCTGCGATGGTCTAGGCAGACTACCGGCCTCTCCCTTTAGGGTAAAATCCCGATACACGGCTTGCGGGGGTCGGTGCTCTTCCACGGCCGGTGCGCCGCGTTGACGACCTTCGTCAGTTCCGTGTCGGCAGCCTGACCGACATTGAGGAGGACATGCCCGACCGCGCGGAGCAGCGACCCCCCAGCACATTGCGCCCGGGAGCGGTCAGCGTCAGTTTGGCTTGCAGCACGTCGAGCGCTAGCCTCACATCGGCTAAGACTTGCCGGACGGCGTGTGTCACCTGTGCGTTCGGTCGAGCTGGAACGGCTTTTCGCCGACGGCCTGACCCTGATCGAGCGACGCAACGCGTTCGAGCTAATGCGCGCCACCGCTGCCGATCTCTACGAGACCCACACCCGCTCGTCCTGGCGCCCGCGCTGCGGATCGATGGTCAACCACAAGGCGCTCACCGCGGCGATGATCGACAGCCGCGATTTCCTCGCCGCGAGGAAGCGCGCCGAAGCAGACGTCATGCTACCGGCTGGACCAAAGGTCGCGTTCACCGGCGGCGACTTCTAGGACGCGAAAGCTATCTGGTCAGCACTCGACCGGGTGCATGCCAAGCACCCAGACATGCTCCTGCTCCATGGCGGCAACCCCAAGCACGCTGGGCTGATCGCCGCAAGGTGCCGCAGGTCGCTTTCAAGCCCCGACTGGATGCGTCACGGGAAGGCCGCACCGTTCAAGCGCAACGACCAGATGCTCGATGTCCTGCCGATCGCAGTCGTGCTGTTCCCCGGAACTGGCATCCAGGACAACCTTGCCGACAAGGCAAGGAAGCTTGGCATAGCGCTGTTCGACTTTCCAAAGGGCGGCGCGTGAGCGCCGCATAGTCTGCGCAATGGCTGCGGTATGCCGTACTCAGTCCTCGGCCGTTGCGAACAGATGCATCAGATTGCCGCGCAGCCTCGGGATCCGGTTCCTCCTTGGATGCAACGTCGAAGTTCGGCGCCTGCCGAGCATGAAGATAGCAGGGCGAAGCTACCGATCGCGCCACCCCGCTCAAACATACCCGTCCATATCGCCGCCACTACAGATGGAAGAGTGCCAGGCGGTCTGGTCGGTGAGCAGACTCTCCCGTTGCGCAGAGCCTGAAGTCGCCGCCGGACCTGACACGTTGCAGCACAGGGCGAGCGGTGATCGCCTCCGCGGCGATACGATGGCGGAGAGCATAGCAAGCAGCCCACGGTAGCTGCGGACCGCCCCGTCTGTGGCTTGAATAGGGTGGGGCGCTATGCCAACGGAGGTTGATGCACACCGCCCATCAGAAAGACAAGTTGCTTGCCCGAGTGCGTCGGCTGAAGGGGCAAGTAGAAGCGATCGAGCGCGCGCTGGGGAGCGACGCCTCGTGCGGCTCGATACTCCACCAGATCGCCGGCGCACGTGGCGCCATGGCGGGGTTGATGGCGGAAGTCGTCGAGGACCACATCGTTTCCCATCTCGTCAATCCCAACATGCATCCGGGCGCGCTCAATCGCGACGCTACCGAAGAACTCCTCGAAGTCGTCAGGGCCTATCTGAAATGAGCATCATCCAGTCACCAACGGCCGAGGCCGACGCCTCTATCGCTCCCCATGACCACGTCTTCCTTGGGGAGGGGCACGAGCGAAACGAGCGACGGGCTTGGTTCGTCATCGTGCTGTGCGGAGTCATGATGCTGATTGAGATTGTCGGCGGCATCCTGTTCGGCTCGATCGCGCTTGTTGCCGACGGGCTCCACATGTCCACCCACGCCGGTGCCCTGTTGCTCGCCGCCTTGGCGTATACGTTCTCCCGACGCTACGCGAAGGACCCACGTTTCAGCTTTGGCACCGGCAAGCTGGGCGACCTAGCTGGCTTCAGCAGCGCGATCGTGCTCGCGATGATTGCTCTGTTGATCGGCTATGAATCGGTCACCCGCCTGCTGGCGCCCGTACCCATCCATTTCGGCGAGGCGATCCCGATTGCGGCGCTCGGCCTGTGTGTGAACGTCGCAAGTGCGTGGCTGTTAAGCGCCGGAGGCCACAATCACGGGCACAGCCACGGACATGCTCACGATGATCATGACCAACAGGAGGATCATGGGCACGAGGCACAGCGAATGACCCTTGCCGGTTGCACGATGCTGCTCTCGATCCATGAGGACGGCGTACCGCCCCGGTTTCGTCTCGCTAGCGAAGGAGCGGCTTCGCTTCCTGTCGAAGTGACGATCGAGACGGTGCGCAAAGGCGACGTCCGCCACCGCTTCGTGATGCTGCCGCATGACGACTATTTGGAGAGCCGGGAGGAGGTGCCGGAGCCTCATGCGTTCGCGACCCGCGTGAGTGTCGGTGAGGAGGTGCAGGAGGTCCGATTTGATGAGCATCAGCACGACCACGGCGCTGACCACCGCGACAACAACATGCGCGCAGCTGTTATTCACGTGGTCGCGGACGCGGCCGTCTCGGCGTTGGTGATCGTTGGACTAATCCTTGCACGCACCTTCGGTTGGCTTTGGATGGACCCAGCCGCCGGCCTGATTGGCGCTGCAGTCATAGCGAGCTGGTCCTACGGCCTGGTGCGGGACACGGGAGCAATCCTCCTCGACATGCTGCCCAACGCGCGCACGGCCGATCGCGTGCGACATGAAATCGAGAATCGTGGCGACGAGGTCGTCGACCTACACTTGTGGCGCCTTGGCCCAGGCCATCTTGGCGCGATCGTTGCGGTGAGCACGCACACAGATCGGGAGGCAAGGTTCTATCGCGAGCGGCTTGCACACATTCCGTCGCTGTCGCATCTCACGATCGAGGTGAATCGAGCGGCGACGTGAACATCTCCGCCCTGCCGTTCGCGCTGCTGGTCGGGCTCGTCACGGCAACTGCCACGATCGTTGGCGGGGCGCTCGCGATCCGGTTCCGTTCGGCACAGCGGCTTTTGTTCAGTTTTAGCAGTGGCGCGGTAATCGGCGTGGCATTGCTTGATCTGTTACCGGAAGCGCTTGATCTTATCCGATCCAGCGGCACGGCGTTGAGCGTGATGACCTCGGCGGCGTGCGGTTTCGGCGGCTACCTGCTGCTTGATCGCTCCTCGGTGTTATTGTTTGGCCATGGCAAGGGTCATGGCCGACACCTTGGGCCGGGCAGCCTGACGATGCACAGCCTGATGGATGGCCTTGGCATCGGCCTCGCTTTTCAAGTTTCCTCCGCGGCGGGACTTATCGTCGCTATTGCCGTCCTCGCGCATGATTTTCTCGATGGAGCGAACACCGTCACATTAAGCTTCGCCGGTGGCGGAACCGTCACAGCTGCACGGCGCTGGCTCGCCATCGATGCCCTCGCCCCTCTAGTCGGTATCGCAATCGCGCGCACTGTGATCGTTCCGCAGGAAATCTTGGGACTGCTACTCGGCGTATTCGGCGGCGGATTTCTCTATATTGGCGCGAGCGAGCTGTTGCCGCGAAGTCAGGATGGAGAGCCTGGCTTTGCTCGGGCGAGCGGGACGATCCTAGGTCTCGCGTTCATCTATGTCGTATTGAGGATGGCAGCGCCTTGAACACAGCTGCCCGACCAAGAGCCCGTGTGTCGACGTCTGTCCGTTCGAAGGGCGAACCGGATGGTGCGCCCCGCGTGGGCGGACGCTTGCCGAAGTCTGCCGATGGCGCAGGGCGCGCCGTTCCAGGCTGCCGCCGATCACGGCAGAGCTAGACGAGCCCGCCGGCTCGCGATCCCGCGACCATGAAAGAGCACGACCGAGCCGGTCCGTGCTGGCTTCGCATTCTGATGCGCCTTGGAACATGAGGAGCCGATTGATCAGAACCTACCAGGAAGGCTTGAAATTGCCCTCGAGGCTGTGGTCGTCACCTGGATGCCAAAAGCGACCGAAGGTGACGGGCACGTCGACATTCCAGGTGCGCCGCTCGAGGACGAGGCACGCCTCGCCGACGTCAAGAGCCAAGTGCGCGGCTATCACCGGATCAGCTCCGCGCGCTGTGATACTATGCTTGGCATTGGTCCAAGGCACATGAGCAAGCAGCCATTGGCCGGGACTGACCGACTCGAGAGGCTGGCAGGCTAACTGGGGAGCGGCGTCGAAGTTCACGACCCGTTCCTCTAGTTGAAACGGCTGCCCATCGGCGGAATGCAGGCAGAGCATGCGCACGAGAGGCGTGGAATCCACTAAGCCCACAAGTTCGCGAACGGGCGAAGGACCCCGAACCATCTCGCATTCGAGCAACCTGTAGCTGTAGTGACGCCCGTCACGGCGGATGCTGTCGGCGGCGTCCCAAATCTCCATCACCGGTCGCTCGCGCGCCAGTCCGGTCACCACGGTGCCGACCTTGGTGCGGCGCTGCAGGAGTCCTTCGCTTGCAAGGCTCTGGATGGCCTTGTTCACAGTCATCCGTGAGGTATCGTAGTGCTCAGTCAACACCATCTCGGAAGGTATGCGCGTTCCCGCGGGCCAATCGCCGCTCATAATGGCCAACGCGATCGACCGACGAATCTGAAGCCAGAGGGGCCCTTCACCATCAAGCGAGGGGATGTCCTCCGGGTGTTTGCAGGCCGGCTGGCACTGCGATCCCCGTGTGATTACAGCAACGTTCAAATTTCCTCCTGTCACCCGGACCCGCCGCAACCGTGGCGGCGACCGGCATCATACACAAACAACACGTTTGTACGCCAATGGATCGGCCAAGCCCATTTTTTCCCTTGACGAAGAGGATAGGAAGGTCGAACTTTCATTTGACTATACAAAACAAAATGCAGGCAGGAGAGCGGACTTTTAGACCATAAAGGGGGTGATCGTGATCGACCAGGAACGCAAATCCAAGATCCAGATGTCCGTCGCGGTGCTCGCGATCGCTTGCAGCGGCGTGGCGCATGCGCAGTCGTCGCCGGTTTCGACACCTCCGCCCTCCAACGAAGCGCTCCAGACAGAGGGCACGACCGCTCCTGCAGCGCAGCCAGCCGGCGTCAATGCCAGCAACGTCGAAACGGCGCCTGCGCGCCAAGGCGATGTGATCACCGTCACCGGATGGCGCCTACGTAAGCTCGACGTAGCGACCTCGACTGCCAGCCGGATCGGCTTGTCGATCCGGGACACGCCGGCAACGATCGACCAGATCAGCGCCAACGAGATCCTGACGCGCGGGTTCCGAACGGTCGAAGAAGCAACGGTCAGCCTGCCTGGCGTGATCTCGGGCGGCTCGCCCGGTGACCCTTCGCTGTTCTCGATGCGCGGCTTCAGCGGCGAGCAGATCGAGATTCTGCATAATGGTCTCTATCTCGGGCCGGCGAACATGATCAATCGGCCGGGCAACACCTTCAATATCTCCAGCATCGACGTGCTCAAGGGCCCGGCTTCTGTGCTCTACGGCCAGGGAGCGGTCGGCGGCGCCGTGAACATCATCAACAAGTCGCCAGACTTGCGCGGCGACGCATTCCAGGCGCTCGCCTCCTACGCGAGTTTCGCTACGGTTAGTGTCGGAGTGGGCGGCAACAAGGTGCTTGGCGACACTGCGGCCGGACGTCTGGACGTAAGCTACCATCGAACGAGCGGCTTCGTTGATCGTGCCGGGTCGAACTCGTTCAACGCCACCGGCGCCGTGCTGCTGAAGCCGAGCAACGCGCTGTCGGTTGAGCTGAGCGTCGATTATCTCAAGGACAATCTGTCGACCTACTACGGCACGCCACTGGTGCCCGCGTCCTTTGCGGCCGATCCGATCTTCGGGATCGTCTCGACGGCGAACGGCTATGTCATCGACCGCCGTCTGCGCTTCAAGAACTACAACGTCGCCGACAACCGGGCGAAGAGCTGGCAAGTTTGGCCCCGCATGGTCGTCAACTGGGCACCGTCGGAGAACCTGACGATCGCGAACACAGCCTATTATTTTCATGCCAAGCGCGCGTGGGTCAACGCAGAGAACTTCGTCTTCAATCCCAATACCAAACTGATTGATCGCGACCGGTTCTTTGTGTTCCACAACCAAGATTTGTTCGGCGACCAGTTCAGCCTTACGCACAAGGATCAGTTGCTCGGTATGGACAACAAGCTGCTGCTTGGTGTCGACTACAGCCATCTGAACTTCATCCGCAGTCGCGGCTTCCCCGACGGCGACAGCGTGAACCCGCTCAATCCCACTCCGGGCATGTTTGGGCCGATCGTCAAGCGCGTTAGCCCCACCCGTTGGGATCAGGTGGCGCTGTTCGGCGAGGACGTGCTCAACCTTGCGCCCGCGCTCAAGCTGGTCACCGGCGTGCGTGCGGAGCGCCTTTATCTCACCCGCGAGAATTACAACGTAAACGGCAGCTTCAACGCCGGAACCAGCTTCAATCGCACGTACAAGTTGTTCAACTGGCGCGCAGGGCTTGTCTATGACCTGACGCGGAACATCACCGTGTACGCCTCATACAGCACGGGTAAGGACCCGGTCGGTTCCAACATCTTCCTCGTCAACGCGGGCCAGAACTTCGGGCTGAGCAGCTCGCGACAGTTCGAGGCGGGGCTGAAGGCTGATCTGATGAATGGCCGTGGCTCATTTACGCTTGCCGCCTACGACATCAAGCGCAAGAACATCCTTACCCAAGTTGCGCTCGACGTCGTCAGCAATGTGGGTAGTCAGAAGTCGCGCGGCATTGAGGCGTCTGGTCAGGTCCGCATCACGCCCGAGTGGACGCTGATTGGCAGCGCAACGTATGTCGACGCGAAGTACGGTAGCTTCGTCGATCCCAACTACGGCATCGCGGCGTCGGGCAACCGGCCCCCGAACGTACCGAAATATGTCGCCAACATCTGGACGACCGTGCAGCACATCGGCGGCCTGCCGCTCGAAGCCGGAGGCGGTGTCAAATATGTCGGCAAGCGCTTCGGTAATACCGCGAACGATCTTGTCCTGAAGCAATATGCGACTGGCATCGTCTATGCGACCTATGCGCTAACGCCACAGCTGTCGCTAACGGGGCGGGTCAACAACCTCTGGAACAAGACCTTCGTGCAATGGGCTGATATCTATTATCCGGCTCAGGTGCAGCTCGGTGAACCTCGCCGCTACGAGGTCAGCCTCCTTGCCCGCTTCTAGAGCGCGTTACTGGAAAAATCGCGCCACCACGCAGCTTGCCTGGTTTCACCGCTGGCTCGGCATCTCGACGTGCCTGATCTTCGCTTTGTGGTTCGCCAGCGGCGCGGTCCTTCTGTTCGAGCCGTTCCCGTCGCTCAGCCATGCGATGCAGCTGGAACTGCAACGCGACATCGACTTCGGGGCGGTGCGTGTACCACCGCGACAGGCACTTGCCGTGGCGGGTGGAGAAGCGACTTCGCTGCGCCTGGTGCAACGTGGTGCCGCGCCGGCTTGGCTGGTGGGGGAGAACGACCGGCTGATCGCCGTCGACGCGAAAAGCGGCGCAGTGCTGGCCCCATTGTCGGCCGATCAAGTGGTTGCCACGCAAGGGGTCGGCGCCGTCGTCAACGGACCCTTCGACTATGACCAGTGGGTGGTCCACAATCACTTCGACCCGCTCCGTCCGCTCTACCGCTTGGACCTTGGAGACGCCGCGGGCACCCAGCTCTACGTCTCGGCCCGTTCGGGTGAACCGGTTCAGCGCACGACGCGCCTCGAGCGCGGCTGGAACTGGGTAGGCGCGGTCCTGCACTGGATCTACTTCACCCCGCTGCGCTCCAGCTTCACTGCGTGGGACCGGAGCGTCTGGGTCCTGTCGCTCGTCTGTCTGCTCGTGGCTGTCGCCGGAACGATTCTCGGGGTGATCCGTACCCTTGCCGCCCAGCGTCAGCGCCGCCCGTCACTCAGCTTCTACCGGCTGAAGTGGATGCGTTGGCACCATATTCTCGGCTTGTTCGCGAGCCTGTTCGTGCTCGCCTGGACACTCAGCGGGTGGCTGTCGATGGATCACGGACGGCTGTTCTCTCGCGGCGAACCGTCCGCGGCCGAGCTCGCCGCTTACCAAGGCGCCAGTCGCTCAAGCGCCTATGCCAGCTTCGATCCCGCAACGTTGCGCCGCCTCGGTCCGGTTCGCGCGCTCGACTTTTCTGTCCTCGCCGGTCAGCCACTGATCACGGTTCACGGCGCTGGCGGCCAAGTGATCAACCTTGCGCCGGATGGATCGGTGCTCGACCGAGAGTCGCTGCTGAGCCGCGTGCGCAGTGCCCTGACAGCCGGCTGGCCGGATGCGCCACTACGTGAACTACGTTCCGTCGCACCGACCGAAACCTATGCGCTCGCGGAAGGCTGGCCCGGCTCGACGCTGCTTGCGCGACTTTCCGGGGCGCACGCTCCGTCGATCGCGGTCGACGGCGAGGACGGCCACATTCTGACCGTGATGAGCGGCAGCCGGGCGTCCTACGCCTGGATCTACTACGCGCTGCATACGTTCAACTTTCCGTTCCTCACCACCCACCCGCTACTGCGCGACGTAGCCGTGCTTGTGCCCCTGCTGTTCGGCTTCCTGTTCAGCCTGAC
>CAXSDY010000087.1:0-10232 GCA_964235835.1 uncultured Sphingomonadaceae bacterium | reverse complement strand
CGAGCAGGATGACGACATCCTTCTTGTGCTCGACCAGGCGCTTGGCCTTTTCGATCACCATCTCGGCGACCTGAACGTGGCGGGAGGCGGGTTCGTCGAAGGTCGACGAGATGACCTCGCCCTTCACCGAACGCTGCATGTCGGTGACTTCCTCCGGCCGCTCGTCGATGAGCAGGACGATGAGGAACACCTCGGGGTGATTGTCGGTGATCGCCTTGGCGATGTTCTGCAGCAGCACGGTCTTGCCGGTGCGCGGTGGGGCGACAATTAGCGCGCGCTGGCCTTTGCCTTGGGGCGAGACGATGTCGATGACGCGCGCGGACTTGTCCTTGACGGTCGGGTCGAGCGTATCGAGGCGCAGCTTGGAATTGGGGTAAAGCGGCGTCAAATTGTCAAAGTTGACGCGGTGGCGGACGGCGTCGGGCTCGTCGAAATTGATCTGCGTGACGCGGTTGAGTGCGAAATAGCGCTCACCATCCTTGGGGCCGCGGATCTCGCCCTCGACGGTGTCGCCGGTGCGCAGGCCGAAGCGGCGAACGAGGTTAGGCGTGACGTAGATGTCGTCCGGGCCAGCGAGGTAGTTCGCTTCGGGGCTGCGCAGGAAGCCGAAGCCGTCGTTGAGAACTTCGACGGTGCCCATGCCCATGATCTCGGCGCCGCTTTCCGCGCGGACCTTGAGGATGGAGAACATGAGATCCTGCTTGCGCAGGGTGGACGCGCCTTCCACCCCCATCTCCTCGGCCATGGCCACGAGTTCGACGGGGGTTTTCTGCTTGAGGTCTTTGAGATGCATCGGGGGGGCTCGCGAATGGAGAGCTGAGGGGATTGTGGCCGAGCGACAGGACGCCGCAAGGGGGCGAGCGCCGGCAACAGGAGAAGAAGGGCCGGCGCGGCCGTCTGGGTCGACGGCGTAGGTCTCGGGCCCGTGGCTGTCAATATAAGCGCGGGCGAGCGCGATGCAACGGGCGAACTAGAACGGCTTGACGATGACCAGCACGACGATAACCGCGGTCGCGATTCCCGGAACCTCGTTCATGATGCGCAAGGTGCGGTTGGCGAGCGGGCGCTGGCCGTTGGCGAGCTTGCGCCCGTAGCGGCCGAGCCAGCCCTGGTAACCCGTCAGCAGGACGACCAGCAGCAGCTTGGCATCGAACCAGTGCTGGCCGAACGCGCCGATGTTGAAGGCGAGCGCCAGGCCGAGCACCCACACCACCAGCATCGCCGGGGTCAGGATGATCGAACGGACGCGGCTCTCGCGCTCGATCCAGGCGCGATCCTCGAGCGAGCCGGCAGGCGCTGCATGATGATAGACGTAGAAGCGCGGCAGCAGGAACAGGCCGGCAATCCAGAAGATCACGAAGGTGACGTGCGCCGCCTTGACCCACGGGTAGGCGGCGCCGAGGAAATTGACCCAATCGTTCATGGCGCCGCCCTTAGCAGCGCGACGAGCTGCTCGACATGGGCGATCGGCGTGTCCTGCTGGATGCCGTGGCCCAAGTTGAAGACATGCGGACGGCTGTCGAAGGCAGCGCGGATGCGCGCGACAGCCGAGCGCAGCGTTTCGCCGCCGGCGATCAACGCGAGCGGATCAAGATTGCCCTGGACCGGCAGGCCGGGCGGAAGCTGCGCGTCGGCCCACGCCGGGTCGACGGTCTCGTCCAGCCCGATCGCATCGACCCCGGTCAGCCGCGCATAGGCTGCGAGCTTGCCGCCGGCACCCTTGGGAAAGCCGATGATCGGAACGCCCGGGTGCCGCTGCCTGAGCGCCGCGACCAGCCGCGCGGTGGGGGCGATTACCCACCGCTCGAACTCGGCCGGGGCGAGGCTGCCGGACCAGCTGTCGAACAGCTGCACGGCGTCGACCCCCGCGGCAATCTGGCCCGACAGATAGGTGAGGGTGATTTCTTCGATGCGGTCGACGATTGCGTGAAAGCGCGTGGGATCGGCGTAGGCCAGGCGCCTTGCCTCGGCCTGCTCGCGGCTACCCTGGCCGGCGACCATGTAGGTGGCGACCGTCCACGGTGAACCGGCGAAGCCCAGGAATGTCGTCTCAGGCGACAAGGCGGCCTTCACCTTCGCCACGGTAGCGTAGATCGGCTCGAGGCGCTCCAGCACCGGCTGGAGGCCGTCCAGCGGGCTGTCCGCGAGGGGAGGAGAAAGGCGTGGTCCTTCGCCGGCGACGAATTCGAGGTGCTGGCCGATGGCGTGGGGCACGATGAGAATGTCGGAGAACAGGATCGCGCCGTCGAAGCCGAAACGGCGCAGCGGCTGAAGCGTGATCTCGGCCGCGGTCGCGGGGTCATAGGCCATGTCGAGGAACCCGCCCAGCCGGGCACGCAGCTGGCGGTACTCTGGCAGGTAGCGGCCAGCCTGGCGCATCAGCCACAGCGGCGGCGGATCACGGCGTTCTCCACGCAACACGGCGAGCAGCGGCTTATCGGCGGTCAGGCCGCGGCGCGCGAGCTCGGAAGCGGGAACGGACGCCACCCTATTCTCCTGTTCTTTATAGATTCTAAGAAAGAGTGAAGAAGTGAATGGGCGGTGGGTCGCGGGGTTTAGTGGCGCGTTCCGCTTTTGCCAACAGCCGAGCGGGCGCGCTCACCGGGGGGAACCGACGGGTCCCGCGCACTCGTCCCCATGATCCACAGCGATCTGTACGGATGCATCGGCCTGTGGGCGCGAGTGGGCATGAAGGTCGGGCGGACTGGGGTAAGCACGAGGCTGGTGCCCGTCCCCATCAGCAGGCTACGGAACATCATGAGTTTCTCCACAGCCCCATGCACGGTGCTCGCCTCGGCCAGCAGTATCCGGTGCAGCCTGCTCGAAAGTGCCGGACTGGCGTTCGATGTTGCACCGGCCGCGGTCGACGAGGAAGCGTTGAAGGCCAGGTTCGCTGGAACCACCGAATCCCTCGCCGAGGAATTGGCGCAGGCCAAGGCGTTGGCGGTCGGCGCCCAGCGGCCCGACGCCTGGGTGATCGGATCGGATTCGATCGCCGAGTGCCGTGGCCGCCGGTTCGACAAGCCGCGCGACCAGGATGAGGCCGCGGAGCATTTGCGCTTCTTCTCCGGCAAGGCGCTGTCGCTGGTCAGCGCCGTGACGCTGGCCCGGGGCGGCGCGATCGACTGGTCGCACGTGGATCGGGCAAGGCTGTGGGTACGCTTTCTGTCCGAGCCGTTCATCGCCGACTATCTTGCTGCAGAATGGCCGAAGGTCGGTCACTGCGTGGGAGTCTTCCGGATGGAAGGACGCGGGGCGACCCTGTTCGAGCGGGTCGAGGGCAGTCATTTCACGGTGCTCGGATTGCCGCTGCTGCCACTGCTCGGCGCGCTGCGCGAGCGCGGGGTCATGCCGTCGTGACGTCACGGCCATATGCAGAGGTGATCGGCGACCCGATCAACCATTCCAAGTCGCCGCTGATCCACAGGTTCTGGTTGCACAAGCTCCGGATCGATGCGGACTATCGCGCAACCCGGGTCAGCGCGGACACGCTCGTGGACTATCTTGAGGAGCGCCGAGGCGATCCAGCCTGGCGCGGGTGCAACGTCACGATGCCCCTCAAGGTCGAGGTGCTGCCTCACGTCGCGCAATTGAGTGAAGACGCCCAACGTGCCCGCGCTGCCAATGTCCTGCTGCGGATCGACGATGGACGACTCAGCGGCTTCAACAGCGACGTGGAGGGGGTCGCGCAGCCGCTCGCCGCTGCCTTGGCGTCGGCCGACCGCCACGAAACTGTCGTTCAGATCATCGGCGCAGGCGGAGCTGCCCCCGCAGCGTTGATCGGCGCAAGCCGCGTCGGGCTGCGGACTTTCCAATTGTTCGTGCGAGATCCGCGCCGCGGCCAGGAACTCGCCCTGAGGGTCGGGGCAGAGGGAGCGAACGCGTATCCGCTCGATCAACTCGGTCCGGCCAGGATCGCGGCCCACTCCAGGTCGTTCGTCGTCATCAATGCCACCCCGATGGGAATGACCGGGCAGCCGGAGGTGCCGATCGTCCTGGCCGACTATCCCGCCGACACGCTGATCTTCGAAATGGTCTATGACCCGCGTGAGACCGGGCTCGTTCGGCAGGCCCGCGATGAGGGGATGCTTGTGATCGATGGCTTGCAGATGCTCGTTGCCCAGGCCGCCGCCGCGTTCGAGTACTTCTTCGGCCAGCCAGCCCCGCGCGAACATGATGCAGAGCTTCGCGCTTTGCTCACCACATGACCCTGAAGCTCGCGCTCACCGGATCGATCGGCATGGGCAAGTCGACCGTCGCGGCGATGTTCGTCGAGGCCGGCGTGCCGCTGTTCGACGCCGATGCCGAGGTGCGCCGGCTTCAGCAGGGCGGTCCGCTGGTCGAAGCGATTCGCGAGCGCTGGCCGGAGACGATCGTCAACAATGCCGTCGACCGCGACCTGCTCGGCGCCCGGGTGCTGGCCGACCGAGACCAGCTGGCGGCGCTGGAGGTGATCGTTCATCCGGCGGTGCATGCGGCGCGGCAGGACTTCATCGTCGCGCACCACGGCGCGCCGGCGCTGCTGTTCGACATCCCACTGCTGTTCGAAACCGGCGGCGAGGGCGCATTCGACAAGATCATCGTGGTCTCCGCGCCCGCCGACGTGCAGCGGACTCGAGTGCTCGCCCGGCCCGGCATGACCGCTGGCAAGTTCGACGCGATCATCGCGCGCCAGACGCCCGATGCAGTGAAGCGGGCCGGCGCCGACTTCGTCATCGACACGGGGCGCAGCGTCGCCGACACCCGCGCCGAGGTAGGCCGCATCCTCGCTTGTCTTGGCCTCGCCCCGGCGCGATAGGAGCCCATGCGCGAGATTGTTTTCGACACGGAGACCACCGGCCTCAGCCCAGCATCGGGCGACCGGATCGTCGAGATCGGGTGCATCGAGATGATCAACCGCTGCGAGACCGGCCGCGAGTTCCACGCCTATTTCCATCCCGAGCGATCGATGCCGAGCGAGGCGGAAGCGGTCCATGGCCTCAGCGACCGTTTCCTCAGCGACAAGCCGCGGTTCCAGGAACGCGCCGGTGACCTCGTTGCCTTCCTGGGCGAGGCGCCGCTGATCGCCCACAATGCCGGATTTGACTTCGGCTTCCTCAACCATGAGCTGGAGCGCTGCGGGCGCCATCCGATCTGCCTCAGCCGAATGATCTGTACGTTGGCCATGGCGCGCAGTCGGCACCCGGGCGCCAAGCACAGCCTCGATGCACTATGCACGCGCTTCGGGGTCGATCGCAGCCAGCGCGTCAAGCACGGCGCCCTGCTCGACGCGCAGCTGCTGGCGCAGGTCTATGTCGAGCTGACTGGCGGCCGGCAGATCGGCCTGGGCCTGATTGCGCAAGACACGGCGTCCGCCAGCGTCCAGAACCTTCCCGTGGATCGGCCAACGCGGCCACCCCGGCCTCATTTTGCGAGTGACGCGGAAATATCGCGCCATCGGGCGTTTGTTGCTCTGCTCAAGCAGCCGCTGTGGGACCGGTTCCTGCCGGCGGCTTGACGTCATCCACGGCCCGTCTGACGCCGGGGAGAGCATGGGAGAGCGGATTTGGACATCATCGTTTCCGGGCACCAGGTCGACACGGGCGACGCCCTGCGGGACCACGTCAATGAGCGGTTGAACGGCATTGGCGACAAGTATTTCTCGCGCCGGGTGGCGGCTAATGTGACCTTCGGACGCGGGCCCTACGACGACTTCACCTGCGACATCGTCGCACCCGTCGCGAATGGCGTCGTGCTGAAGGCCACGAACCGGGCCAACGATGCGCATGTCGCGTTCGACGGCGCGGCAGGCAAGATCGACAAGCAGCTGCGCCGCTACGTCGACCGCCTGCGCGATCACCGCGGCCCCGATGCCGGCGTCGCCTTCCCCGAGATTCCGGCGAATGCGGGCTACACCGTGTTCGCGGGACCAGCCGATGAAGAGGCTCCGCCCCCGTCGAGCCCGGCCATCATCGCCGAAACCCGCGTCGACATCCCCGAGGCGAGTGTCGGCGACGCGGCGATGATGCTCGACCTGCGCAACACCAACGCACTGATGTTCAAGAATGCGGCGACCGGGGCGTTCAACATGATCTATCGGCGGGGGGACGGAACGATCGGGTGGGTTGAACCCGCCGGGGCCTGACAGGAGTTGAGCATGCGCCTAGGGCCGCTCTCGATTTTCAAGAAGCGGCATGGCGTGCAACCGTGACCGGCCCGGCGATCCATGCGGTCCCTCGGGTCCTTGCCCATTGATGAAGTTCCGCCAATGCAACTTGCCCAGTTCCTGGACCTCGGATCGATCCGCATCGGCGTATCGGCGAACAGCAAACGCGCGCTGCTGCAGCAGTTGAGCAGCGTCGCGGCGCAGCACCTCGTGCTGCCAGCGGAGGAGGTGCAGGAATGCATCGGACAGCGCGAGAAACTGGGCTCAACCGGCTTTGGCAACGGCGTTGCCATCCCGCACGGCAAACTCGCCGGATTGTCGCAGCTCTATGCGCTGGTGGCGCGGCTAGCGGAGCCGATCGACTACAAGGCGATCGACGGACAGCCAGTCGACATCGTGATCATGCTGTTGTCGCCACTCGAAGCCGGCGTCGACCATCTGAAGGCGCTTGCCGCCATCAGCCGGGTTGTGCGGCACCCAGCGACCCTGGAAAAGCTGCGCGGCGCGCGCAGCCGCGATGCGTTCGCCGCGGTCCTGATGGGGGACGATGAACGCGACGCCGCCTGAAGGCCTTCCGATCGGTGCCGAGGCTCACCTCAGGGCACTGGAGCGTCTTTACGCGTCCGCGCCGATCAACAGCATCTTTGCGAGCCGGCTCACCATGGCAGCGCCGGGCGATGCGCGGATCGACTTCTCGGTGGAGAGCAGCGCCTTTCACGCCGCGGGCGCAGCGCACGGCACGGTGTACTTCAAGATGCTGGACGACGCGGCTTTCTATGCTGCCAACAGTCTGGTCAACGATCGCTTCCTGCTGACGACCGCCTTCAACCTCCACTTCACCAAGCCGCTCGCGGAAGGGCCGGCGCGGGCCGAGGGACGCTGGGTCAGCGGGCGACGCCGCGTGTTCGTCGCCGAAGCGCGGATCGTGGATGCGGAGGGCGAGGAGTGCGCTCGTGGCACCGGCACCTTCCTGCGGAGCCACATCGCTCTGTCGGGCCTGCTCGGTTACGGCGCTTGAGCGAGCCGCGACTGGCCGCTGGGATTGAAGCCTCGTCGTTCCTGCGCCGCGCCGAGCAGGCCGGTGGGTTCGGCGCGGTACTGCACAAGGGCGATGCGGAGCGCGGTTCGCTGCTGCTGGCGGTCAGCGAACGCGGGGTGCCGGCGACGTGCCTGGTACGCATGCTCGACGGCAGCGGAGCGTATCGCTGGGGCACCGTCGGCCCTGCCGATTCGGACGCGCGCCTGCTGGCCGAGTTCCTGGCCAAGCGCCGCAGGGGCGATCCGGACGAGTGGCAGATCGAACTGGACGTCCCATCGGCGGCTCAGTTCATCGCTGAAACGACGTCGGCGGGTTGATCCGCGGCGCGAAGCGGGGAACGGGAGGGTCGTAGCAAGAAGCGGGGGGCACTCGCGGCGGTCAAGACGGACCGCGCTAGGGCCACGCAGACGGGGATCACCTGCGAGGAAAAGAGAAGGCGAAAAGCCTCCATGTCCTCTGCGCGCGATCACCGCCCAATGAACGGTTCAAATGTTCGTTTCAGTCCGTACCGTACTCCTGCTGGTGGCCGCCATGGCATCGGCAGCCGTCGCACCGGCGCAGGTGATCACCGGGAAAGTTACCCCGGTTTCCGCATCGATGATGACGCAAGCCTCGCTTCCGTCACCGACTTCCGGGGCGCTCGCCCCGACCCCACTCGATCCGCCCGCGGCCATCCAAGGCACGGCGATCGGCGACATCGATCAACAAAACGCCGCTGAAATCAAGACGGTTCCCGGCGAGACGCTCCTCGCGATGGTCTCGCGACTGGGCAGCCGCGACGCTGCGTCACGTGAGCGCGCCTGCCTAGCGACCGCGATCTATTTCGAGGCCAAGAGCGAACCGCTCGCCGGGCAGCTCGCCGTCGGTGAAGTGCTCGCCAACCGCGTCCGCTCGGGCCGCTTCGCTTCCTCCTTTTGCGGGGTCGTCATGCAGCGTGGCCAGTTCAGCTTCATCCACAACGGCTCTCTGCCGCACGTCTCCAATGGCGCGCAGTGGCGTAACGCCATCGGCATCGCCGCGATCGTCGAAGGCAAGCTGATGAACTCGAGCGCGCCGCGCGCCCTGTTCTTCCACGCCAAACGCGTTTCGCCCAGTTGGCACGCCACCCGCGTCGCAACGATCGGCAACCACGTCTTCTATCGCTAGTATGCCGCGCCGAGGTCCTTGCGGGCTGGCACCCGATCACCGTTTGTTCTAGCTCACCCGGGTGAGAAGTGGCCCGAGTCCGATCCCCGATTGCTTCGTCGATGCGCCCCCGGTGGCCGCCGAGGTGGCGCGCGGCGTCACCCGCCTGTTCTGCCGTCGCGACCTGTTCGCGATGTGCGAAGTGCCGCTTCCCAACGGCCGCCGCGCGGACCTCATGGCGATCGACGCCAAAGGCCAGCTGACGATCGTCGAGATCAAGGTCAGCAAAGCCGACCTGCTCGGTGACGACAAGTGGCGCGACTATCTCGATTATTGCGACCGCTTCTTCTGGGCCGTGCCACAGGTTTTGGCGCATCACACCGGCTCGGCCCGCTTCCTTCCCGAGGCCGCCGGACTGATCGTCGCCGATCGCTACGATGCGGCCGTTATGCGCGAAGCCGCACTGCAGGCGCTTGCGCCGGCCCGCCGCAAGGCGGAGCTGCTGCGCTTCGCCAGGCGGGCGGCGCGGCGGCTATCGGCGCAGATCGACCCCACCCTGGGCGACTGGAACTGACCGCACTGGACTTTTCCGCGCTGCCCGCTATATACGCCCTACACGAGGCACATGCGGCGTGATCGGACCCTCCCGCAACGGGGAAGTGGCCCCGGCCGTGTCTCGCGCGATTCATCGCTGAAAGCTCTCCTATCACGCGGGGCGCAACGCTCCCCCGCCGCCTGTCGCCGCGCATCCTTGCGTGACGTCCGCGGCCATGAAGGTATTTCCCATTTCCACATTTCAATCGCTCGGGCTCTCGCAGCCCGTCCTCGATGCGCTTGCGTCGAAGAACTACACCGTCCCGACGCCGATCCAGGCGCAGGCGATCCCGACCGTGCTGAGCGGCCGCGATCTGCTCGGTATTGCTCAGACCGGCACCGGCAAGACTGCGGCATTCATGCTGCCGTCGATCGATCGGCTGGTTGCGTCGGGCAAGAAGGCGGCACCCGGCCGTTGCCGCATGCTGGTGCTCGCGCCGACGCGTGAACTCGCCGGCCAGATCGCCCAGAGCGCCAAGGATTACGCGCGCGGGTCGCGGCTGCACGTCGTGACCGTGTTCGGCGGTACGTCGATCTATCGCAACAAGCAGGACATGGCGCGCGGTGCCGACATCCTGGTCGCCACGCCAGGCCGGCTCGTCGACCTCATGGAGAACCGTGCGATCAGCCTGGACGCGACCGAGATCCTGGTGCTCGACGAAGCCGACCAGATGCTCGACCTCGGCTTCATCCATGCGCTCAAGTGGATCTGCCAGCGGCTCCCGGCCGAGCGGCAGACCCTGTTCTTCTCGGCGACCATGCCGCACGCCATCCGCGATCTGGCGTCGAAGTTCATCCGCAACCCGGTCGAGGTCGCGGTCACGCCCGTGGCGTCGACGGTAGAGCGGATCGACCAGCACCTGACGTTCGTCGCCCAGGCCGAGAAGGGTTTCCTCCTCACCCTGTTCCTCAAGCGCGAGCCGATCGACCGTGCGCTGGTGTTCACGCGCACGAAGCATGGCGCCGACAAGGTCGTCCGCCAGCTCGCCGCCTCCGGCATCTTCGCCGCCGCGATCCACGGTAACAAGAGCCAGCCTCAGCGGGAGCGCGCGCTGGGTGACTTCAGGGCCGGCAAGATCAAGGTCCTGATCGCGACCGACATCGCCGCGCGCGGCATCGACGTCACGGGCGTCAGCCACGTGATCAACTTCGACCTGCCGAACGTGCCGGAGCAGTACGTCCATCGCATCGGCCGCACCGCCCGCGCCGGGGCCGAGGGCATCGCTTTCTCGATGTGCGCCGACGACGAGCGGGCCTATGTCCGCTCGATCGAGAAGCTCACGCGGCATCGGATCGAGGTTCGGCCGCTGCCGAGCGATTTCGCCGGCG
>CAXSDY010000086.1:8318-10359 GCA_964235835.1 uncultured Sphingomonadaceae bacterium | reverse complement strand
CACCGCCTCGCACAGGCACCCGCCGCTCGTCTCCCTCTCCATCGCCGCTCCCTCCTCGCCGGCACCCGAACATCCCGCTCGCACGGCAACAACGGCCGGCGGCCGCGAGCGTTCAACCGGCCCGCGTCCGCCGCATCCACACCTGCCCACGTCACCGCTCTTCTGGCGAGCGGTCCGGCTCCCCTGCCCGGGCAGTCAAAGAATGCTGTCCTACAGCAAACCTTTCTGGTTCATGGGTCGAAAGTAGCATCCGCCACAGGGAGCATGGCCATGGCACGACGATCGACCCGCGACATGACCGAGGATGAGTTCGACGCCTGGTCCAGGAGCGTGGACCGGCAGGAGGCGGTCGCGGCGGCGGCGGACGAGGCTGGCGGGCCGCGGCTGTCGCTGGTGCCGGTGATCGAACAGGACGTTGCCTGGCCGACCGACCTCCTGGCCGCCGCGGACGACGCGGCGACGCCCGCCATCCCGTTCGACGACGTCGAGCTGCCCGCGACGCGCAACCGGCTTGCCGGGTGGAGCGCCGACCGCCAGCGTTACTTCCTGTCGACGCTGGCCGAGACCGGGTCGGTCCATCTCGCCGCCGACGCCGCCCGCCTGAGCGCCCGCTCCGCCTACAAGCTGCGCACGCGATCGCCCGCGTTCGCCGCCGCGTGGGACACGTCGCTGCAGCTCGCGGTCGGGCGCTTGTCGGCGCTCGTGTTCGACCGGGCGATCAACGGTCGCATCGAGCAGGTCTATGCCGACGGCTCGCTGGTCGCCGAGCGGCGCGTGCCGAACGACAAGCTGTTGACCTGGCTGCTGGCGCGCCTCGATCCAAAGCGGTTCGCGCTGCCCGGCGAACAACGCGGCGATACGGACCCGCAGGCGGAGGCAGTGCAGCGCTTCCCGGCGCTGCTCGATGCGCTGAGCGACGCAGTCTCCGAGTAGCCCCGGACCCGCCGTCACCGCGAACATTGGGAACATTCGCGGGACTCTGGGACCGCCGGGCCGAGCGCCAGCCGCGCGTCGCGCTTGGTCGCCCCGGCGAGGGCTAGCGGGGGTTCAGCTTCCCGTGAGCGCAAACAGATGGAAACGCGCCCTTAACCCGGTTTCGCCATAGGCGCGGCATGCGGCGCGGCACCCGAACAAGGCTGAGGTGGGCGGCGGCGGGCGCCACGGCGTTCGCCCTGACCGCCCCCGCGCGGGCCCAGACCGGCATCGAGCTTCTCTCGCCCGACACCTTCATCCTGGCCGGCGACGTCCGGCTGCTCGCCGCGGACGGAGAGCGGGCCTGGGTCGAGGGCGGTTTCGGCAAGCTGCGCTTCGGGGCTGACTCCGATGGTCCCAGGGTTCGCGCCGTCCCCGCATCCGCCGACATCGTCTGGCAGCCCAAGCTCGGCTGGGCGCTCAGCGCCACGGTGGTCGGCACCGCCGAGCGGACGCAGCGCATCGAGGCCGGCCTGTCCGAAGCCTATCTGTCGCTCAAGCCGCTCGGCCACGGCCGGGTCGACGTCAGCGCGCGCGCGGGGCTGATGTGGCCTGCGGTCAGCCTCGAGCATTCCGGGCCCGAGTGGGCAGTCCGCGACACGATCACGCCATCGGCGATCAACAGCTGGATCGGCGAGGAAGTGAAGTTCGTCGGCGCCGAGGCAACCCTCACGACCGGGCTGGCCGGCGGCAAGCTGAGCGTCACCGGTGGCATCGTCGACGCCGACGATACGGCCGGCGCCCTGATCGCCTTCCGCGGCTGGGCGCTGCACGACCTGCGCTCGCTCGCCTGGCGCAAATACCCGTTGCCCCGGATGAACCCGGAGATGGAGAGCTACCAGCCTTACTTCACCCATCCGCAAAAGGAGATGGACGGGTTCCTCAAGCGGCCCGGCTGGCTCGTGCGCACCGCCTGGCAGCTGCGCGCGCCGATCCGCGTCGAGGCGATCCATTACGACAATGGCAGCAACCCCGAAGCGGTCGACGCCTACAACGAATGGGGCTGGCGCACCCGGTTCGACAATGTCGGTGTCACGGCGCTGGTCGCGCCCGCGACCGAGCTGCGCAT
>CAXSDY010000086.1:0-8218 GCA_964235835.1 uncultured Sphingomonadaceae bacterium | reverse complement strand
GGGCCGCCCGGGAACGGGTCGGATTGGCGGCTGGCCAGGGCCAGAACCAGCTTCAGGGCGCGCTTCGCTTCCGCTGGTAGGCCTAAACTTTCCGTTTACCGGCGGGGCTTAAGACAGCGCGCATGCGCTTCGCCCTGCTGCTCCTGATCCTGCTGTCCTCGCCTGCCTTCGCCGCCTCGATGACCGTGCGCGTGGTCGACGGGAACGGTCGCGCGGTACCCGATGCCGTCGTGACCGTCCGCCCGATCGACCGGCCCGGCCCGGCCCCGCAGATCAAGGGGAGCTACGTCGTGGAGCAGCGCAATCTGCAGTTCCGCCCCTTTGTCTCGGTGATCCCGGTCGGCGCGACGGTGACGTTCCCCAACTACGACGCGACCCGCCACCACGTGTACAGCTTCTCCGCGGCCAAGCGGTTCGAGCTGAAACTGTTCGCCAAGGATCAGTCGCGCAGCGTCCGCGTCGACCGTCCCGGCACGATCGCCATCGGCTGCAACATCCACGATCAGATGAGCGCCTTCCTGTTCGTGACGGACACGGCGTGGACCCTGCGTACCGACGACAAGGGTACTGCGACCTTCCGCGACGCACCGGCAGGTCCGGTCACGCTCAGCGTCTGGCACCCCTATCTGCGCACGCCCGACGGCACGACCGGCCGCCGTGTGGCGCTCGACGGGACCGCGCGCAACGAACTGTTCGCCGTCCGGCTCCGGGCGCCGCCGATGCACAGCATGAGCGGCTACTGATGCGCCTGCGTCCCGAGTTCAGGTCGGTCGGGACGCGCCTGTCGGTGCAATATGCCGGTCTGTTCGCCGTTGTCCTGCTCGCCGTGTCCGCCCTGCTGTACCTGTCGGTCGGGCAGATCGCGCGGGTCGCGGTCGAGCGGCAGCTTGTCGCCAGCGGCGCCGTCTACGACCGCCTGTGGCAGCAGCGCACGCGCCAGATGCAGGACGCGGCGCAGCTTCTCGCCCGCGACTTCGGCTTCCGCGAGGCATCCGCGACCGGCGACTCCGCGACCGCTGCCTCGGCGCTGGCCAATCTGAAAGCCCGTCTCGGCGCGGACGTCGCGGTGGTCATCCAGGCGGACGGAACGGTGTCAGGTGCTCCCACGCCAAGTGTGCGCCGTGATGTCGCGAAGCTGTGGGACACGCTCGACGGCGGCCAGATGTCGGGCGTTGCGACCATCGACGGCAAGGCGCGCCAGGTCGCGGCGGCGCCGATCATGGCGCCGACGCTCACCGGCTGGATCCTGTTCGCCTCCGACATCGACGCGGAGGAGATGCACAGTCTCGAGAAGCTGTCGGCCATCCCGCTCCACGCCGATGTAATCATCCAGGACGGGCGGACATCGTGGCACAAGGCCGAGGACAGGGACACTCTTCCTGCCCGCGCATCGCTCGCCATCCGCCAGAGCCTGTCGACCAGCCAGGCGTTCGGCGCCCCGCTGCACGGCACCGACTCCATCATGTTCGCGCGGACCCTGCCGACCATGGTCGCGGGGCAGCGCGCCGCCCTGCTCCTGTCCTACGCCCGCGCGGACGCGGTTGCGGCCTACCGGCCGGTGCAGTGGGCGGTGGCGCTGATCGCCCTGCTCGGGCTGATCGTGGTCGTGATCGCCACCTGGCGCACCGCCGGCCGCATCACGCGCCCGCTCGCCCGGCTGGACGCTGCTGCGGCGGGGCTGGCCAAGGGGGACTTCCGCACTGTCGCGGTCCAGGGGCGCGACGAACTCGCCCGCCTAGCCACCGGGTTCAACCGCATGGTCCACCATATCGAGGAGCGCGAGCGGCGGATCACGCACCTCGCGTTCAACGACGTTCTGACCGGACTCGCCAACCGCTCGATGTTCCACCGCCACGCCGATCTTCTGCTGGAGCGATCCGGCGAGGGCGAGGCGCTGGCGCTGCTGTGCCTCGACCTCGATCACTTCAAAACGGTCAACGACACGATGGGCCACGGCAGCGGTGACCAGCTGCTCGTCGCGATCGCCGCTCGGCTGAAGGAAGCGGCGCCGGATTGCTTCGTCGCCCGCCTGGGCGGTGACGAATTCGTCGTTCTGCAGCGGGTGATCGCAGGACACCGTTCGACCGGCCAGTTGGCGCAGGCGCTGGTCGAAGCCGTCGCGCGCCCGCTCGATCTCGACGGCCAGACCGTCATCTCGTCGACCAGCATCGGCATCGCCCTTGCGCCCGACGACGGGCTCGACGCGGCGACGCTGCTGCGCAACGCCGACCTGGCGCTCTACCGCGCGAAGGCCGACGGCCGCGGCACGTACAGCTTCTTTGAGGAAAGCCTCAACGTCGCCGCGCAGAGCCGCCGCCAGGTCGAGAACGATCTGCGGCTCGCGATCGAGCGCGGCGAGTTCGAGCTTTATTTCCAGCCGCTGTTCGACCTCGAACGCGGGCGGATCGGTTCGTTCGAGGCGCTGCTGCGCTGGAACCACCCGACCAAGGGACTGGTCTCGCCGCTCGACTTCATTCCCGTCGCGGAGGATACCGGGCTGATCGTTCCGATCGGCGCCTGGGTGATGCGCGAAGCTTGCCGGCACGCCGCCGGCTGGCCCGCGCACGTCCGTGTCGCGGTCAACGTGTCATCGGTACAGTTCCACCGGGCCGGGCTCAGCGAAACGATCCTCGGTGCGCTGGCCGCCGCCTCGCTGGGCCCGCAGCGGCTTGAGGTCGAGATCACCGAGTCGATCTTCCTCGAGGGCAGCGAGACGACGCTGAAGCTGCTCCATTCGCTGCGTTCGCTCGGGATCCGCATCGCGCTGGACGATTTCGGGACCGGCTATTCGAGCCTCAGCTATCTGCAGAGCTTCCCGTTCGACAAGATCAAGATCGACCGCAGCTTCATCCAGGCGCTGCTGACCCGGCCGGGCGCGAGCGCGGTCGTTCGGGCGATCACCGACCTGGCCCGCGCCCTCGGCATGGAGACCACGGCCGAAGGGGTGGAGGAATCCAGCCAGCTTGAACAGCTCAACGCGCATGGCTGCTCGTCCGTCCAGGGCTTCCTGCTCAGCCGGCCGATCCGCTCGGATCAGGTCGCGGCCCTGTTCGGAAGCGTCCGCTCCGACACGATCGAGGAGGCCCGGCGCGTCGCCTGACGATCGATTGCGGACCGCCGTCTAATGTTCGCGGAAGGAGCGCCAGAAGCTCTCGGTCAGCGGCTCGAACGCATATTGCAGGGCGGTGCGCTTGCGGATCGGCACAAGCACCTCGGCCGGCATGCCCGGCCGCAGCTGGAAGTCTCGGCCGCGCAGGTCCCTGATCTCGTCGACCTGGCTCTGCGGCACCTGGATCTCACCCGTATAATAGCTGACGCCGGACTTCTCGTCGGTGAAGCTGTCGGCCGAGATCCGGGTCACGGTGCCGTGCAACAACGGCAGGCCGCGGTCGTGCAGGCCGGTGAAGCGGATCTGCGCCTCACGCCCGGCGGCAACATCGTCGGCGTCCTGGACGGTGAACTTCGCAGAGATGACCAGCGCGGCGTTTGCCGGAACGATGTCCATCAGCCGCTCGGCCGGCGCGATCACGCCGCCCACCGTGTGCACCGCCAGCCCTGTCACCACGCCCGCGACCGGCGCCCTGATCTCCAGCCGCGAGCGCTGGTCGCGGGCCGCGCGGTACTTCGGCTCCAGCTCGGCCAGCGAGAAGGACACCTGGCGCAGCTCCGACGCGGCGCGTTCGCGATAGGTCTTCGACGCTTCGAGTTGCTTCAGCCGGCCCTCGCCCGAGGCGGACCGCGCTTGCGCGATGCTCGACTCATATGCGCCGCGCTGGCCGTTGATCTCGGCCTTGGCGCGCTCCAGCGACCGGATCCGTGAGAGCGAGACGAAACCCTTCTCGGCCACCGAGCGCAGCGAATTCAGCTCCTCGTCGATCAGCCGCTCCTGCTCCGCGGACGAGCGCATCTGATAGCCGTATCCGGTCGCGCTTTTGTTCGACTGGTCGGATTGCTGGCCCAGCACATTGTTCTGCGCGGAGAGGAGCGCGCGGCCCTGCTGGAACTCCGATTGCTGCTGCCGCATCGCATCGGCGGCCGCCTGGCGCAGCGGCGGTTCGGCCTGGCTCAGCGCCGCGGGCCACACGAGCGATCCCGCCCCGCTCTGTTCGGCCTCAAGCCGGGCGCGCTGGGCAAAGAGGCTCATCAGCTGGTCGCCGAGCGCCTGTTCCTGCTCGCGCACGTCGGCGCCCGACAGCTCGATCAGCACCTGGCCGGCGGCGACGCGCTGCCCTTCGCGCACGCGCAACGCCGAGACCACCCCGCCGTCGCGATGCTGCACCGTCTGCCGCTGACCCTGCACGGTCACCTGGCCGGGCGCGTAGGCCGCCGAATCGAGCGGCGCCAGCGCCGCCCAGCCGAGGAACAGCACGAAGAACAGTCCCGCCACGATCGCGCCCAGCCGGATGTCGCGCGAGGGATTGTCGACCGGCAGGTCGGCCGGGACGGCGACCCCGTCGATCGTTGCCGGGACCATCATCGTCTCGCTCACGCGTTTCCTCCCGCGGCCCGCGGTCCTGACTTGATCGGCCCGGAGTTCGTCGAGCCGGCATTGATCGGTCCCGCCTGGACCGTGCCCTTGATCGGCGTCGGCCCCTGAAGCCTGGCGAGCACTTCGCCCCTCGGCCCGAACAGCTCGACCCTGCCGCCCCGCAGCACCAGGATGCGATCGACCGCCTCCAGGATGCCGGTGCGGTGGGCAACGATCAGCACCGCGGCGCCGCGTGCCTTGAGCGCCTTCAACGTCTCGACCAGCTGCGCCTCCCCCGCTCCGTCGAGGTGCGCGTTCGGCTCGTCGAGCAGGACGATTGCCGGGTCGCCGTACAGCGCCCGGGCCATCGCCACGCGCTGTGCTTGCCCAGCCGACATGCCGGTCCCGCCCCAGCCGAGCACCAGGTCGTAGCCGCCGGCAAGGCCCAGGATCATCTCGTGCGCGTGGCACGCCTTGGCTGCCGCCACCGCGCGCGCATCGACCTCGGCCGCCGGGCCGCAGTCGAACCGGGAGATGTTCTCCTTCACGGTCCCCGCGAACAGCGACACGTCCTGCGGCAAATAGCCGATGTGGGGGGCGAGCCGCTCCAGGTCCCAGTCGGCGGTGCTCGCCCCGTCGATGCGGATCGTGCCCCGCTCCGGCCTCAGCCCGCCCGACAGCACGCGGATCAGCGTCGACTTGCCCGCGCCGCTCGGCCCCATCACGGCCGTGACCTCGCCCGGCGCCAGCGCGAAGCTGACGCCGCCCAGCACCACCAGCCCGCGCGACGGATCGCCGATGACGATGTTCTCCACGCTCACCTGGCCGGCGGGCGCGGGCAGGGCGGTCAGCGCGATGCTCGTCTCGCGGGTGCCGAGCAGGCGGTTCAAGGTCGTGAACGCATCGCGCGCCTGGGCGACCGTCCGCCACGAGCCCAGCAACTGCTCGACCGGCTGCAACGCCCGCCCGGCGAGGAAGGACGCCGCGAAGATCGCGCCGGCGGACGTCCGTCCGCTGATCGCGAGCCATGCGCCCAGCCCGAGCGCAAGCGACTGCAGCGCCAGGCGCAGGAACTTGCTCAGTGCGACATGCCGGCTCGCCGCGAAGCTCGCCGACATCTGCAGCCCGGCCATCGCCGAGCGGCTGCGTACGTGCCGCTGGACCATGTTCTCGCGCATGCCGAGCGCGCGCACGACCTCGGATTTGGCCAGCATCTGCTCCTGCGCGACATAGGTGTTCGACGCGGCCTCGGCCGCGCGGCGCATCGCATCGCTCGTGCCCCGCTCGGTCCGCCACGCCAGCACGCCGAGCAGGATCGTCCCGACCAGCACCAGTAACCCGAGCAGCGGGTGGATGACGAAGCACACCAGCACGTAGAGCGGCGACCAGGGCGCATCGAGCAGCGCCAGCATCGCGGGACCGGTCAGCGCCTGGCGCAGCGTGTCGAACTCGCGCATCGTCTGCCGCGCCAGCCGGTCGAGCGTTCCGCCGCGCTCGGCGAGGCTCGCCTGCATCAACGTCGCGGACAGTTCGCGGTCAAGCCGCGCGCTGGCCCGCACCAGCAGCCGCGAGCGCACCAGGTCGAGCAGCGCCAGCGACAGCAATCCGAACAACAACACTATCGTCAGGAACAACAGCGTCAGCCGCCCGCCGGTCGGCACCACCCGGTCATAGACCTGCAGCATGTACAGCATCGGCACCATGAACAGCAGGTTGAGCAGCGCGCTGAACGTCGCCGTTGCCACGAAGTGCCGCCGGCACGCGGCAAGCGCCGCACGCATCGCGTCGGCGATCGGCTGGTTCGCGCGATTCATCTCGTCACCCTCACTTGGCGGTCACCCCCGTGCCGCCACCCCGTCCCACAGAGCGAGCCATATGCGCCATGCGCATGGTTTTGCGAAGAAAAAGTTGAACGCTCAATCCGCGCGCAGGGTCACGCCGCCCTTGATGACAAGCCGCACGGCGCGCACCGCGGCGATGTCGCGCGTCGGATCCCCGGCCACGGCGACCAGGTCCGCCAGCATGCCCGGCTTCAGGCTTCCCCGGTCGGGCAAGTGGAAGGCCCGGGCGTTGGTCGAGGTCGCCGCAATCAGCGCCTGCGCCGGCGACATGCCCGCCGCCACCATCAGCTCCAGCTCGCGGGCGTTGTCGCCGTGCGCGAACACGCCGACGTCGCCGCCCATGCACATCGCGACGCCGGAGCGCCGTGCCAGCGCGAAGCCGCGCCGGCTCGCGATCACGCCGGCCGGCGCCGGCTCGCTGCCGTTCCACCCGCCGTAGCGCGCGACGGCATCGGCGGCGGCGAGCGTCGGGCACAGGGCGATGCCGCGCGCGCGCATGCTGGCGAAGATCTCCGCGGTTCCGCCATAGCCATGCTCGATCGTGTCGGCGCCCGCCGCAATCGCCCGGCGCATCCCCTCCGGCGTGGTCGTGTGCACGGCGACGATGCGCCCGGCATCATGCGCTGCCGCGACCGCGGCGCGCATCTCGTCCACCGAAAACGTCGCCCTGCTCTCTTCCCCGCTGCGCCAGCGATAATCGCCGTAGAGCTTCACGACGTCGGCACCGGCGGCGATCTGGCCGCGCACGGCACGGACCACCTCGTCCACTCCGCTCGCTTCCTCCGCGCCTTGCGGCACGACGACCCCGGGCTCGAAGCCCTTCGGCCCGTACGCCCCTCGCGCGACGATGGCGCGGGTGGCGACGAGCAGGCGCGGACCCGGGACGATGCCCTGGTCGATCGCCTGGCGCAGCCCGACGTCGGCGTAGCCTGCCCCCTCGGTCCCAAGATCGCGTTCCGTCGTGAAGCCGGCCATCAGCGTCGCCCGCGCCGCGACCACCGCCCGCGCGGTGCGCAGCGCCAGCAGCTCGTGCAGCACCTGATCGTCCCACTTCGCCTCGTTGTACGGGTGGAGGAACAGGTGCCCATGCCCCTCGATCATCCCGGGCATCAGCGTCTCGCCGGGCAGGTCGACGACGCGGGCATCGGCCGGTGCGGCAAGCGAGGGGCCCACCGCAACGATCCGGTCGCCCCTGACGAGCAGCTGCCAGCCGACATGCGCCAGCGGGTCGATCCCGTCGAACAGGCGCGCGGGGCGCAGCAGCACCGCCTGCGGCCCAGGGCCCGCCGCGGTCGCGGGCGGCGCAAGCAGCGCGAGGACCAGCGCCCACATCCACTTCATCCCGCACCTCCTTGCCGTGCGCATCGCGCAGTCTTAGCCCGTTGCCATGCATAGCTTCCGACCCTTGCTGCGCAACCTGCTGCTCGCCGCTGCGCTCACTCTCCCCCAAGTCCCCGCCGTTGCCGCGCCGGTCACCGACCTGCGCGCCTGGCAGGCGCAGGCGGCGCGCGTGACGATCACCCGCGACGATTGGGGCATCGCCCATGTCGCCGGCCGCAGCGATGCCGACGCGGTGTTCGGCGCCATCTATGCGCAGGCGGAGGATGATTTCGCCCGGATCGAGGCGAACTATCTGACGGCGCTCGGCCGGACGGCGGAAACGGAGGGTGAGGGCGCCATCTGGCAGGATCTGCGACAGCGCCTCTACGTCGACCGGGCCGAGCTCCAGTCGCAGTACGCCGCCAGCCCGGCGTGGCTCCAACGGCTGATGGACAGCTGGGCCGCCGGGCTCAACTTCTACCTCGCGACCCACCCGGCGACCAAGCCGCGCGTCCTCACCCGGTTCGAGCCGTGGATGGCGCTGTCCTTCACCGAAGGCAGCATCGGCGGCGACATCGAGCGGATCGAC
>CAXSDY010000085.1:0-10394 GCA_964235835.1 uncultured Sphingomonadaceae bacterium | reverse complement strand
TCAGCTGCATCGCCTCATCGTCGAACGTCGCATTGAGCATCGGCCAGTCGGCGATGGCCCGACCCATCGCGGTGATCAGATAGGGCAGGAGCGTCAGCTTGGGCTGCTCACCGCGGTCGCGGTTCATCATCGCGCGCGTCGCCTCGAGGTCCGTGACGTCGAACTCCTCGACGAGCGTGAAGTGCGGGACCCGCCGCTTCGACTCCGCCATGTTCTCGGCGATCTTGCGGCGCAGGCCGACGACCTTTGTCGTCTCGTCCGCGCGCTTGGTGCTCGATCCTCCGACGCTGCCGCCATGGTAGAGCAGATAGGCGTCGAGGTCCGCGTGGCGGACCCGGTCGGAGGTCGTGCGGACCAGCCCGAGATCGATCCCGAGATCGCGGGCGCGCTGGCGCACGGCGGGCGAGGCGAGAACCTTCGCTTCCCCCCTTCCGCGACCGGGAGAGGAAGAGGGCGCTGCAGAGGCCCGAAGGGGAGGGCCTGTTTCAGTAGTCTCGGACTCGCCCTCCCGCTCGCTGCCGCGCGGCTCATCCGCTCCCGCTGGCGGGGGGGGAGGCGTGGCGCTCACCGGCATCGCCCGCTCCATCGCCGGGCTCGCATGAACCGCGCCGTCGCCGAGCGGCACTTCGTCCATACTCTCGATCGCCGCCGTTTCCGCTTCCGTCTCGATCTCGACCAGCACCGACCCGATCGCGATCTGGTCGCCGACGTCGCCCGCCAGCTTGCGTACGGTGCCCGCAACCGGGCTCTCCATCTCGACCGTCGCCTTGTCGGTCATCATGTCGGCGAGCTGCTGGTCTTCCTCGATGCGGTCGCCGACCGCGACGTGCCAGGCGACGATCTCGGCCTCGGCGATGCCTTCGCCGATGTCGGGCAGCTTGAACTGAAACATCGCCATCGTCAGTTTTCCAGCACTTGCTTGAGGGCGTTCTTCATCCGCAGCGGCCCGGGGAAATAGACCCATTCATAGGCGTGGGGGTAGGGCGTATCCCAGCCGGCGACGCGGACCACCGGTGCTTCGAGGTGATAGAAGCAGCGCTCCTGGACCAGCGCGGCGAGCTCCGCACCGAAGCCGCTGGTCCGCGTCGCTTCCTGCACCACCAGGCAGCGGCCGGTCTTCTCGACCGAGGCGGTGATCGTATCGATGTCGAGCGGCATCAGCGTGCGCAAGTCGATCACTTCGGCGTCCACCTTGTTCTCCACAGCTGCGGCCAGCGCGACGTGGACCATCGTGCCATAAGCGAGGATCGTCACCGCCTCGCCGGCGCGGACCACCGCCGCCTTGCCGAGCGGGACGGTGTAGTGGCCGTCGGGCACATCGCTCGCGGAGTGTTTGGCCCAGGGCGTCACGGGCCGGTCGTGGTGACCGTCGAACGGACCGTTGTAGATCCGCTTGGGTTCGAAGAAGACGACCGGGTCGGGGTCCTCGATGGCCGCGATCAGCAGGCCCTTGGCATCGTACGGGCTCGACGGAATGACCGTCTTCAGGCCGGAGACGTGGGTGAACAGTGCCTCGGGGCTCTGGCTGTGCGTCTGGCCGCCGAAGATGCCGCCGCCATAGGGCGAGCGGATCACCAGCGGCATCGTCCATTCGCCCGCGGTACGATAGCGCATCCGGGCGAGCTCGCTGACGATCTGGTCATAGCCCGGGTAGATATAGTCGGCGAACTGGATCTCGACGACCGGCTTCAGCCCATAGGCCGCCATGCCGATCGCCGACCCGATGATGCCGTTTTCGGAGATCGGCGCGTCAAAGCAGCGCGTGTTGCCATACTCCTTCTGCAGCCCCTCGGTCGCGCGGAACACGCCCCCGAAATAGCCCGCGTCCTCGCCGAACACGACCATGTCGGGATCGCGCGCCATCATCACGCGGTGCGCGTCGTTGATCGCCTGGATCATGTTGCGGGTCGTCATCGGAGGCCGCTCACGAGACGTCGTGGCCGAGGAACTCGCGCGCCTCGCCGAGCGCCTGTTCCCGCTGCTCGGTGAGGTGCCACGGCGTGTCGTGGAACACATCCTCGAACATCGAGCCAATCCGGTCGAAGCCCTGTTGGGGGAGCACGCCGTTCGTCTCCGCGGCCTTCTGGGCGGCGCGGACTTCGGCGTCGATCGCCTTGTCGAGCGCCGCGTCACGCTCGTCGTCCCATTCCCCGAGCGCCACCAGATGCGCCTTCAGCCGAGCGATCGGATCGCCGAGCGGCCATTGCTGCGCCTCGCCGGCTGGCCGATACCCGGTCGGGTCGTCCGAGGTCGAGTGGCCCTCGGCACGATAGGTGAAATACTCGATCAGCGTAGGGCCGTGATTGGTCCGCGCCCGCTCCGCCGCCCACTGGGTCGCGGCATAGACGGCCAGCGCGTCATTGCCGTCGACGCGCAGGCCGGCGAGCCCATAGCCGACCGCCCGGGCCGCGAACGTCGCCTGCTCGGCGCCCGCCATCCCCGAAAAGGTCGAGATTGCCCACTGGTTGTTGACGACCGCGAGGATCACCGGCGCCTGGTACACCGACGCGAAGGTCAGCGCGGCGTGGAAGTCGCCCTCGGCCGTCGCGCCCTCGCCGGTCCAGCCCATCGCAATGCGGCTGTCGCCCTTGATCGCGCTCGCCATCGCCCAGCCGACCGCCTGCGGATACTGGGTTGCGAGATTGCCCGAGATCGAAAAGAAGCCATGCGCGCGGTCGGAATACATGATCGGCAATTGCCGGCCGTGCAGCGGATCGGCGGCGTTGGAATAGATCTGGCACATCATCCGCTCGAGCGGATAGCCCCGCGCGACGAGGATTCCCTGCTGGCGATAGGTCGGGAAGTGCATGTCGTCCGGCAACAGCGCATGGGTCGCCGCGACCGCGATCGCCTCCTCGCCGGTGCACTTCATGTAGAAGCTCGTCTTGCCCTGCCGCTGGGCGCGATACATGCGATCGTCGAACACGCGCACGGTTTTCATGTTGCGCAGCATATTGCGCAACAATTCAGGCTCCAGGCGCGGGTTCCATGGGCCGACTGCCATGCCCTCGTCATCGAGCACGCGCACCAGCTGCATCGTCAGCGGATGCGTCTCCGCAGCAGCGACGGACGGCTCCGGCCGCACCGTCTCGCCCGCTGCCGGCACCCGCACCGCCGAGAAGTCCGGCGTGTCGCCGGGACGGTAGGACGGCTCGGGCACATGCAGCGCCAGCACGGGAGCATTGCGGCGCATCGAGGAAGGTTCGGTCATGGCTTCAAGCGCTTAGTGCGGACCAGGGGAAGGGGCAACGGCCCAGAGGAAGGTCGCGCACCATGAGACTCAGTCGGAGATTGCATGCTCAACAAGCCCATCACTTTCGTCCTTGCCAGAAGGCCGTTTGGATAGGCAGAGTATGAGCACAAGCTCGAAGCATCGGTCTATTCTCAATCGACCCAAGTAAACCGGAGACAATGTCCTGAACGGGATAGGCGAACATCGCTGCAGCTTCTCGACGTACTCATTCACAAGCCCGGTCGTGCCCCGCCAGCTTCGCGCTTGCCAGGCAACCCGCAGAATTCTCCTTGCGATCATCCTGAGTTCATGAGCACAGAAGTGTGAGATTTCGTACGCCGTATTCTGGTCGAGGCGTCCCAGGACGTTTTCAACGGCCTGCCAAAATCCTGTCAGCGATTCCGCAAGCTGATCGTTTTTTTGCCGGTCGAACAACCCCCTTGTGTTGCACATTGCCGAGAGAATGCTTCCGGCGCGCGTCCGATACAGCAACCAAGGTTTTCCTACATAGTAGAACGAACGTACGCGCAGCAGCAGCCATGGTATCGTCGCAATGTCTTCGAAGCACTCACCAACAGGAAAGCGAAGGTCTTCCGCCCAGAGATCGCGGCGAGCGATCTTGGACCAGGCGTGTAGGCGGCCCTTCGCGAACACACCTCTGATGAGTTCGCGCCGATCGTGACTTAAACAACCCACCGGGCCCCGGAAGGTCGATTTCCGGCCGCGACCTTTGGTGTAATCACAGATCACGAGATCCGGCGCGTGATCGTTCACGATGTTTCGTAGCTGCTCAAGGCTTCCAGGGAGAAGCTCGTCGTCGGCATCAAGGAACCAGATGTACTCGCCCTTAGCGCCTTTGAGCAGGTTATTCCTTGCGGCAGAGATCCCAAGGTTGGTGGCATGGGTCAGAACTCTGACGGAGCGGGCTTCAACAAGTGATGCTAGGATCCTGTGCCGAGAACCGTCCGTGGATGCATCATCCAGCACCACGACTTCGACGAGCTGATCTGTGAGTTGTGAACTGACTGAGCTGAGACAACGATCAACATAGTCTTCGACGTTGTATGCAGGGATGAGGATGCTGAGCCAAGGGTCAGTGGGCGATCGACGCGCACCGGACGCGTCCGCCGACTGACTAGGTTGGAGCATCAAGTTCCTCCTTTCGACTCGGGCAAGCTAACGGATCAGGGTACCTGAATTCGCGCGAAGAAACGGAGGAACGATCAACGTGTCTCGATGACGGAACCTCTGCCTCACGGTGCCTCCGGTGATCTCATGCATAGATCCCAACCGCTCTCGTTCGGCACGTCGCTGCTCTGCCCTGCAGTGTTTCCCGGCGACCGGCCTAATCGTCCTGCTCCACCCCTGCGCTCGCCCCGGCGCTGTAGGCGGCGCCGGCGGTCGCGTCGAACCACAGACGGCGACGCCTCGCCCCGGTTCCGCCGGCGATCGTCTGGAGGTCACTGTCGAGCAGGCGACCGCCAATCATCGTCATCGCGACCTTGTCGCTGTTGCGAATGTCGTCGAGCGGGTTGGCGTCGAGCACGACCACGTCGGCGAGCTTGCCGGCCTCCAGGCTGCCGAGATCGCGATTGAGGCCGAGCGCGCGGGCGGGGTTGATCGTGCCGGTCCGCAGCGCCTCCATATTGGTCATGCCGCCGAGCGCAAACGTCCACATGTCCCAGTGCGCGCCGAGCCCCTCGCGCTGACCGTGGCCGCCAATCGAGATGGGAATGCCGAGGTCGCCGACCCTCTTCGCCTGGCGCGCGACGTCGAGCACATTGTCTTCCACGGGCGGGTTCTGCACCGGGCGGCGACTACGCGCGTCGAGTAGCGGGCGCGGCACCCAGCGCGAGAGGATCGGCTGGTTCCACACCGGCATCCGCTGGTACCAGTAATTCTCGCCGAACGGCCCGCCGTAGGCGACGACCAGCGTCGGGGTCCACGCCGTCCCGGACCCTGTCCAATACTGCAGCACGTCGTCGTAGATGTGCTGGACGGGCAGGGCATGTTCGATCGTCGTGTGGCCGTCGGCGATCAGGGTCATGTCCATCTCGAACAGCGATCCGCCCTCGGGCACGACCTCCATGCCGAGCTGGCGGGCGGCCTCGATGATCATCTGGCGCTGGTCGCGGCGCGGCTGGCTATAGCTCTTGACCGACCAGGCGCCGGAGGCCTTGAGCCGGCGCAAGTGAGTCAGTGCGTCGTCCAGGCTGTTGATCTCGGCGGTGAACGGGGTTGTCGCGCCATAGAGGATCGTGCCGGTCGAGAAGACCCGCGGGCCAAGGATCAGGCCGGCGCGCTGCAGCTCGGACGAGGCGAACACTTCCTGCGTCGACGCTGAAGGATCATGGATCGTCGTGACGCCATAGGCCAGCGCCGCGTCATAGGCCCAGTTCTGCTGCGGGATGAGCCCGTCCGCGCCGTGCGGCCCGTGCCAATGCGCGTCGATCAAGCCCGGGATGATCGTCTTGCCGATGACGTCGATGCGCCGCGCGCCTGCGGGGATGACGACGGATGCCGCAGGCCCGACCGCGGCGATGCGGTCCCGCGCGATGACGATCGTACCGCTGTCGATCACGCCGGCCGCGCCCATCGTCACGATCCGCGCGCCGGTCAGCGCGACCACGCCGTCGGGCCTCGCGACCGGAGCCGAGAAGCCGAGGTGGGCGAAGACGGCGGGGGGCGCCTTGTCCTTGCCGGTGAAGTCCCCGCTGGCGCCGAGCCGCTTGGCGTACAGGTCGGGTCCCTGGGTCCAGTACAAGGTGCGCCCGTCGCCCGACCAATGGAGCCAGTCGCCGGCGTCGGCCGAGACGCGCGCCTGGGGCATCGCGGTCCCGTCCGGCGCGATGTCGACCGAGCGACCGGCGCGGGTGAACGGCATGACATAGGCCTGGTAGCGCTCGGTCCAGGCGAGGAACTGCTCGTCGGGCGAGAGGGCGAAGCTCGCCGCATTCGTCGAAACGAGGTGGGTCATCGGGTTGGCGCCCGATAGCTCGACCGACTTGAGCAGATGCTTTTCGTCGTCGCCGTCGTCCATGAAGAACAGGCGGTCGCCGGTCGCGCCGAACTGCGGCTGGCTGCCCGACTTCGACACTTTCTTCGGCGTGCCTCCGCGCACCGCGACGACGTACAGCCCCGGATCGCGCGCCCACAGCGGCGTCGTCAGATAGCCGTCGCTGCCCTTACGATAGGCGACGGCCTGCCCGTCCGGCGAGAAGGCGGGCTCGTAATAGTGCCCCGGCTCCGGCGTGACCGCGCGGCCGGTGCCGCCGCTCGCGGGCACGACCATCACTCGCCCGGCCTTATCGTCGTCCCACGATACGTAGGCGATCTGCCGGCCGTCGCGGGAGAAGGTCGGATAGGTCTCGAACTCCGCGGCGCGCGTCAGGCGGTGGGCGGCGCCGCCCGGCGTGTCCTTGATCCACAAGTGCCCGAGCGCCTCGAACAGGATGCGCCGGCCGTCGGGGCTGGCCTGGGCGTAGCGGGTCATCCGGACGTCGAAGCGGTCGGACCCGACCTGCTTCTCCTGCCGCAGCGCGTCCTCGACGAAGCGCGTGCCCGTGACGTGGAACGGGATGTCGGCGATGGCGCGCGACCCAACGTCGATGCGGTGCAGGCCGCCGCCGGCCCAGTAAACCAGCGAGCGATTGTCTGGCGTCCAGCTCATCCCCGGATAGAGGCCCTGGATCGACCAGGTCTCCTGCATGTCGCGGTCGAGCGTGTCGGTCAGCGGGGTAATCCGGCCAGAGGCGAGATCGAGCAGCATCAGGGTCGACTTGCCCCGCACGCGCCGGATGAAGGCGAGGCTCCTGCCGTCGGGCGAGGGGGTCGGGCGAACCGCGCCGCCGGGGCCGGTGACGAACGGTTCGACTTCCCCGGTGTCGCGGTTCAGCCGCTGGATGACGAAGATTTGCCCGTTGGGGTCTTTGTTATACTCGAAGATGCCGCCGGGCGTCGCGTCGTCGGAGAAGTAGAGCATGCGTCCGTCGGGCGAGAAGGCGGGCTCGTTGCTGTCCTTCTGCTTGGTGCGCGCCTTGGTCATCTCGACGCCGCTGCCGATGCCGCTGCGGTGATAGAGCCACATCTCGCCCGCGCCGAGCGAACGGGCCGAGGTGAAGTGCTTGCGCGCGACGATCATGTTGCCGTCGGGCGACCAGTCGGGCTGGTTGAGCAGGCGGAACGTCTCGTGGGTGATCGCGCGCGGGGCGGAGCCGTCGCGGTTCATCACCCAGATATTGTCGCCGCCGCCGCGGTCCGAGGTGAAGGCGATCTCGCGCCCGTTCGGCGAATAGCGCGGCTGCATGTCCCAGGCGCCGCCCGTCGTCAGCGCCCGAGCCTCGCCGCCGGAGATCGGAATGGTGTAGAGATCGCCGAGCAGGTCGAACGCGATCTCGCGCCCGTCGGGCGAGACGTCGAGGCTCATCCACGTGCCCCGGCGCGTGTCGATCGGCGCGTCGTGGCCGGGACCGTGGCGCGCCGCCACCTCCCACTTGCCCGGCCTGGCGCCGCTCGCCTTGGGCGCGGACGGGATGTTGTCGGGCTTGGCCTGGGTCAGCGGCTCGGCGCTGCCGGGTTGCGGCGGCAAGGCGACGGGCGGCGTCGGTGCCGGCGCTTGCGCGGCGGTGAGGAAGGTGACGGCAGCGAGCAGCAACAGACGGCGCATGGGGGTTCCGGGGCAGGAGGCAGGCCCCTGATTGGCGGCCCCGCCGACGCTTGGCAACGGGCAGCGCGAATGTTCGTCAAACCCCTATAACTCAAGTCGTTGACCGCTGCGCGCTTACAGGCCTAGGGGCGCGCCATGTCCGAAATGCCCGCCGCGCCCGAACCGAGTCCCGACATCCCGGCGCCCGGTGCCGCGGCGATGCCCGACCGCCTCTCGCTCGACCCGCGCAGCCCGCACTTCGACGGCGATCTGCTGCAGCGCGGCGTGCGGATCAACTTCAACGGCGTCGAGAAGACCAACGTCGAGGAATATTGCGTCTCGGAAGGCTGGATCAAGGTCGCCGCCGGCCGCAGCCGCGACCGCAAGGGCAACCCGATGACGCTCAAGCTCAAAGGCACGGTCGAGCCGTTCGTGGGACAGGCCTCACCAGGCACGCTGGCGGACGAAGAACCGGGGATCGAGTAGCCGACATCTATCGTCGCACGGCGCGCCCTGCCAGGTGCGCGTGTGGCGACGATCACTCTCGAA
The DNA here is from genome assembly GCA_964235835.1 of uncultured Sphingomonadaceae bacterium. GTDB lineage: Bacteria > Pseudomonadota > Alphaproteobacteria > Sphingomonadales > Sphingomonadaceae > Sphingomicrobium. Next base: position 1,968 of record CAXSDY010000085.1, on the reverse strand, counting down.
CAGCACATCATCGCGTCTGACGTAACCTGCTGTAGAGGGCGGGTGAGTCGGCACGGAGGTTGCGATGGGGGTGCTTGGGATCGGCGGACTATTTTTTCGGGCGCGAGACCCGGAGGCGTTGGCGGAATGGTATCGCGAGCATCTCGGCATGGGCGCGGGGTGCGCGGCCGAGGGGGCGGGAGCGCCGAGCGCGGGGTGCTGGATGGCCCAGGGCGGACCGGTCGCCTTCGCGCCGTTCGCTGCCGACACCGACTATTTCGCGGCGGACAAGGCGTTCATGCTCAACCTGCGGGTCAGCGGCCTCGCGGGGATGATCGGGACTCTGACGAGCGCCGGGATCGCCGTCGAGACGAGGGCCGAGTGGGACCACCCCGACCTCGGCCGGTTCGCCCGTATCTGCGACCCGGAAGGCAATTCGCTCGAGTTGTGGGAAGAGCCGGAAGCAACATCCGGCCTTGGTTGAAAATGCCTCAGGCGTCGTTCTGCGCCTCATCTGAGCGACGAGTTTCCACGACCACGTCTGCTGCTTTGCCGAGCTTGTGCACCACGTGGCCCGCCCGATACGCAAGCTCTAGATGAGTCGGATCGCGCCAGCGCATCGTTATATTTGGAGCGCCTTCAAGCCGGTCTGGCAGCACAGAACCTTCACCAAGCGTAAGTAGCGTTAGCCCTTTGCTGGTCGTGCTACGCTTCAGTTCAACCGTCTCGTAGAGACTATTATTTCCGGGTTCGGCCGTGTCGTATCGAGCCACTCGCGTCAGCCATTCGCCGTTCGGCGACGCTTGCCACGGCGTTGCGGTGAACTCCGTTGCTGATGAGCAGCCAATGAGAAGTCCGGGAAGAAGCGAAGTTCTGGCAAGGAGGGCGCGTAAACTCACCCGACAGAGCTTACATCACGGTTCATCCGCCGCAACCGAACGTACCAGCCAGCGGCGCAGGCCAAACACACTGGATGATCGCACCGAGTCGAGAGCGGACATAAGCTTGTCCGAACCCGGTCTCTCGCAACCTCACCCGCTCGCCAGACCACCGCCCACCCGGGTTGCTGCAGCGCACCACTTCGGCTAAGGGCGCCGCTTCTCTTCTCCCTCGGAAAATTCTCATGTCCTCACGCAACGTGGCGATCATCGCCCACGTCGATCACGGCAAGACGACCCTCGTCGACCAGCTGTTCCGCCAGTCCGGCACCTTCCGCGAAAACCAGCGCGTCGAAGAGCGGGCGATGGACTCGAACGACCTCGAGAAGGAGCGCGGGATCACCATCCTGGCCAAGTGCACGTCGGTCGAGTGGCCGGGCGCGGACGGGACGACGACCCACATCAACATCGTCGACACGCCGGGCCACGCCGATTTCGGCGGCGAGGTCGAGCGCATCCTCTCCATGGTCGACGGCGTGATCCTGCTGGTCGACGCGGCCGAGGGGCCGATGCCGCAGACCAAGTTCGTGACCGGCAAGGCGCTGGCGCTCGGCCTCAAGCCGATCGTCGTGGTCAACAAGATCGACCGGCCAGACGCGCGGCCGCAGGAAGTGCTCGACGAGGTGTTCGACCTGTTCGTGCTGCTCGAGGCCAATGACGAACAACTCGATTTCCCGGTGCTCTACGCGAGCGGGCGCAACGGTTATGCGGGCCCGGGTGACGACGTTCGCTCGGGCGACCTCAAGCCGCTGTTCGAGACCATCGTCAGTCACGTGCCCGCGCCGTCGGCCGACCCGGACGGCCCGTTCAAATTCCTCGTGACTCTGCTCGACCGCGACAATTTCGTCGGCCGCATCCTCACCGGGCTGGTTGCGTCCGGTTCGATCAAGACCAACTCGCCGATCCATGCGCTCAGCCCCGAAGGCAAGGTGGTCGAGACCGGCCGCGCGTCGAAGATCATGGCGTTCCGCGGGCTCGACCGCGTTCCGGTCGACGAGGCCGTCGCCGGGGACATCATCTCGATCGCCGGGCTGACGACGGCGACGGTCGC
>CAXSDY010000084.1:0-10427 GCA_964235835.1 uncultured Sphingomonadaceae bacterium | reverse complement strand
TGCGTGCGGATGCCGCGCGGGGTCAGGCCGCCGAGCGCGTCGATCTTGCCGATCGCGGTTTCGAGCTCGTCGTCGCCGACCGTCCCCGTACCGTGGCTGTCGACATAGAGCGACAGCGGCTCGGACACGCCGATCGCATAGGCGAGCTGGATCGTGCAGCGCGTGGCGAGCCCGGCGGCGACGATGTTCTTGGCGAGATAGCGCGCCATGTACGCGGCCGAGCGGTCGACCTTGGTCGGGTCCTTGCCGCTGAACGCGCCGCCGCCATGCGGGGCCGCTCCGCCATAGGTGTCGACGATGATCTTGCGCCCGGTCACGCCGGCGTCGCCGTCCGGCCCGCCGATCTCGAAGCTGCCGGTCGGGTTGATGTGATAGACGGTCTCGTCCGACAGCAACTCGGCCGGGAGGATGTCGGCGACGACCCGCTTCACATAGGCGTGGAGCTCGGCCTCCTTGTCGCCCGTGTCGTAGCCTGCGCCATGCTGGGTCGAGACGACGATCGCGGTCGCGGCGATCGGCCGGCTCTCCTCGTAGCGCAGGGTGACCTGGCTCTTGGCGTCGGGCTCGAGGAACGGGGCGGCGCCGGAGTGACGGTCCTGCGCCATCCGCTCGAGGATCTTGTGGCTGTAGTAGAGCGTGGCAGGCAGCAGTTCGGGCGTGTCGTCCGTGGCATAGCCGAACATGATGCCCTGGTCGCCGGCGCCCTCGTCCTTGTTGCCGGTCGCGTCGACGCCCTGGGCGATGTGCGCCGACTGCGGGTGGAGGCGGTTGATGAACTCGAAGTTCTGCCAGTGGAAGCCGGCCTGCTCATAGCCGATCCGCTTGACGGTATCGCGCGCCGCCTGTTCGACTTCCTCGGGAACGCCGGGGGCCCACTGGCCCGCCTCGTCCATGATCCCCTGGCCGCGGATTTCCCCGGCGAGGACGACGAGATTGGTCGTGGTCAGCGTCTCGCAGGCGATGCGCGCCTCCGGATCCTTGCCCAGGAACAGGTCAACGATGGCGTCGCTGATCTGGTCGGCGACCTTGTCGGGGTGGCCTTCGGAAACGGATTCGGACGTGAACAAATAGCTGCTGCGCATAAGCACCCAGTAAGTTGGAGCGGAGAGATAGAGATATAAGGAAGTCGTTATATAAGCGGTGAAGCGAAGTCAAATGAGCCAGGGGTTTAGTCGAGGTTTGGCCGGAGCCAGCGGCGCGTCTCGTCCAGCGGCACGCCGCGCCGCTCCGCATAATCCGCCAACTGGTCCTCGCCGATCCGCGCCACGCCGAAGTAGGACGCCTCAGGATGGGCGAAGTAGAAGCCCGACACGGCCGAGGTCGGCAGCATGGCGAAGCTCTCGGTCAGCGTGATCCCGGTCGCCTCGGTCCCGCCCAGCAGGTCGAACAGCACCGGTTTCAGGCTGTGGTCGGGGCAGGCGGGGTAGCCCGGCGCCGGCCGGATCCCGAAATATTCCTCCTTGATCAGCGCTTCGTTGGTCAGTTGCTCGCCCGGTGCATAGCCCCACAGGGTGGTGCGCATGTGCTGGTGCAGCCGCTCGGCGAAGGCTTCGGCCAGACGGTCGGCGAGCGCCTTGAGCAGGATGTCCGAATAATCGTCCTTGTCGGCGAGGAAGCGCGCGCTGTGCTCGTCGATGCCGTGGATGCCGACCGCGAAGCCGCCGATCCAGTCGCCCGCCTCGCTGACGAAATCGGCCAGGCACATGTTCGGCCGACCGGCGCGCTTGGCGATCTGCTGGCGCAGGAAGGGCAGGCGGATGTTGCGCTCGTCGTCGGTGTGTATAATCACGTCGTCGCCATCGCGGCGGCACGGCCACAGGCCGACGCTGCCCCGCGGGGTCAGCCAGCCCTCGGCGATGATGCGGTCGAGCATGGCGTTGGCATCGGCGAACAGGCTCGTCGCGCTCTCGCCGACGACGTGGTCGCTGAGGATCGCGGGATAATTGCCGGCGAGTTCCCACGCGCGGAAGAAGGGCGTCCAGTCGATCACCCCGCGCAGATCCTCCAGCGGCCAGCGATCGAAGCGGTGCAGGCCGGGTTGCACCGGCGCCGGCGGGCGCAGGTGCATGTCGGCCGGGAAGGCATTGGCGCGCGCGTCGGCGATCGGCAGCAGGGCGTTCTGGCCCTTGCCCTCGCGGGTCTCGCGGACGTGGAGATAGTCGGCCTTGATCCCGTCGACATAGTCGGCAAGGCCGGTGTCGCTGACGAGGTTGGTCGCGACGCCGACCGCGCGGCTGGCGTCGACGACGTGGATCACCGGGCCATCGTAGGCCGGGTCGATGCGGATGGCGGTGTGGACCTTCGACGTCGTCGCGCCGCCGATCAGCAGCGGCAGCTTGAAGCCGGCGCGCTTCATCTCCTCGGCGACCGTGACCATCTCGTCGAGCGATGGCGTGATCAGTCCCGACAGGCCGATGATGTCTGCGTCCTCGGCGATCGCGGTCTCGAGGATCCGGGTCCACGGGACCATCACGCCCAGGTCGACGATCTCGAACCCGTTGCACTGCAGGACGACGCCGACGATGTTCTTGCCGATGTCGTGGACGTCGCCCTTGACGGTCGCCATGATGATCTTGCCCTTGCCGCGGGCATTGGGGTCCTTGGCGGCCTCGATGTAGGGCAGGAGGTGCGCGACGGCCTTCTTCATCACGCGGGCCGACTTGACGACCTGCGGCAGGAACATCTTGCCCGACCCGAACAGGTCGCCGACGACGTTCATGCCGTCCATCAGCGGGCCTTCGATGACCTCGATCGGCCGGGGCGCGATGAGCCGCGCTTCCTCGGTGTCCTCGACCACGAACGCGTCGATGCCCTTGACCAGCGCATGCTCCAGCCGCCGCGCGACGGGCCAGCCGCGCCATTCCTCGGCCTGCTTCTCGGCCACCGCATCGGTCCCGCGATAGCGTTCGGCGAGCGTGATCAGCCGGTCCGTGGCATCCTCGCGCCGGTCCCAGATGACGTCCTCGCACGCCTCGCGCAGCTCGGCGTCGATCGCGTCGTAGACGTCGAGCTGGCCGGCGTTGACGATGCCCATGTCCATGCCCGCCTGGATGGCATGGTAGAGGAACACGCTGTGCATTGCGCGGCGCACCGGCTCGTTGCCGCGGAACGAGAAGGACAGGTTCGACACGCCGCCCGAGATATGGACGTGCGGGCAGCGCGCCTTGATCTCGCGGCAGCCCTCGATGAAGTCGATCGCGTAGCGGCGATGCTCGTCGATCCCGGTCGCGACGGCGAAGATGTTGGGATCGAAGATAATGTCCTCGGGCGGGAAGCCGATGCCGGTCAGCAGCTTGTACGCGCGCTCGCAGATCTCGATCTTGCGCTGGGCGGTGTCGGCCTGGCCCGTCTCGTCGAACGCCATGACGACGGTCGCGGCGCCATAGGCCATGATCTTGCGCGCCTGGCCCAGGAACGCGTCCTCGCCCTCCTTCATGCTGATCGAATTGACGATCGGCTTGCCCGAGACGACCTTCAGCCCCGCCTCGATCACCGACCATTTCGACGAATCGATCATGATCGGCACGCGCGCGATGTCGGGCTCGGCGCCGATCAGCTTGAGGAAGGTGGTCATCGCGAACTCGGCGTCGAGCAGCCCTTCGTCCATGTTGACGTCGACGATCTGCGCGCCATTCTCGACCTGCTGCCGCGCGACCTCGACGGCGCGCGTGTAGTCGCCCGCCAGGATCAGCTTTTTGAACGCGGCCGATCCGGTCACGTTGGTGCGCTCGCCAATATTGACGAACCGGGCGGCAGTCAGCTTGTTCAAGTGGCAGGTCCTTGCAACCTATTCGACTCAGGCGAGCGCACGGGCGAATACGATGTCGTCATAGAGAGTGCCTCCGACATCGAACCGTCGGTCGGCAATCTTCTGGAATCCCTGCTTGCGGTAGAATGCGATCGCCCGGCTGTTGCCAGCGTAGACGCCGAGCAGGAGTCGACGCCCGCTCTTTTCCGCCCGAGCGATGACTTGCCGAAGCAGTTCGCTCCCAGGCCGGCCCCATGGAAGCGCGACAATGCGTAGATCCGCTTCAGTTCGACATCGCCTTCTTCGCTACCCGGCAGATCAGGCCTTCCAACCAGAGCGAAGCCGATCGGAGCGTGTCCCATTCCCGATTGGGCGAGCCACGCATGCATGCCATGTCCTCCCAACGCGGCGCTGTAGAATTCCGTGCTGTGCTTCGCCTTGCAGTGAGCGACGATCGCTGCGCCGTCCAAAATACCTGCGAAGGTTTCGAGGAAGGTCGCCCCGCCGATTAGCGAAAGCGCCTCCGCGTCTCCGGCTTCCGCCGGTCGCACTTGCCATTGGTTCTGCATGTTCAGGCAGCGATACGCATCGGGTCGATGCCCGCCAGAAGCGTTTCGGGCCGAGCAGCAGGGACGGCCCGCGGCGGGCGCCCGGCGACGGCCAGCGCCATCGCCTCGATGTGCCGCGGCGTCGTCCCGCAGCAGCCGCCGACGACGTTGACCAGGCCCTGGTCGGCCCACTCGCGCATGAAGCCGCCGGTCGTCTCGGGCTGCTCGTCGTACTCGCCCAGCTCGTTAGGCAGGCCGGCGTTGGGATAGGCCATCAGCAGCGCGTCGGCGGCGCCCGACAGCACGGCGACGTGGGGCCGCAGGTCGGGCGCGCCGAACGAGCAGTTGACGCCGATCGTCAGCGGCCGCGCGTGGCGCACGCTGGCCCAGAAGCTTTCGACCGAATGACCCGACAGGTTGCGTCCGGTGCGATCGGTCATGGTGAAGCTGATCATCAGCGGCAGCTCGCGGCCGAGCGCTTCCTGCGCCTCAAGCGTCGCGAAGATGCCAGCCTTGGCGTTCAACGTGTCGAAGATCGTCTCGATCAGGATGAAGTCGACCCCGCCCTCGACCAGCGCCTCGACCTGCTCGCGATAGACGTCCTTCAGCGCGTCGAACGTGATCGCGCGGTAGCCCGGATCGTTGACGTCTGGCGACAGCGACAGCGTCTTGTTGGTCGGCCCGAGCGCGCCGGCGACGAACCGCGGCACACCGGTCGCGGCCTGCGCCGCATCGGCCGCCTGACGCGCGATCTGGGCGGAGGCGACGTTGAGTTCGCGCACCATCGCTTCGGCGCCATAATCCGCCTGGCTGATCGCGTTGGCGTTGAACGTGTTGGTCGAGACGATGTCGGACCCTGCCGCAAGATAGGAGTCGGTGATCGCCCGGACGATGTCTGGGCGGCTCAGCGACAGCAGGTCGTTGTTGCCCTTCTGGTCGTGGCCGGTGTCGATCGACCCGCGATAGGCGGCCTCGTCGAGCCCATAGGTCTGGACCATCGTCCCGAACGCGCCGTCGGTGATGAGGATGCGCTGGGCCGCTTCGGCACGGAACCGGGCGGCTGCGGCGGACGGGGTCACGGTCACGCCGCCTGCTCCCGCGCGCCGTGTTGCGGGCGAACGCCGAGCAGGTGGCAGATCGCATAGGCGAGTTCAGCGCGGTTCAACGTGTAGAAGTGGAAGTTGCGCACGCCGCCGGCATAGAGCTGACGGCACAGCTCCGCGCCGATCGTCGCGGAGACCAGCTGACGCGCGGCGGGCAGGTCGTCGAGCCCTTCGAACAACCGGTCCATCCAGCCGGGGATTGCCGCGCCGCACAGGCCGGCGAACTTGCGGGTCTGGGCGACGTTGGTCACCGGCAGGATGCCCGGCACGATCTCGGCGTCGATCCCCGCCGCCGCCGCCGCATCGCGAAAGCGGAAGAAGCAGTCGGGCGTGAAGAAGAATTGCGAGATCGCCCGGGTCGCGCCGGCGTCGATCTTGCGCTTCAAATTGTCGAGGTCGGCCTGCTGAGTGCCCGCCTCCGGATGCATCTCGGGATAGGCGGCGACGCTGATGTCGAACGGGTGAAGCCGCTTGAGGCCGGCGACGAGGTCGGCGGCGTTGGCGTAGCCCTGTGGGTGCGCGCGGAACGGCTCGCCCGCGACCGGCGGATCGCCGCGTAGCGCGACGATGTGGCGCACGCCGGCGGCCCAATATTCCTCGGCGACCGCGTCGATCTCGGCGCGCGACGCCTCGACGCAGGTGAGGTGCGCGGCAGCGGCGAGCGGGGTCTCGCGCTCAATCCGCGCGACGGTCGCATGGGTCCGCTCGCGGGTCGATCCGCCGGCGCCGTAGGTCACCGAAACAAACCGCGGCGTGAGCGGGGCGAGCGTCTGGATCGCCTCCCACAGCTGCAGCTCCATCTTCTCCGACTTGGGCGGGAAGAATTCGAACGACACGCCGATGTCGCCGTCGAGGTCGGCGTAGAGCGGCGCGCCGCCGTTGGGCCGGGTGGCGCCGGTGGGATGATCTTGATGGTTCGTCACGCTGCCTTCACCTTCGCCGCGCTCCTGGAAGTGCTGGGGCGCTCGGCGCGCCACAGCTTGATCGTCAATTCGCCACCTTCGAGCGTCCGCGTGTCGCTCAGCGTCAGCCCCGCCGCCGTCAGCCAGCCGCGGATCTGCTCGTCCGAGAAGCCGAGCCGCGCATGCGCATGATCGAGCCGCAGCTCCTCGCGCTCGTGCGACGCGAAGTCGACGATCAGCAAGGTGCCGCCATCGTCCAGCAGCCGGGCGCATTCGGCGATGGCGCTCGCGGGCGCGGGCAGGAAGTGGAGCACTTGGTGGAGCGTGATCGTGTCGGCGCTGGCATCGGGCAGCTGGAGCGCGTTGATGTCGCCCTGGCGCAGTTCGTACGGGCGCCCGTCGAGCTTGGCGCGCGCGATGCGCAGCATGTCGGGGCTGCGGTCGATGCCGATCGCCTGGTTCGCGGCGGGCCCGAGCAGTTCGAGAATCCGCCCCGTGCCGGTGCCGATGTCGACCAGCCGGCCGAGCTCGCCGCCGAGCAGGTCGGCCATCGCCGCCTCGACGTCGGCTTCGGGAACGTGGAGCGAGCGGATCTTGTCCCACTCGCTGGCGTGCTGGGCGAACCAGCGTTCCGCCGCGGCGGTCCGGTCGGCGCGGACCGCCTCGAGCCGCACGCGGTCGGCACGGGCCCAGTGATCGCCCTCCTGGCCGTTCGCGGCGTCGAGCAGGTTGAACAGCGGCACGGCAACGGCAGACGGGGCAGGGGTGAGGAAGATCGAGCTGCCCTCTCGCCGGCGCAGGGCCAGCCCGGCGTCGACCAGCACCTTGATATGGCGCGACACGCGCGGCTGGCTCTGGCCGAGCACTTGTGCGATCTCGCCGACCGACAGCTCCATCGCGCGCAGCAGCTCGACGATGCGCAGCCGCGACGGGTCGGCGAGCGCCCGGAACATTTCCATCAACGTGGACATGTGCCGACATAAGGATATCTTTATATGTTCGTCAAGCGAGCGGGCCGCGCGGAAGACCGTTGCCGTGCCTTTCGACCGGCGGCGGCGCGCGCGCATTGGCCAAACGCACTGCGGCGGACTATGACCGGCTTGAACCCAAGCTGTGTTAGATCCATACAACAGCAGTGAGCGACGAGCCCGACATGCAGCATAGCGACCGCGCCCGGCGGGCGATGATCGACAGCCAGCTTCGCCCGCAGGGCGTCACGGACCCGGCGGTGCTAGGGGCGATGGCGCGTGTGCGGCGCGAGAAGTTCGTGCCGGCGGAGGCTCGGACTCTGGCCTATTCGGACCGTTCGATCCCGGTCGACGGCGGGGTGATGATCCCGCCGGCGCCGCTCGCGCGGCTGCTGACGGCTGCGGCACCCATGGCCGGCGAGCGCGCGCTCGTCGTCGCGCCGGCGCCGGGCTACGCGGCCGCCGTGCTGCGCCACATCGGCCTTGACGTCACCACGCTGCCCGCTGCCGAGTTCCTCGGCGGCACGGCGCCGGAAGGCCCGTTCGACCTCATCCTGATCGAGGGCGCGATCCCGGAAGTGCCGCCGGCCCTCGCTGACGCGCTCCGGCCCGGCGGCCGGCTGGTCACGGCGCTGCTGACCAGCGGCGAGGTCACGCGCCTGACGATCGGGCGCAAGGTCGGCCAGCTGATCGGCTACACCCGCTTCGCCGACAGCGAGATTCCGCCCCTTCCGGGGTTTGCGCGCGCTCCCGCGTTCACCTTCTAAGACCTGCGAGATGCCTTCATGACGCGTTCGATTTCCACGGCCCGCCCGCTTGCGCTCATCCTTGCCGCACTGCTCGCCAGTCCGGCCGCGGCCGACACGTTGCGCGAGGCGCTGGTCGCGACGTATCGCGTCAATCCGACGATTACGGCGCAGCGCCAGGCGCTGCGCGCGACCGACGCCAACGTCGCCATCGCCCGCGCGGCGAACCGGCCGCAGGTCAGCGGCACCGCCGGCGTCAACCAGGACCTCACCCGCACCGGCGGCGGCAACGGCCGCAACCTGTCGGCGGGGATCGACGTCAGCTACCCGCTGTTCAACGGCGGCGGGGTGCGCAACAGCATCCGTGCCGCAGAGGCTCGCTTCGACGCCGGGCGCTACACGCTGCGCGCGGTCGAGGGCGACACGTTCGTGGACGCGGTGACCGCCTACATGGACGTGATCCGCGACCGCGCGATCGTCGACCTCAACCGTAACAACGTCGAGGTGCTGCAGACCAACCTGACCGCGACCAGCGACCGGTTCAGGATCGGCGACCTCACGCGGACCGACGTGGCGCAGTCCGAAGCGCGGCTCGCGCTGGGCCGCTCGCAGCTCGTTTCCGCGCAGGGTCGACTGACGGCGAGCGAGGAGAATTACCGGAGGGTGATCGGCCAGACAGCCGGGGTGCTCGCCGCGCCGCCGCCGCTGCCGCCACTGCCGCAGACGCCTGACGAGGCGGTGCAGATCGCGCTGGTTTACAATCCCGACATCATCGCCCTGGTCCGCCAGGAGCGTGCTGCCGGCTATGACATCAACGTCGCCCGGGCGAGCCGCCTGCCGAGCCTGTCGGCGGTCGGCAACGGGCGCTACACGAATTATCTCGGCACGGCCGAGCAGCAATTCGGCAGTCCGTTCGCACCGAACAGCACGACGGCCACCGGGGTCGGGGTCCAGGCCCGCGTCCCGCTCTATCAGGGCGGCGCACCCGCCGCGCGCATCCGCCAGGCCCAGGCGATCCAGGGCCAGGTGCTGGAGCAGGCGATCGGCACCGAGCGCGCGGTCATCTCGGCGTCCCGATCCTCCTTCGCCACCTATGCCTCGGCGCAGAGCGCGATCACCTCCAACCTCGTCGCGGTCCGTGCCAACCAGCTGGCCCTGGAAGGCGCCCGGGCGGAACGCAGCGTGGGGACACGCACCGTGCTCGACGTGCTGAACGCCGAGCAGGAGCTGCTCAATTCGCAGGTCCAGCTCGTCGCGGCGCGGCACGACGCCTATGTCGCCGGCTTCCAGCTGCTCAACGCGATGGGGCAGGCGCAGGCGGACACGCTCGGGCTCGAGGGCGGGCCGCTCTATGACCCGCTCGGCAATTACCGGCGCGTCGCGCGCAACATCAACGACTGGGCGAGTGATCCCAACGCGCGGCCGCTTTCGACCCGCACCGTCAGCCCGGGCGAACAGCCGGTGGTCGGTCCGCCCGCGCCGCAGGGCGTGACAGCGCCGCGGCGATAGGCGATACACGCGCCATGCAGGGCGCTCGCGAACCGTCGATGGAAGACATCCTCGCCTCGATCAAGAAAGTGATCGCGGAGGAAAAGGAACTGCGCGCGGCCGCTCCGCCGCCGCTGGTGGAAGCCGACAACGACACCGACGAGCACGGCGACGACGTGCTTGAATTGGATGAGCCGCTCGTTGAGGACACGCCGCCGCCGCCTCCGCCGCCTCCCCCCGTGGACCTCGGCCCGCCGCTCGCGTCGGATGAGGCGGTCGACGCGAGCCGGCAGAAGCTCGCCGCGCTCCAGGAAGTCGCCGCGTCCGCGCCGCCCCCGCCCCAGGTCAATCCGTTCGAGGCCATGGTCCGCGAGATGGTCCGGCCGATGCTCAAGGAATGGCTCGACGCGCATCTGTCCGACATCGTCGACGACCATGTCCGGCGCGAGATCGGGCGGATCACCGGCACGCCGCTGTAGATTCGCAGCGATGCCAGGCGAGCAGTTGCGCGGCGCCCGGGATTTGCTAGCTTCCTCCGTATGTTGTCCCTGAAGACTCGCCTCGCGTGCGCCGCGACCCTGCTGCTCTGCCCGATGCCGCTCGCGGCGCGGCCGATGACCGCGACCGACATGCACCGGATGCACCGGCTGGCGTCGGCGACGGTCTCGCCCGATGGCCGCCGGGTCGCCTATCAGCTGAGCGACACCGACCTGACTGCTAACAAGCGGCACACCGACATCTACACGCTCGACCTCGCCATTCCGGGCGCGGCGCCGGTGCGGCTGCTCAACTCGCCGACGGTCGACGAGAGTTCGCCCGCCTATTCGGCCGATGGCGAGTGGCTCTACTTCGTGTCGAACAAGACCGGTTCGGACCAGGTGTGGCGCAAGCGGCAGGGGCAGAAGCCCGAGCAGGTCACCGCAC
>CAXSDY010000083.1:0-10507 GCA_964235835.1 uncultured Sphingomonadaceae bacterium | reverse complement strand
GATCATCTCGCACTTCGGCGCGCGGCCCGAGCGCGACCTCAAGCTGCTGGTCCGCGCGTGAAGCGGGTCGCGGTCTATTGCGGTTCGGCCGGCGGCGCCGATCCGGTCTTCGCCGAGGCCGCGCGGGCCACCGGCCGGACGATGGTGGAGCGCGGCCTCGACCTCGTCTACGGCGGCGGTCGGCTCGGGCTGATGGGCATCGTCGCCGACACCGTCCGCGCCGGCGGCGGCAAGACCTATGGCGTGATCCCGGAGGCGCTGGTCGCGCTCGAGGTCGCGCATCCCGACCTCACCGAACTCCACACCGTCGGCGGCATGCACGAGCGCAAGGCCAAGATGACCGAGCTCGCCGACGCCTTCCTCGTCCTGCCCGGCGGCATCGGCACGCTCGATGAAACGTTCGAGGCGTGGACGTGGAACGCGCTCGGCTATCACGCCAAGCCGTTCTGCCTGGTCAACATCGCCGGGTTCTGGGACGGGCTGACCGGCTTCCTCGACCATGTCTCCGCCTCGGGCTTCCTCTCTCCCGGCCGGCGCGCGCAGCTGCTGGTCGCGGCGAGCCCGGAAGAGGCGATCAAAAGGCTGGACGAAGCGAGCCGCCAAGCCGCACAAGGCATGGTCTGGTAGGGGCGGGGACGGCGTCGCAATGAACTCTCGACTGCTCGGCCTCGCCGGGATCGCGCTCATCCTCGCCATCGCGTGGGCGTTCTCGACCGACCGCCGTGCCATCCGCCCGCGCGTCGTCGGCGCCGCGTTCGCGCTGCAGGCCGGGATCGCGGTCATCGTCCTCTACACGCCGTGGGGCGTCGCCGCGATCCAGGGCATGGCGTCGGGCGTGTCCGACCTGCTCGGCTATGCTGGCAAGGGCACCGAGTTCCTGTTCGGCCCAGCCGCGAAGAACCCGCTCGCCAACACCTTCGCCATCGCCGCGCTGCCGGTGATCATCTTCTTCGCCGCGCTGGTCTCGATCCTCTACTACCTCGGCGTCATGCAGCGGATCGTCCGCTGGGTCGGCGGCGCGATCGGTCTCGTCACCGGCATCAGCCGGGTCGAGAGCCTCAGCGCCGCGGCGAACATCTTCGTCGGCCAGTCGGAATCGCCCCTCGTCATCCGGCCTTATCTCGCCGCGCTGACCCCTCCGCAGCTGTTCACGGTCATGACCGTCGGCATGGCCGGCGTGGCCGGCACGATCCTCGCCGCCTACGCCAGCCTGCTCGGCGCGCACTACCTGCCCTATCTCCTCGCCGCCGCGTTCATGTCGGCGCCCGGCGGCATCCTGATGGCCAAGATCGTCATGCCCGACGGCGCTCCGGTGGACGGTCAGTTGCCGCTTGAGGGCGGCGAAGCGCCAGACCGCGTCGCGGTGGCCGAGACGTTCGAGGAGGGCGAGCGGCCGGCCAACATCATCATGGCCGCGGCGCAGGGCGCGCAGACCGGCGTCAAGCTCGCCGTCGCAGTCGGCGCGATGGTGCTCGCCTTCGTCGCTCTGGTCGCGCTCGCCAACGGGCTGCTCGGCGGGGTCGGGCATTGGTTCGGCGTGGCCGACCTCAGCTTCCAAAAGCTGGTCGGCCTGCTGTTCGCGCCCGTCATGTACCTCATCGGCGTGCCGTGGAGCGAGGCGGGGGTCGCGGGCGGCCTGTTCGGCACCAAGATCGTTCTCAACGAGTTCGTCGCCTTCATCGACCTCGGCAATGCCCAGGGCGCCGCCGCCGCGCTCAGCGACCGCAGCCGGGGGATCGTCACCTTCGCGCTGTGCGGCTTCGCCAACTTCAGCTCGATCGCGATCCAGATGGCGGTGACCGGCGGGCTCGCGCCCAACCAGCGCCCGGTGATCGCCCGCCTCGGCCTGCGCGCGCTCCTCGCCGGCAGCCTCGCCAACCTGATGAGCGCGGCGCTGGCGGGGCTGCTGATCGCCTAGTCGAACATCCGACGCGGATCGGTTAGGGGACGCTATGACCGACACCATTGCCTCCGTCAGCCTGGCCGACGCCGACCGCGACCCCGCCGCCTTCGCCGACCGCATCGGCCGCAGCTTCGTCGACACCGGCTTCGCGATCATCGCCGACCACGGCATCGCGCAGCCGCTGATCAACCGCGCCGAGGAGCAGGCGCGCGCGCTGTTCGCGCTGCCCGACCCGGTCAAGCGCCGCTACGCCGTCGCGGGTGGCGGCGGCGCGCGCGGCTACACCCCGTTCGGAGTCGAGACCGCCAAGGGCCACAAGGCGCACGATCTGAAGGAGTTCTGGCACGTCGGCCGCGAGTTGCCGCCCGGGCACAGCTTCGCCGAGGTGATGGCGCCCAACGTGTGGCCCGACGAACTGCCCGGCTTCCGCGCGACCTTCCTCGAACTGTACGACGCGTTCGACCGCACCGGAGTCACCGTGCTGCGCGCCATCGCCCGCTTCCTTGGGGTGGACGAGGAATATTTCACCGACACCGTGCGCGACGGCAATTCGGTGCTGCGCATGCTCCACTACCCGCCGCAGCCCGAGCCGACCGGTGAGCACATCCGCGCCGGCGCGCACGAGGACATCAATACCATCACGCTGCTGCTCGGCGCCGAGGAGGCAGGGCTGGAACTGCTGACCGGCGACGGCCGCTGGATTCCGGTTTCGCCGAAGCAGGGCGAGCTGGTGATCAACATCGGCGACATGCTGCAGCGGCTGACCAACGGCCGCCTCCGCTCTACCACGCACCGGGTCGTCAACCCGGCGCCCGATCGTGCCAGCCGGGCGCGCTATTCGATGCCCTTCTTCCTCCACTTCCGCCCCGATTTCCTGATCGAGGCGCTGCCGGGCACCGTGGCGGCTGGCGAGCAGCCCAAGTGGCCGCCGATCACCGCCCACGACTACCTCGCCGAGCGCCTCCGCGAGATCAAACTGGCCTGAAGAGAGCGGTCCCGAGGTCGTGAACGGCTGAGCCATCAAACGGCCGAACGATGGCCTTCGACCCGCACCGGCAGGACGTTTGTTGCCGGTGCGTGCCAATCTGGTACAGTCCGGTTAATAAAGTTGTTTGACGGAAAGTTAACGTCAATCCATAGCTCGGTCTCCGGTCGAGGGCGGGGGCCTGTCGACTTCATTGGGGAGTATTGGGACATGAAGAAGAGTTTGCTGACGGCGTGTGCCGTCATCGCCTCCACGTTTATCGCCGCGTCGCCGGCGAGCGCTGCCGACATCATCCTGCAGGGGACGACCACGGGCTGTTTCGGCGTGGCCTGCACGCCCGTCGCTCGCACCCCGGGGAACTTGCTCGGCATCACCACGATCGGTGGTCTCACCTTCACCGGCGGTGCGTTCACCCAGGGCAGCTCGAACGGCCAGTACGGCATTGGGTCCGTTGCGGAAAACCTCGGCACGTTCACGCTGTTGGGCACCAGCATGACGTACAACAGCCCGTTCACGCTCGCCGTTGCCTTCTCATTGCCAACCGGCACCACTCCGGGAACCGGAACTTATAACGCGCTCATCAGCGGCAGCGTCTCGTCGGGGAACGCCGGCGGCGTATTTGTCAACTTCGACAATACGGCGCAGACGTTCGCGTACAATGGCGGAAGCTTCACGCTGAGTGTGGCCGACCTGTTCGTCAATGCGGGTGGCGTCGCCACTCAGATCACCGGTGGCGGCGTCGTGTCGGGTGTTCCCGAGCCGTCGACCTGGGCGATGATGCTCGCCGGTTTCGGCGCTGTCGGCTTCAGCATGCGCCGCCGCCGCAAGTCGGCCGGGGTCCTCCAGGCGGCCTGATCGAAGGCTCCTGATCTGAACTCGCGAAGGGTCGTCGGCGGAAACGCGCCGGCGGCCCTTCGTCGTGTCAGCGATCGGGAACGCCCGCGCTTCAGGCCGACTCGCGCAGATCCTCCGGCCCGAACCCGTGCGGGATCAAGGTGCTGATGCGGTGGAGCGCGACCGCGGCGCCGTTCCCGCTGGCGCAGATAACCTCAATGTCGCGGCCGGAGAGTTGGGCGGCTTCGAGGATCGCCTGGCGGCACCCTCCGCACGGAGTGACGGGCGAGGTCCCGGTCAGTGCCGGGCCCGAACCGTCGCCCCCCGTGACTGCGATCCGCGCGATGTTGGCGAGGCCGAAGGCCGCCTGCGCTGCGGTCAGCGCCGCCTGCTCGGCGCAGACGCCCAGGCGATAGCAGGCGTTCTCCATGTTGGCGCCGGTGACGACCGGGCCGTCGACGCTCTCGATCGCGCACCCGACCGAGAAGCCGGAGTAGGGGGCGTAGGCCTTGAGCGCCGCCGCCCGCGCGACGGCGATCAGTTCTTGTTCTGTCATCCGCAGGAGGCATAAGCGGTGCGCGAGGCAAGAGGAAGGGATCGATGCGCCCCGCCCGCCTGAGACGCCCCGGCGAGCTCAGGGCATTTTGTTGGAGAGGTTGGTGTAAGAATTCGTCGTCGCCGCACCGAGCACGCTCAGCCCGCCGACCATCGCGATGACGATGAGCGCCGCGATCAGTCCATATTCGATTGCCGTTGCTCCACGCTCGCTTCCGGCGAGCGCGCGCAACATTGTCCGGACAGCTGTCAAGCTCCCCTCCTCTGGTCCACGTCCACGCGACGGGAATTAAAGGGGCAGGGTTAATGAAACCTCCCGGAAGCGGAGTTAACGCCGGGTGATCCTTCATTTTCGACGGCCGCGGGGGCGGTCCAGGCGGCAAAGTGAAGGATCTCAATCGTCTCGATTGTGCGGCCGTCCGCGGCCAGTGCTTCGAAGGCGGCTCTCGCCGCCGCCAAGCCCTGCCGCAGGATAGGGCGACGGGGCCGCTCGACCAGCCGGTTCGTCGCCGCCATTCCCCTCAGATCGCGTACGAGCGCGTCGAGGCTGGCGTAGCGCAGCCGCACCCGGTCGAGGTCGACCACCGGCTGCACGAAGCCGGCGGCGGCGAGCAGGGCCGCGAAGCTGGGCGGGTCGATGCGGGGGTGAACGTGGGCGGCCGCGGCGCCCTGCACCTGGTCCGCCGCGCGCATCGCCGTGCGCAGCGCCGGGAGCGAATCGCCGCCGGCAAGCGCGCCGATGAACAAGGCGTCGGGCGCGAGCAGCGATTCGAGTGCCCCGAGCAGCGGTGGCAGCGGCTCGGCAGTGTCGAGCGCACCGATGCTGAGGCACAGGTCGGGCGCGGTCGGCAGCGGGTCGGCGGTGCCGGGCTCGACTACGGCAACGTCGCCCACACCCGCGGCATGCAGGCGGTCCGCCCACGACGGTTCCGCACGGCCATAGACCAGCGCCGAACGGAAGCGCCGGTTCACGCCGGCCAGTCGCTCGAGGCACTCCTCGAATGCGCGCTCGTGAAGAAAGGCGTCGCGCCCCATGCGCTGGGCGCGGGCGATGCGCAGCGGCAGCAGCGCGGGATCGAACAGCGGCTGGTCCATCGCGGCGCTTGTGCGGCGCCGAACGGCGCGCGACAAGGCGGCCGGAGGGGGCGATGACGAGCACGCTGGAGGTTGGTCGCATCACGAACGTGGCACGGGGTGGCGCCCGCTGGCTGCTCGACCTCGTCCTGCCGCCGCGCTGCCCCGGCTGCGGCACCATCGTCGAGACGCTCCACAGCTTCTGCGTCCCGTGCTGGACCGCGCTCGATTTCCTCGGCGAGCGGGGCTGCACGACCTGCGGCATCCCGCTCGAGGCGACCGACAGCGGCACTTGCGCCGGCTGCCTCGCCCGCCCACCGCGGATCGCCCGGACGCGCGCGGCAGTGGCCTATGGCGACATCCCGCGGACGCTCGCGATCCGACTCAAGTACGGCCGCAAGGTCGCGCTCGCCAAGGCGATGGCGCGCTACATGGGGCCGCTGCTCGGCAACCTGCCCGCGGACGCGATGCTGGTGCCGGTGCCGCTGCACCGCGGACGGCTGGCGGTGCGCGGCTTCAATCAGTCGCTGCTCATCGCGCGCGAGATCGGCCGGATGCGGGGCGTCACGGTCGCGCCGCGCCTCCTCCGCCGCACCCGCTCGACTCCGCCGCTCAAGGGCATGAGCTTCAGTCAGCGGCGGCGCACCGTCGCCGGCGCCTTCGCGCTGCGCGACAAGGCGGATGTCGCCGGCCGGACGATCGTGCTGGTCGACGACGTCCTCACGACCGGCAGCACCGCCAACGCCTGTGCGCGAACCCTGCAACGCGGCGGCGCGGCACGGATCGAGCTGCTCTGCTGGGCACGCGTGGTGCGCGCTCCGCAGTTCGCGCGTTAGGGGCCCGAAAACCAACATGGAGTAGCCAGTGGCCAAAGTGGAAATCTATACCAAGTCGACCTGTCCCTATTGCCTGCGCGCCAAGCAGTTGCTCGCGACCAAGGGGGTCGAGCACGACGAGGTCAGCGTCGACCGTGGCGGACGGGCCAAGGAGGAGATGGTGCAGCGCGCCGGCGGCCGCACGACCGTCCCGCAGATCTTCATCGGCGGGAAGCATATCGGCGGGTGCGACGATCTGATGGCGCTGGAGCGGCAAGGGAAGCTTGACGAACTGCTCGCGGCCTGATGGTCAGGATCGCCCTCTACCAGGCGCAGAGCGGCATCGACCCGGCGGTCAATGCCGCCGCGCTGGTCGAGGCGGTCGACGCGGCTGCCGCGGGCGGCGCGGCGATGCTGTTCACGCCGGAGATGTCGGGACTGCTCGACTCGAACCGCGAGAGGGCCGCCGCGAGCGTCGTCGCCGAGGAGGACGACCCGACGCTGAACGCCGTGCGCTCGGCCGCCGAGCGGAACGGTGTGTGGGTCAGCCTCGGCTCGCTTGCCGTGCAGGCGTCCGGCGGGCTGTTCGCCAATCGCGGGTTCGTGATCGATGCGGCGGGAGAAATCCGCGGCCGCTATGACAAGATGCACCTGTTCGACGTCGACCTGCCGACGGGCGAGCGTTGGCGCGAGTCGGCCAGCTATCGAGCCGGGGACCAGGCGACCGTTGTCCGGGGCACCCCGGTCGGAACGCTCGGCCTTACGATCTGCTATGACCTGCGCTTTCCCGCCTTGTTCGCCCGGCTGGCCGAGGCGGGGGCGGAGACGATCATCGTGCCCGCCGCCTTCACCGTGCCGACCGGCCGCGCGCACTGGCACATCCTGCTCCGCGCCCGCGCTATCGAGGCCGGCCTGTTCGTCGTGGCGGCGGCGCAGGGCGGCCATCACGATGACGGCCGGCGGACTTATGGCCACAGCCTGGTCGTCGACCCGTGGGGTGAGGTGCTGACCGATCTCGGCGAGGGCGACGCACCGCGGCTCGGCTTTGCCGACCTCGACCTCGCGCGCGTCGGGGAGGTGCGCTCGCGCGTCCCGGCGCTGACTCATCGGCGGCCGATTCCCACCATTTGATCTCGCGCCCGCGCCGCCGTATCGGGGGCACCATGGCCCCGTAGCTCAGCAGGATAGAGCAGCGGTTTCCTAAACCGAAGGTCGGGGGTTCGAGTCTCTCCGGGGCCACCACCGACATGAGCGGAGCAGCACGGCAGCATGATCCAGCAGCGATATCCGTCCACAGCGGTCCCCGTCACCGACCTGTTTACCGCCCATCCGCGGGCGCTCGGCATGAGCTGGGCCGGGCATGGCGCGGGCGCGATCGCGATTGGGGCGACGATGATCGCCGCGGGGCTCGCGTGCATCGTCCACGCGCTGGTGCCGGGCCTGTTCACCGACACGGCTGGCCGCACCGTCAAGGCGCTCCACGACCGGATGACGACCCGTCGCGCCGACGCTCCCCGTGCGGAGGCTTGGCTCGAATATGAAATCTGACCCGCGCAAGCCCGACGTGCCCGGCGAGGTCGCCGACGCGGTGCGCACGTTGATCCGCTGGGCGGGCGATGATCCCGACCGCGAGGGGCTGCTTGACACGCCGGCGCGGGTCGCGCGCGCGTGGAAGGAATATGCCCGCGGCTACGAGGAGGATCCAGGCGACCATTTGTCGCGAACCTTCGAAGAGGTCGGCGGCTACGACGAGATCGTGCTGCTCAAGGACATTCCGTTCCAGTCGCATTGCGAGCACCACATGGCGCCGATCATCGGCAAGGCGGCGATCGCCTATCTGCCGCGCGACAGCGTGGTCGGCATCTCGAAGCTCGCGCGCGTGTTGCACGGCTACGCCCGGCGGCTGCAGGTCCAGGAGCGGCTGACGGCCGAGGTTGCCGACTGCATCTGGAACAAGCTCAACCCGCACGGCTGCGCGGTGGTGATCGAGGCGAGCCACGCGTGCATGAGCGCGCGCGGGGTCAACACGCCGGGCGTGTTGATGACCACCAGCCGCATGATGGGCGTGTTCCGCGACGACGAGCGCAGCCGCCGCGAAGTCCTCGCGCTGATGGGCTATTGAGCGGATAGGGTGGCGCGCTTAGCCGGTTTGGGTCGGATCGGTCTCGCCGTAGCGCGACTGGATGAAGCGGCCCTGCGTCTCGAACGCCGCGACATCGCCTCGCGCCAGGTTCGCGGCGACCTCGTCGAGCTTGGTCCGGCCCGCGGCAAGACCCTCGGTCAGCCGCTGGTCGACGCTGATCCCCTCGCCGTCCACTTCGCCGCGATAGGCCGCGGGGACGTTGGCGTAGCGATCGATCAGCCCCGGCAGATGGATCGACATCAGCCGCCGCGCGTCCTGCGCCGCGGGGTCGAGCGTTTCGACCCGCGCCAACGTCTCCTTGAGCTTGGGCAACACCGCGCTGATCCGGTCGATCTCCACCTGCGCCGGCGCCGGCAGGGCCTTGCGCGTGCGGAACAGGTAGGAGTCGAAGCGGTCGACCATCGGCGCGTTGGCGAGGTCGGGGGTGACCCTCGGGGCCTCCTTCTCCCGGCCGAACGAAAACGCCACGAAGATCAGCACGGCGATCAGCCCGGCGAAGGCGACGGCCCCGATGAAGCCGAGCATCCCGATCGGCGTGAACAAGCCGAGCGCGAGCGCGGCGACGATGATCGCCAGCGCCGCGACCGTCGCATAGGTGCCGGCGCGTCCGTACCGGCCGAGCGTGCGGTCGCGCTCGCGGCGCGCGGCGGTCGCGGTCGGACCTTCGCGCTCGTCGATCCGGGTCGCGATCCGCTCGAACCGCGCCAGCGCCTGGTCGACCCGGTTGGTGGTCATGCGCTCACCGCGCCTCGATCGGGGTCAGCGGCGACGACGCCGCCTCGAGCCGGCCCTGGTTCACCCCCTCGGCCCGCGCGATATAGCCCTTCGACTTCTGCACTTCGGAGCCGAGCGTATCGACCGTCTGCTTCATGTTGGCGAGCGCCTCCAGCTTGAAGCGGTCGATCTGGTCCATCGTGTCGTAGATGTTCTGGAACGCGCGCTGCAGCGTCTCGAGCGGGATGGTCGATGAGGCCGCCTGCTGGTGGATCGAGCTGGTCTGGGTGCGCAGCAACTCGCCGGTCGAATCGATCATGTTCGCGGTGGTCGTGTTGAGCGCGGTAACCTGCTCCAGCACCAGCTTCTGGTTGGTCATCGCCTGTGCCACCGTCACCGCCGTGCGCAGCGCCGAGACGGTCGTGGTCGAGGCCCGGTCCACACCCTTCACCAGTTCGACATTGTTCTTCTTCACGAGGTCGAGCGCGAGGTAGCCCTGCACGCTGACCGCCATCTGCGTCAGCAGGTCGGTCGTGCGCTGGCGCGTGTAGAACAGCGCCGTCTCGCGGATCGCCTTGGCTTTCGCGGGCTCGGTCGAATCGAGCTCGTTCGCCTTGTCCTCGAGCTGCTTGTCGAGGCTCTTGGAGATGTGGATCATCTGCTCAAGCCGGTGCATCGTCTTCCACAGCCCGGCGCGCTCGGTGTCGATCGCGGCATTGTCCATCAGCAGCTCGTCCTTGCCGTTCGTCAGGCGGCTGAGGATCGCCGAGATGTGCGTCTGCGAGCTGCGGTACTTGTCGAAATACTGGTTCACCTTGTTCCCGAACGGGATGATGCCGAGGAACTTGCGGGTGGTCATGCCGCGCCCCGCCTCCTTGGGATCGAGCGCCTCGACCGTGCGGCGCAGCTCGGTGAGGTCCGCGCCGATGCCGCTGTCGCTGTCGATCGCCTTGACCGGCCGGTCGAGGAAGCGGTTCGACGCGCCCGCCGCGTCGGCGATCTCCTTGCGCCCCATCGACGTCAGCTGGTCGACCTTCTTGCCGAACTCCGGGCTGTTGCTGTCGAGCGCGGCGAGCTCCTCGACATAGCGCGCGACCTTGGTGTCGAGCTCGCTCGTCTCCTCGGTCTTGAGCGGCACCAGGCCGGCCGCCTCCTGCACCGCGAGCGGCTGCAGCGCCTCGGGCGGATCGAGCTTCAGCTTGGTCGCGGTCGTCGTTGCTTCGCTCGCCATCAGATCACCTCTCGTCGCTTGGCGCCCGCCGTGGTGGACAACTGGCAAGGCGGGCGCAAGCGGCCTCGCACTGTATTATAGGTGTAAGACGGCGGCCTGCAAGACTAGCACCGCAGCCGTTAGGGGTGGCTTAACCAGTATCCTGAACCTTTCGCTCACCTGCGCTCCCTATGGCGGAACCAGAGACGCAAGTTCGTCGGGGGAAGCTGATGCTCAATTTCTTGCGGTCGATGTGGAGCGACAAGCGCGGCAA
>CAXSDY010000082.1:0-10516 GCA_964235835.1 uncultured Sphingomonadaceae bacterium | reverse complement strand
GGGCCTTCCTCGAACGCTATCGTGCGCGGTCCGAAGCGTTAAATGCTTAACAGGAACTTCGCTTTACGCACCGGCGGGTGACCGGAAGCCTGACTCTCCCGCTCGAGCGATCGCCGCCCCGCAGCCAAGCCGGCGTGCTGTCCCGGGCGGCGCCGCTGTTGGTCGCGCTGTTCGCCCTCGCGTGCGTCGCGATCAATCCGATCGGCTACATCGGTGGCGGCGCCGACGATCACCACTATTTCCAGGCGGCGCAGTGCTGGGTCCGCAGCGCCGGCCCCTGCCTCCCGACCAGCCATTGGGGAAGCCGCTGGCCGGTGGTCGCGCCGCTCGCCATCGCCATCCAGCTGTTCGGCGAGAGCCGCGCCGCCGCAGCGCTGGCTCCGCTGCTGTACTGGGCCGCGGTGGTCGCCCTTGCTGGGTGGCTCGGGGCGCGCTGGTTCGACCGGGCTTCCGGACTGGTCGCGGCGATGCTCGTTGCGTCCACGCCGGCGATCACCGCGGCGGCGCTGCAGCCCATGGCCGATGTGCCCGAACTCGCGTTGCAGCTGGCGGCATTGGCGGCCGCGACCCGCGCCTTCCACACGCAACGCCGTGGCTGGGCCGCGATCGCCGGCGCCCTGACCGGACTTGCCGTGATGACGCGCGAGACCAGCGTCCTGTTCGTCGGCGCGGCAGGGCTAGCCTGGCTATGCCTTGCGCGTGATCGACGCAGCGTCCTTCTCTGGGCGCTGCCCGCCTTCGCCGGGGTGATGCTCGGCGAGGCGGTGGTCTATTGGGCGTTCACCGGCGATCCACTCTATCGCCTCGGCCTGTCGGTCCACCATGTCGCCGTGCCCTCGGACGAGCTGCCGGCGCGCTTCGACACGCGGCAGCGGCCCTTTTTCAACCCGGCCTACATCGCCAGCTGGCGGCGCGAGGCTGGCGTCCACGTCTTCTGGCCACTCGATCCATGGCTCAACCTCCTTGCCTCGCCGAAGATCGCGCAGACGCTGCTCGCCGCGCCGCTGCTCGCCGCGGTCGCGTGGCGCAAGTCACCGGCCGCCCGCCGGCGCGCTGTGCTGCTGCTGGCGGGGTGCGCGCTGCTGGTCGCGGTGCTTCTCGTCTATGCTCTCGCGATCGATCCGAAGCCGCGCATGTTCGTGGCCCTGGCGACCGCCGGCGCGCTCTGCGCGGGAGCGCTCGCCGCGACCGCGTGGCGGGCAGGGCGGCGCGAACTCGCCGCCACCATCCTCGGTCTCTGCCTGCTCCTGAACCTGACCACGCTTGCGCGCCTGCCTTCGACCAGGCCGTTCGTCGGCCCGGCGCAGCAGTGGCTCCGCAATCGTCCCCAGGCCGTCGAGGCGGACGAGACCACCGCCGCCTATCTCGATCTCACCCCAGAGGCGAAGCTGCTCGCGCCGGTGCGGTCCGGACGGCCGCTGCGGCTGGCGATGACCCTGACCAATTGCGAGGCGTTTGTGGCGCCCGCGCCGCACCATCGCCAGCGAGCGACGGTGCTCGACTGGGCCGGCGAGCAGGATCCGGCGCGCGGGCGGATGTGCCTGCTGCGCTATCTGCCCGGGTTGTCCTAGGAAAGCTTGGCCAGCAGGAAATCCGGCAACGGCCCGTTCCAGCCCGCATCCTCGGGCTCGGGTGTCCGGGCTGCGGCAGGCTGGGGCGGGGGGCTCGGTGCTCGACGGGGCGCCGGCGGGGCCGCGGACGGCCGTTGCGGCTCTGGCTGGACCGGGGTGGAGCGTTCCGGGTGCGGTGCCCGCTCCGGCTTGGCGCGACGTGCCGGTGCTTGCTTCGGCGGGCTCTCTGGCGGCTCCTCGCCCGAGGCCGGCACCTGGCCGCCGCTCGCATCGACCCGCGGGATCTTGATTCCGGTCAGCTTCTCGATCGCCGCGACCGCCTCGCCGTCCTCCTTGGTGCCGAGCGTCACGGCGATGCCCGTCATCCCGGCTCGCCCGGTCCGGCCGATACGATGGATGTAGTCGTCGGGCTGCCACGGCACGTCGAAGTTGACGACATGGCTGACGCCCTTGACGTCCAGCCCCCGCGCCGCGACGTCGGACGCTACCAGAATGTTGATCTCGTCCTGCTTGAACCGGTCGAACTCGGCGATCCGGTCGGCCTGCTCCATGTCCCCGTGAATCTGGCCGACCTTGAACCCCGACTTCTTGAGGCTCGAGGCGAGGTCACGGACCGTCGTCTTGCGGTTGGCGAAGATGATCGCGTTCCTGACCTCGTCGTGGCGCAGCACGTCGCGCAGCACGTCGCGCTTCTTGTCGGCGCGGGTGATGATCAGGCGTTGTTCGATGTTGGTGTTGGCGGTCGCCGGCCGGGACACTTCGACGACCTTGGGATCGCTCAGGAACTTGTCGGCGAGCTTCTTGATCGGCGGCGGCATCGTCGCCGAGAACAGCAGCGTCTGCCGCGCCTTGGGCAACCGCGAGCAGATTTCCTCGATGTCGGGGATGAACCCCATGTCGAGCATCCGGTCCGCCTCGTCGATCACCAGCAGGTTGCAGCCGGTCAGCAGGATCTTGCCGCGCCCATACAGGTCCATCAGCCGGCCCGGTGTGGCGATCAGCACGTCGACGCCCTTTTCGAGCGCTTTCACCTGGTCGCCCATCTGCACGCCGCCGATCAGCAGCGCCATCGAGAGCTTGTGGTTCTTGCCATATTTCTCGAAATTCTCGGCAACCTGTGCCGCAAGCTCGCGCGTCGGTTCGAGAATCAGCGAACGCGGCATCCGTGCCCGGCTGCGGCCCTCGCCCAGGATGTCGATCATCGGCAGAACGAAGGCGGCAGTCTTGCCGGTTCCGGTCTGGGCAATGCCGATGATGTCCTTGCCCATCAGGACCGGCGGGATCGTGCCCTTCTGGATCGGGGTGGGCTCGTCATAGCCGCTGTCGGCGACGGCGCGCAGCAAGGGATCGGATAGGCCGAGATCGGCAAAAGGCATCAAGTCGTCCGGATTGGAGAAGGGTCGAGCAAGCGCCACGACCCGCCTTCTCCCTTGCAGGAGAGGGCAAAAATGTCAAGGTGAGGCGAGTCGCTCGCCCTCCCCAGCTCACTAGCGGAGCACCGCCCTGCCGCGAAACGCTCGCATTGGAGACCGACCATGACGATCACGATCACGGCGTTCGAACGATCGCCCGATGGTGGCAAGGGCCTGGCGCGCGATACGCGCGTTCGCTGGGCGCTGGAAGAAGTCGGCCAGCCCTACGACGTCCGCCTGGTCTCGTTCGAGGCGATGAAGCAACCGGCGCATGTGGCGCTCCATCCGTTCGGGCAGATCCCTACCTATGAGGAAGGCGACCTCACCCTGTTCGAAACGGGCGCGATCGTCTTCCACATCGCACAGCGCCATGCCGGGCTGCTGCCCGAGAACCCCGAAGCACGAGCGCGTGCGATCAGCTGGATCTTCGCCGCGCTCAACACGATCGAGCCGCCGATCCTCGAGCTCCAGACTGCCAGGTTCCTGGAAGGGGACAGGCCGTGGACGGAGGAGCGGTTGCCGCTCGTCAAGAGCCGCATCCGCGATCGCCTGCGGCAATTGTCGGCCCGGCTCGGCGACGCGAAGTGGCTCGACGGCGAGTTCAGTGCCGGCGACCTGATGATGGCCTCGGTGCTGCTGCGGCTGCGGATGTCCGGGCTCCTGGACGAGTTTCCGAGCCTCGCCTCCTACGTCGCCGGCAGCGAAGCGCGGCCCGCCTACCAACGGGCGTTCGCCGCCCAGCTCGCGATCAACGCCCCGGCGGAGTGCTGAGCTTCCCTTTGATTCTGTAGCCTCAGAAGTGCGGCCGGCGGAAGCTCGGGCGAAGGCTGCGGAACTTCTCGATGCGGCAGCTTGCCCCCATCCGCGACCGGATCTCGTCGCGTCGCGCGCACAGCCGGTCGTCGCGCGGCTGGACATAGAAGCCATCGTAGAAGTCGAGCGCCGTACAGTCGTCGTCGATCCGCGCGCGGTACCGCTGGCGGTCGCGGGTCACGAAGTCGATCGCGTCCGGCCCCGCCAGCATGGCGCCGGCAAGGTCCGCGGCGGGAAGGCACTTGGGGCCCTTGTGCTCGCGCCATTCGATCATCGGCGCGGTCGGCGGGTGGGGCCGGACCGGGATGCGGAACACGGTCGTCTGTTCGACGGTGATGCGGGTGACCGTTCGCGGCTGCGGCGCCGCGAGGCCGAGCATCGCGCCGAGCAGCGACACGAGATGGTGCAGGTTCATCCGCCAGGCTCAATCATTGCAGTTCGCTGGCCGGGGTGGATTGAACATCGGCTGAACTCGCATCGACCCCCGATGTTGCCCCAGCCGAAGCGCGCCGCGCTTGCGCTCCGGCAGGGCCCCTCTTAATGGCGGCACATCTTTCGGGCCACCGGAGCGCAGCCATCCCGCGCCCCCCCGCGCCGCCCGCTCCAGGAGACCGAGAATGGCCAGTCAAGTGCCCACCAATGGCCAAGCGGCCCCCGCCGGATTGCCGCTGCTCTACAATGCGCTCGAGCCCGTCAATCTTCAGCAGCACGGGACCAAGCGGCTCAAGCCGATCGAGGGCGCGCCGCACATCGGGCAGACGCATGCGGTGCCGGTGACCGTCGACGAGTTCGCCCTGCTGCAGCGCTTCTACCCCATCGTCTTCTCGGTCGGCGACAATCCCGTGCCGCTTGCCTTGATGGGCCTCAACGAGGGGGTCAATACGTTCCTCGACGAACAGGGCATGCAGCTCGAGCCCGTCTATCTGCCAGCCTATCTGCGCCGCTACCCATTCCTGCTGGCGCAGCTCAACGAGGGCAGCGACGAGCTGTCGCTGTGCGTCGACCCGACGTCGGGGGTCATCGGCGATGGGCCGGACGGCGATCCGATCTTCGAAGGCGACCAGCCGAGCGCGCGGATCAAGGAGATCCTTGATTTCTGCGAGCAGTTCGAGGCCGCCGGCCAGCGCACCGGAGCGTTCATGGCCGAACTGCAGAAGTCGGGCCTGCTCATGGACGGGGAGGTCGCGATCCAGCCCGACGGCAGCGAGCAGCCGTTCATCTATCGCGGGTTCCAAATGATTGACGAGGAGAAGCTGCGCGACATGCGCGGGGACGAACTGCGCAAGATGAACCAGAGCGGGATGCTGCCGCTGCTGTTCGCGCACCTGTTCAGCCTGGCGCAGATCCGCGACGTGTTCGCCCGCCAGGTGGCGCAGGGTAAAGGGCCGATCCCGCTCGACCCGCCTGCTCAGCCCGCGCCGACCAACGCCTAGCACGCGCAGCGGATCATAGCCTGACACGCGGCGGATCATTTTATCGCCGGGCAAGGGTTGACCGCCCGCTCCGCGTTCCCCATCTTCGCAACCGCAACGGATGCCCCTCGCGTTTCCCCTTCGCGAGCTTGGTGTCCGGAGCCGCACTTCGGTGCGTTCCTCCCTGAACTTCGGCCATCCCGGCATCGTCGGGGTGGCCGCTTTTTTATGTCTTGCTGCTGATCATTCGGCGGCGATGCTCGTCGGCTGGTCGTCGATCGCGGCGGCGAGGCCGCTCGCCAGCTGTTCGATGAAGCGGCTCACCCGATCGAAGCCCTGACCGGGGCTGGACAGGTCCCGAGCGAGGTAGGCGGACCGGTCGATCTCGATTTGGAGCGCGTGAACGCCGTGCTGCGGGAACCCGTGGCGCTGGACGATGTAGCCGCCGGCGTAGGGATGGTTGAGCGCGGCGGCGTATCCGGCGGCCTCGGCGATCCGCGCCGCCTCGTCGGCCATGCAGCCGTCACTCGTCGCGCCGTGCCGGTTTCCGATCACGACGGCCGGCGCGTTGCGCTCGCGGGGCGGCATGCTGTGCAGATCGAGCAGCACGATCCGCGGGTGGTGCGTCTTGAGCTTGGCCAATTCCCCCTCGATCAGCTCGTGATAGGGCGCGTGCACCGCCGCAAGCCGTGCCGCAAAGCGCTCAGCCGAGAGCGGCCGTCGCCACAGCTGGCCGTGCCGGGCGGTGCGCGACGGCACGATGCCGAGGCCATGGCGGGCGCGCGGGCCCACGGGCGCCAACGGGCCGCTGACGGCGGCGGGGTCAACCTCGTCGGGCGAGCGATTGCAGTCGATCGCGCCGCGCGGCGTCCTCGCCACCACCGCGCCGAAGCCCGCTGCCACCGCGCGCCAGGCGAGCCGGTCGACCAGCGGGTCCTCCAGCGTGGCCAGTGCCCGGCGCCCGTGCCGCGCGTCGGCAATCAGCCAGGCCGGATAGTCGCGGCCGCTGTGCGGGATTGACAGCAGCACGGGCAGACCGTTGCGGGGCGGCAGGAACAGCGGCGGGGGCAGCGTCTCGTCCAAGGCCGCAGCTCTACGGTTGGCCGGAAGAGCCGGCAAGCCAGCTGTGCCAGGATGCGTCATCTTGAGGGCTCGATCCTAACCTAGGCGCTGGAAATTCTTAAAGGTTGCGCGCATACACAGCGCCCATGATCCGCATCCTGCTGGCCGAAGACGACACGTCGATGCGCGAGTATCTCGCGCGGGCGCTCACCCGTGTCGGCTACGACGTGTCCGCAGTGGGCTGTGGCACCGAGGCGATGCCGTTGCTGAAGGTCGACAAGTTCGACCTGCTCCTGACCGATATCGTCATGCCGGAGATGGACGGCATCGAGCTCGCGCAGCAGGCGAGCGCGATCGACCCCAACATCCGGGTCATGTTCATCACCGGCTTCGCCGCCGTCGCGCTCCAGGGCGGCCGCACGGCGCCCGAGGCCAAGCTGCTGTCGAAGCCGTTCCACCTCAAGGACCTGGTCGCCGAAGTCGACCGGCTGTTCCAGACCGAGGACCAGCACGGCCGCCTATAGCACGGGCTGCAGGCTTGCGGGCCGGTCATGCCGGCTCTAGAGACTGCCCGCGTGGGCGTGTAGCTCAGTGGTAGAGCACTGTGTTGACATCGCAGGGGTCGCAAGTTCAATCCTTGCCACGCCCACCATTTTCCCCACCGTGTTCAGGTAGTTCGCGCCGGCAGCAGGCGGTCGATCGCGGCGCCGAGGCGGCCGCGCGAGTAGGTCAGTGCCTGGTAGAGCCGGAGCGCGGTTCGTGCCGGTGCGACGTACAGGCGCGGCTGGCCCGAAGCGTGGGCCAGCCAGCCGAGCCGGTGGCTCCAGCGGCTGATCGCGGCGCGCGCCCGATAGATCAGCTTGCGGCGCAGGGGCAGGGCCCGCGACGGCGCGACCCGCTTGACCGGCCGGACCCCGCGCCGCGACCAGGTGAGGCGATAGGCGAGCCCTTCGCGGCGCTGGCGGAAGCCCGCCGCCTGGGTGCCGACCACGAACTCCGTATCAACCGGCGTCAGCGCGAGTCGCCCGTCAGCGATTCCGCGTCGAACCATCGACGCGAGTTCATGGGAGCGGATCACCACCACGTTGGTGCCGCGTCCGTCGGACGAGTAGGGCTCGACCCAGGCGTCGCCAAACGAGATGTCCGCGGTCTCGGCAACGACGTCATCGCAGAAATTGCACGCGCTGTTCTGGAAAAACCCGGCGCCCCAGTCTCCATCGGCGAGGTGCCACCAGTCCTCGGCCCGGCTGCTGCCGTCGGCGAGCTGGAGCTCGGCGCGGTACCAGTTGGCCGGACGCCGCTCGTCCTTGCGGCGATAGTCGACCGCGCGAACGGCCGCGGGATCGGCGCCGAGCTGCCATGCGAAGCTCTCGACGAACCGGGCGCTCTTCATGTGGCCGCAGAACAGGCCGAGCGTGTGGGTGATGCGTTCGGCGAGGCGCGGGTCGGCCGCGCGCGCGAGGTGCACCGCCTTGATGAAGCACGGCACCGCGACGATCGCGGTCGCACCCTCGCTCGTCGCGACCTCGTGCAGCACCGTGTCCAGCGTAATCGGGTGATAGCGCGACTTGGCGCCTTGGTTCAGCTCTTCCAGCGAATGCGACAACCCGTAGCGGAAGTACGGGACCCCGGCCGGATTGGGGACGGGCACGACGTGCGCGACGCGCTCCACGGCCCCTGACCGCAGCAGCTCGGCCGCAACCCAGCTGACGAGCCCGCCCGAACTCCCGCGCTCGCGATAGCCCGGCTCGGCCGCGTGGCCGACGTACAGCGCCTCATGGCGCCCGAGCCCGTCATCGTTGGCGGGCGCATCGCGGAACCGCTCGGCGGCGATCTCGTCCTCGTTGGCGGCGGTTGGCGAGAACGGACAGCGGCGGCTAAACCCTTCGCTTGGCGTGTCGAACCAGCTGGCCCGCCCACTCGGCTTGAGCTGCTGGTAGCGGTCCCAGCGCATCGTCGCGTCAGGCTGGGCCGCAACGCAGCTGCCGCAACCGATGCACAGGCCGGAGGTGACGATGTCGCGCGGGCTGACCAGGCCCTCAGGCGGCAAGGGCGAGGTCCAGGTAGCCGTTGGATGCGGCGCGCAGTTCCCTGATGTTGCGCCCGATCGCCGGATCGAGGGGCGCGGCAAGCAGGTCGGCGACGTTCCCGCAGTCCTCCGCCACCAAGTGGTGGCGCGCGCCGAGGGCTGCGGTCAGGTCGCGCAGCTTGTGGTGGCGGTAGGGCATCGACACGGCGGCGAACGGCTTGCCGTTCAGGAGGGCAAAGACACAGCCGTGGAAGAAGTTCGTCGCCACCGCGCTCGACCCGGCGACCAGCCGGGCAAAGTCGATCGGACCGGCGCTGATCCGCTGCTCACCGGCCCAGTCGTTGCGATACCCGACGCTGACCAGCCGCAGGCCGTGGGCCCGTGCGGCGGCGCGCATCGCGTCCGCATACCAGCCGGGGAAGTTGTGCCCGTAGACGAGCAGGTAGGGATCCTCGCTCGGCGCGGGCGCGACCGAGCCACGCGCGCTGTCGGGAAACTGCAACACGGGGTCGAGCACGAGCGTGGTCTCCTCGCCCGTCGCCTCCCGCACGAGGGCGCGCGAATTCTCGTCGCGGACCGAGATGCGGTCGAAGCTCCGCAACCGCTCGGCATAGCGCTCGTCCAGGCCGTCGCCAGCGTCGTGATTGCCGAAGCTGGCGGCATAGGACACGACCCGGTCGGCGTTGAGCCCGGCGCCGTAGAAGATCGGCTGCCCGCCGTACCAGGGGTGGCGCAGGTTCCACACCTCGTCGCTGCCCACGACGACCGTGTCGAAATGCTCCGTCTCGTGCGGGCTGTCGAGGCCGAACCGGCGCGTCGTCGGCAGGAGCGGGAAGGCGTCGAGGAAGTGCCGCGCCTTCGCGGCATAATGGCGGAAGTCGGAGCGTGGCGTCGGATCGGGCAGGGACGGCTGCAGCGCGCAACGGTATTCGGCCCAGGTCACCCGGTCGCTGTGATGGTCGAGCAGCACGGCATCGTGTCCGCGGGCGCGCAACCCCTCGACAAGCGATCGCGCCTGCCAATAGGAACCGTAGTTGATGCAGCGGTGAAAGGTAAGGACGCCAATCTTCTGGGGTGCTGCCATATCGATCAAATGCCGCGTGACGGACGGGGTTCCCGGGCCGGGCTTCCCACCAGCCGCCCCTAGCTGTTCTTGGCGATATAGCCAGCCGGATCCTTGTCGACCGGCTTGACCCCGGTGAGGTTCGCGGCGCCGAAGGCGGCGAAGCGGATCGCGAGCTGATGGCGCAGATCGAGCGGCGCATGCTGGCGGAAGTCGGTCAGCCCCTGCCGCTCTTCCTCGCCCATGTGGTCGGCGTTGGCCTTGTTGGCCTCGCCGACGGCGTCGAACCATTGCTTGCTGCCGACATCGCAGCGATCGACGGCCTCGCCCGCGTCGCGGATCTCGTTGTGGTCCTTGATCGCGTCCTCGGTCTCTTCCTCGGCGCTGTCCGCGTCACCGCCGCCCTCGCCCAGCTTGAGCAGGTCGGGATAGAAGAACCGCTCCTCGGCCTCGGCGTGCGTGTCGAGCAGGGCGCGCAGCCGGTTCCAGATCGCGGCGAGCGCGTCCTTCTCCTCCGCGGGAATCTGCTCGATCTGGGCGAACAGGCGGCGCTGCTGCTCATGGTCGTCGGCAATCAGTTGGGTGATGTCCATCGGTTCGCTCCTCGAGGTGTTTCGAGGCGAACGAGCAATGGCGCGGTTCGTTGCGCGCTTACAGGCAGGCCTCGAGATACGGCTGGTAGAAGCCGAACTGCTTGGCCTTCTCCATCGTGTAGGGGCGCAGGCCCATCGAGCGATATTCGCCAATGATCTTCCCGTCGGCGCCCTCGTCGAGATACTCGAACTTGAACAGCTCCTGGGTGACGATCACCTCGCCCTCCATGCCGATCACTTCGGTGATGTTGGTCGTGCGGCGCGATCCGTCGCGCAGGCGCTTGACCTGGACGATGAGGTCGACCGAGTCCGCGATCTGGCGCGAGATCGCCTCCTTGGGCACCTTGATGTCCGACATCATCACCATGTTCTCCATACGGGCCAGGCATTCGCGCGGCGAGTTGGAGTGAAGCGTCGCCATCGACCCGTCGTGGCCCGTGTTCATGGCGGCGAGCAGGTCGAAGCATTCCGAGCCGCGGATTTCGCCCAGGATGATGCGGTCCGGCCGCATGCGCAGCGCGTTGATGACGAGATCGCGGATGGTGATCGCGCCCTGGCCCT
>CAXSDY010000081.1:0-10636 GCA_964235835.1 uncultured Sphingomonadaceae bacterium | reverse complement strand
TGTCGCGGACGTGGCCGGTCCAGGTGATGCGGTCGGCGCGCAGCACGCCCTCGCGCACCGCGCCGAGCTTCTTCATCGCCGCCTGCGACCGCAGGTTGCGCTTGTCGACGCAGAAGATGACCCGGCGGTACCCGCAGGCGAAGGCGCGCTCGAGCATCATCGCCTTGATCCGCCGGTTGAACCCGCTCCCGCGCAGGGGCGGGCGGTAATAGGTCGAGCCGATCTCGAGCGTCTGGCGCGCGTCGAACAGGCCGAGGAAGCCCGACATGCCGGCCAGTTCGTCGCCGTCGAACAGCACGAACAGGCGGTTGTGCCGGTCGGCGACGAGCGCATCGATGTTCGCGTCGAAATGGTCCGGATCGTAGCTCGTCCCGTACATCGCCCAGATGTGGCGGTCCTCGGCGCAGGCGGCCTTCAGCGCGGCGCGGTGGCGTTCCTCGAACGGCTCGGCGCGGCAGCCTTCGCCGGCCATCGCGCCGCCCGGATCAGTCGTCGACAAGGTCTTGCGCGACCTTGGGCTGGCGCAGCAGCGCGTCGATCTTCCCGCCCTCGTCGAAGCTCTCGTCGGCGAGGAACTTGAGCTTGGCGGCGAATTTGGTGCGGACCCGGTGGGCGACCTCGCGCTGCAGGTAGGCGGTGTTGGTGCGCAGCGCCTTGAGCACGACGTCCTCGTCCTGCCCGAGCAGCGGCTTCACGAACACGGTCGCGTGGCGCAGGTCGGGCGACATGCGCACCTCGGTCACGCTGACGAGGTGCGAGGCGAGCGTCTCGTCATGCACGTCGCCGCGCTGCAGGATTTCGCTCAGCACATGCCGCACCTGCTCGCCGACCCGCAGCAGCCGGACCGACCGGCCCTCAGGAGTTTCGGTCTTGCGCATCGTACACCGGAAGAATGTCATCCACCTTGACGCGCAGAGCGTCGGCTAGCGCCCGCCATGTCGCCGGGCGTCCGTGTGCCTTGTCATTCTCCAATAGCGAGATCGTCGCCTTGTTGATGCTGCACATATCGGAGAGTTGAGCCATGCTCAGCTTGCGGTATTGCCGCCAGGTACGCAATGCATTGTCCCCCTCGACAAGGCGCTGGACGAGCTCCATCGGGACATATTCCTCGCCAGCCATTCTGCGCTTTTCGGCACGCTCAGCAGCGGCGACGTCCTGCTGGTCCTCGATGGTCTCCAGCAGCAGCTCATACTCTACCGCAGGTAGCACTGCCATCTTTCGGCCGTCGATTTCAATGAATTGCGCCGACATGCTCATCGATCCTCATATGCGCTACCGCGAGGCACGACCTCGTCGATCAGAAGGACGTCCTCCTCTATCCGGAAGATCACCCGCCAATCCTGGACTCTCAGGCGGTAGTCATCTCTTCCCTTCAGCCGCTTAACATTGGCGTTCAGGACATGCGGATCGCCCGCCAAAAGCGCGATCTTCTCGATAATCAACCGCCGCTTGTCGGATCGCCGAAGCGCTCGCGACGCCGACGCTGAAAAGCGGACGTCCACTCAGGCGTGTTTACAGTTGCAAAACACCAATCGCAAGACACCGTTCCAAATCACGAACGCGTCCACCTAGAGCGTCCGTGCGCGTTCCTCGACTTCGTAGGTTTCGAGGTAGTCGCCGGCCTTCAGTTCGGTGAAGTTCTGGGTGAAGGTCACGCCGCACTCGAGGCCCGCGCGAACCTCCGCCACGTCGTCCTTGAAGCGGCGCAGCGAGGCGATTTCGCCGGTGTAGGTGATGACATCCTCGCGCGTGATGCGTGCCTTGAGCGCCTTGCGGATGATGCCCTCGACCACCAGCAGGCCGGCGGCCTTGCCGTGCTTGCCGGCCGAGAAGACTTCGCGGATCTCGGCCTTGCCGACCACCGTCTCGATGATCTCGGGACCGAGCTCGCCGGCCATCGCGCCCTTGGCCCAGTCGGTCAGGTGATAGATCACGTCATAGTAGCGCAACTCGACCTTGTGCCGCGTCGAGACCTCGCGCGCCTTGGCGTTGGGACGGACGTTGAAGCCGATGATCGGCGCGCCCGACGCACCCGCCAGCGTGACGTCGCTCTCCGTGATGGCGCCGACGCCGGCGTTGAGGATGCGCACCTTGATCTCGTCGGTCGACAGGCGGTTGAGCGCGTTGACGATCGCCTCGACGGAGCCCTGCACGTCGGCGCGGACGACGAGCGGAAACTCGATGACCTTCGACGAACGGTCCGCGAACATGTTCTCCAGACTGACCGGGGCGGAGGTGGTCCGTTTGCGGTCGAGCAGGCCCTGGCGATAGAGCGCGACCTCGCGGGCGCGCGCCTCGTTCTCGACCACCGTGAACGGATCGCCGGCGGACGGCACCGAGCCGAGCCCGAGCACTTCGACCGGCAGCGAGGGACCGGCTTCCTTGACCTGGCGGCCCTGGTCGTCGGTCATCGCGCGGACCTTGCCCGAGTGGGCGCCGACGACGAACACGTCGCCGACCTTGAGCGTGCCGCGCTGGACCAGCACGGTGGCGAGCGGACCGCGGCCCTTGTCGAGCTTGGCCTCGATCACCGTCGCCTCCGCCGCCCGGTTCGGGTTGGCCTTCAGCTCCAGGATTTCCGCCTGGAGCTGGATGGCGTCGAGCAGCTTGTCGAGGTTGGTGCGGTTGGTCGCGGAAACCTGGACGTCCTGCACGTCGCCGCCGAGATCCTCGACGACGATCTCATGCTGCAACAGCTCTTCGCGGACGCGCTGGGCACGGGCCTCGGGCTTGTCGATCTTGTTGATCGCAACGATCATCGGCACGCCGGCGGCCTTGGTATGGTTGATCGCCTCGACCGTCTGCGGGCGCAGGCCGTCGTCGGCCGCCACCACGAGGATGACGATGTCGGTGACGTTGGCACCGCGCTGGCGCATCTCGGTGAACGCCTCGTGGCCGGGCGTGTCGAGGAAGGTGACCTTCGACTGGTCGGGCAGGGTGACCTGATAGGCGCCGATGTGCTGCGTGATACCGCCCGCTTCGCCCGACTGGACGCTGGCGCCGCGGATGGCGTCGAGCAGCGACGTCTTGCCGTGGTCGACGTGGCCCATGATCGTCACGACCGGCGGACGGGTCACGAGGGTCTCGGGCGCATCGGCGTCGTCGCCGATGCCGATCTCGACGTCGCTCTCGCTGACCCGCTTGATGTTGTGGCCGAACTCGGTGACCAGCAGCTCGGCGGTGTCCTGGTCGATTGTCTGGGTGAGCGTCACCGCGCTGCCCATCTTGAACAGAGACTTGACGAGGTCGGCGCCGCGCTCGGCCATGCGGTTGGCGAGTTCCTGGACAGTGATCGATTCCGGCACGACGACGTCGCGGACCTGCTTGGCCGAGGGACCGGACGAAGCGTGGGCACGCTTCTCCTTCTCACGCGCGCGGCGAAGCGCGGCGAGGCTGCGGGTGCGGCTGTCGTCCTCGCCCGAGAGGGCGCGGGTAACGGTCAGCTTGCCCGCCGGGCGCCGATCGTCGCGGCCGCGCGACGGGCGCGCCGGCTCGGGGCGCTTGGGTGCAGGGGCGGCGCCGGCGGGACGGCGGAAGCCGCGGTCTTCTTCTTCGCGCTGCTGGGCTGGCGAGGCCGCGACCTCGTCCTGGACCGGTGCGGCGGGCGCCTCGGCGGCCTCGCGCGCCAGGCGGGCGGCATCGCCCGCCGCAGCCTCTTCGGCGCGGCGATTGTCCTCGGCGCGACGCTTCTCTTCCTCCGTCTGTTCGACGCGCGCGCGATCGTTGCGGCGACGCGCCTCCTCCAGGCTTGCCATGCGCGCCTCTTCGGCCTCGCGCAGCAACTGGGCCTGAAGCTCGCGGCGGGTCCCGATGTCGTCGGCCGCGCGGCGCTGCACCGGCGCGGGCGGGGGGGGCGGCGCAGGCCGCTGCGGGACGGGGGCAGGGGCCGCCGCGACCGGAGCAGGCGCCGGAGCCTCGGCCGGCGCAGCCTCGCCCGGGCGGCCGAGCACGCGGCGCTTCTTGACCTCGACCACGACGGTGTTCGATCGGCCGTGGCTGAAGCTCTGCTTCACCTTGCCGGTCTCGACCGTGCGCTTCAGGCCCAGCGGCGGCCGGGTACCAAGCTTGGGCTTGTCGCTCTGGTCGGTCATTCTTGTCCTTCGTCTGCGTCGCCCGAGTGGAGGCCCGGAGCAGCGTCGCCGCCCTGTAGCCCCGCGTCGGGATCATTGAAAGCATGCCACCGGGCAAGCGTGCGGGACACGCGAGCGGCTGCAGCGGCATCGGTCAGGGCGATGTGTACCACGTTTTCGCGGCCCAGCGCCATCGACAAGATGGTGCGCCCTTCGGGAAAAACCAGCCCGCGCTGATGGCCGCGCCGCTCGCTTCCGCCGACCCGCCAGGCGGCGTCGAGGCGCTTGCGGCCGTCCTCGCCGGCATCGGCGGCGTGGAGCAGCAGGTGGACCTGGCCCGAGCGTGCCGCCGCCTCGATCTTGTCCGACCCGGACAGCAGCATGCCGCTGCGCGCCTCGAGCCCCAGCCGGTCCAGCGCGGCCTGGCGCAGGGCCGCGGCGACACGCTCGCCAAGGTCCGCGGCGACGGTCACGTCGCTGGTCTTGAACGCCCGCGCGAGGGCGCCCTTGAGCTTGCCCTTGGCATTGGCCTGGTCGAGCGCCGCACGGTCGACGCCGAGCCACGCACCGCGGCCAGGCGCGCGCGCGCCGACGTCCGGCGCGACCTGCCCGTCCGGGCCGAGCGCAAGGCGGATGAGGTCGCCCTTGGTTCCCGCCCGCCGCGTCAGGATGCACGTGCGTTCGGGGACGTGGGCCTTTCTCTCCCCGCGCATGGGCGTGGGGAACGGGTGCGCTACCGCGTCATTCTGCTGGTTCCGCAATCGCGTCCTCCCCGGCGGAAGGAGCGGCGGTGCCCTCGTCCTCGAACCAGTGCGCCCGGGCAGCCATGATGATCTCGTTGCCCTGATCTTCGTTGAGGTTGAAGTCGGCGAGGATGCCGCCCTTGTCCTCGGGCCGCTTGACCGCGGTCTCGCTGCGGCGACGGGGCTCCTGGCGCTTCTTCTGGATGAGCTCGTCGGTGGCGAGGTCGGCGAGGTCGTCCAGCGTGCGGATGTTGGCCTTGCCGAGCACCACCAGCATCGCTTCGGTCACATGCGGCAGTTCGGCCAGCGCATCCTCGACGCCCAGCTCGCGGCGCTTCTCGCGGTTGGCGGACTCGCGGCGCTCGAGCGCTTCGGCGGCGCGGTTCTGAAGCTCGCCGGCGATCTCGTCATCCAGTCCTTCGATCGAGGCGATCTCGTCCGGCTCGACGTAGGCGACCTCCTCCATGCTGGTGAAGCCCTCGGCGACGAGCAGCTGCGCCAGCGTCTCGTCGACGTCGAGTTCCTCCTGGAACATCGTCGAGCGCTCGACGAACTCGCGCTGCCGCTTCTCGCTCGCGTCGGCCTCGGTCAGGATGTCGATCTGCGAATTGGTCAGCTGGCTGGCGAGGCGGACGTTCTGCCCGCGCCGGCCGATCGCCAGGCTGAGCTGATCGTCGGGAACGACCACTTCGATGCGGCTCTCCTCCTCGTCGATCAGCACGCGCGACACGGTCGCCGGCTGCAATGCGTTGACGACGAACGTCGCCGTGTCCTCGCTCCACGGGATGATGTCGATCTTCTCGCCCTGCATTTCCTGGACGACCGCCTGAACGCGGCTGCCCTTCATGCCGACGCAGGCGCCGACCGGGTCGATCGAGCTGTCGTAGCTGATCACGCCGATCTTGGCGCGGCTGCCGGGGTCACGCGCGGCGGCCTTGATCTCGATGATGCCGTCGTAGATTTCGGGCACTTCCTGCGCGAACAGCTTCTTCATGAAGTCGGGGTGGGCGCGCGACAGGAAGATCTGCGGGCCGCGCGCTTCGCGCGCGACGCGCAGGATCAGCGAGCGGATGCGGTCGCCGACCCGGACCATCTCGCGCGGGATCTGCTGGTCGCGGCGGATGACGCCCTCGGCCCGGCCAAGGTCGACGACGACGTGGCCGAACTCGACCCGCTTGACGACGCCGGTGATGATCTCGTTCGCGCGGTCCTTGAACTCCTCATACTGCCGCTCGCGCTCGGCGTCGCGGACCTTCTGGAAGATGACCTGCTTGGCGGCCTGCGCGGCGATGCGGCCGAACTCGATCGGGGGCAGCGGATCGACGATGAAGTCACCCATCGCGGCGTCGGCCTTCAGCTTCTGCGCGCCCTTGAGGTCGATCTGCTTGAAATAGTCCTCGACCTCTTCGACCACCTCGACGACGCGCCACAGGCGAAGGTCGCCGGTGGTCGGGTCGAGTTTGGCGCGGATGTCGTTCTCGGCGCCGTAGCGGGCACGGGCCGCGCGCTGGATCGCGTCCTCCATCGCCTCGATGACGATGCCCCGGTCGATCAGCTTCTCGCGCGCGACCGAGTCGGCAATGGCGATCAGCTCCGCCTTGTTGGCGGATGCGATCGCCGGTGCGGCGGGGGCGGCAGTGGCCATGGTCTTAACTCTCCGTCTTTGAATGTTCGTCGACGTCGTCCACCGGACGATCGTCAGCTTCGATATTGTCGGCGCCCTCGGTGCTGAGCGGCGCGGTGGCGTTGATCAGCTTGTCGGTGAGCAGCAGCTTGGCGGAGGCAACGGTGCCGAACGCGAAGGCGCGCGTGCCCTTGGGCGTGGCGACGGTGATGGTCTCCCCGTCGATCCCCTCGATGACGCCGCTGACCTGCTTGGCGCCGTCCTGCGGCTCGACGAACTTGATGCGCGCCTCGTGCCCGGCCCAGTCGGCGAAGTCGGCCGGTCGGGTCAGTGGGCGATCGATCCCGGGCGAGGAGACCTCGAGCCGGTAGCCGCCCGGAATCGGGTCGCGGCCGGCGGCTTCCTCGGCGTCGAGCAGGTCGGAGATGCGGCGCGACAGCGTCTCGCAATCGGCCAGGTTCAGCTGGCGCGTGTCGGGCCGCTCGGCCATCACCTGCAGCGTCGGGTCCGACCCGCCGCCGGTCCGCGCGACCCGCACCAGGCGCAGGCCGAGCGCGCCCACCTCGGGCTCGATCAGGGCAGTGATGGCGTCGATGTCCGTCAAGCGGGGTCCTGCGAAACGAAGGGTCAAAGCATCTCGGCGCCGGACCCTTGCGGGCCCAGCCTCAGCATCCGGCGATGTCGAGGAGTGAGGCGCATATAGGCCCAAGGCGGAGCCGAAGCAAGAACTGTCAGCGGCGCTTGGCGGCCTCTGCCAGCGCCCGGTTCTCGACCCTGATGCGCACCGTCAGCATGATCGCGTTCAGCGCCGTGAACAGCAGCGCCGTCGGCCACAGGCCGAACACCAGCGGCAGGACCGCGATCTCGCCGATCACGACCAGGTAATTGGGGTGCGAGACGTATTTGTAGGGACCGCGCGCGACCAGCCGCTCGCCCGGCACGACGATGATCCGCGTCGTCCATCGCGGGCCCAGCGTGCGCAGGGTCCACACCCGCCCGGCCTGCAGCAACACGAACAGCGCCAGAAACGGCAGGTGGACCGGGCGACCGAGCGCCTGCAGCCACAGCGCCGCGAGCCAGGTCGCGTGCAGCGCGACGATCGCCGGATAATGGCCCGGCGCGACCTCGATCCCGCCGCGCGCGAGCAGCCGCCGCGTATTCGCCCTGGCGATCGGAAGTTCGCTCAGCCTCTGCAGCGTCACGAAGCCGAGGATCGCGATGCCCGGCCACAGCATGCCCGCGCCTTCAAACACGCGTCAGCGAGAGCGCGGCGAGGGTGAAGCCCGGCCCCAGCGCCGTCATCAGCGTCCGCCCTGTCAGCCCCTCTTCGAGCAGCCGCTCGAGCACGAACATCACCGTGGGCGCGCTCATGTTGCCATGTTCGCGCAGCACGTCGCGCTCGACGTCCAGCGACCCTGAGCGAAGGTCCAATGCGCTTTCGATGGCGGTCAGCACCTTGGCTCCGCCGGGATGGCTGCACAGCCGCGCGACATCGTCCATCGCGAGGCCGAGATCGGCCAGGATCGCGGTCACGCCGTCGCACAAATTGGCCTCGAGAAACGGCGGGATGGAGCGGTCGAACACCACGGCGAGGCCGGGATCCTCGACCCGCCAGCCCATGATCCCGAGCGTGCCCGGCCACAGCCGCTCGCCGCCCCCTTCGATCCGCGCGATCGGCGTACCGGAGGTCGACACGACCGCGGCCGCAGCGCCGTCGCCGAACAGCGCGGTGGCGACGATCGCCGCCGGATCGTCGCTGTCGAGCCGGATCGAGATCGAGCAGGTCTCGACGCAGACGAACAACCATCGGCTGCCCGGCGCCGCGGCGGCGAGCTTGGCGGCCGCGGCGAGACCGGTGACCCCGCCGGCGCAGCCGAGCCCGAACACCGGAACCCGGCTGACGTCCGGCCGCAGGCCGAGCGCCACCGCGTTGCGCGCGTCCAGGCTCGGCGTCGCGATGCCGGTGGTCGAGACGGTGACGATCCCGTCGATCTCGTCCGCTCCGATCCCGGCGCGCTCGATTGCGCCGCGCGCCGCCTCGAGGAACAGCGCGTCGGCGGCCGCGAGGTAGGTTCGGTTGCGCTCGCCCC
The DNA here is from genome assembly GCA_964235835.1 of uncultured Sphingomonadaceae bacterium. Lineage (GTDB taxonomy): Bacteria > Pseudomonadota > Alphaproteobacteria > Sphingomonadales > Sphingomonadaceae > Sphingomicrobium. The sequence goes on along the minus strand of CAXSDY010000081.1, from coordinate 2,109 downwards.
AGCCGTGGTTCTCGCCGTACCAGGCGAGCGGCGCGACGAGCTGCCGCTCGTCGATGCCGGCATTGTCGAACACGCCGGACAGACGGTCGAACAAGGCCTTCCGGCCCGCAAACAAGGCGCGGCCGGTCGCCTTCGCCCCCTCCTGCGTGACAGGGAAGGGCGGCACCGCGGTGGCGATGGAAAGCAGTGAAGCAGTCAGATAGGAACCTTTGGCGCTGCCCGGTGGAGACGGGCTTGCTGAGTAACGGACGACAGGAGAAATCGGATGCACCACCGCATGTTACAAGCCTTGTTGCTCGCCGGCACGCTGCTCGCCTGCTCGGCCGGGCCGGCGAGCGAAGCGGCAACCTCCGCCATGCCGTTCACGACGACCCCGGTTGGGACGTTCGACTCGCCCTGGGCGATCGCGTTCCTGGCGCCGGGCGAAGCGCTGGTGACGCAGAAGACCGGCGCGCTGAAGCTGTGGCGGCAGGGGCAGCGGGCGGTCACGGTCGGCGGTGTCCCGGCGGTGCTGGCCGGCGGTCAGGGCGGCCTGCTCGACGTCGTGCTGTCCCCGCGTTTCGGGACCGACAAGACGGTCTACCTGACCTACTCCGAACCGTCCGCGCTCGGCGGCAGCAGCCTGGCGCTCGCCGCCGGGCGGCTGTTGACCGACGCCGGGGCGCCGCGGCTCGACGCGGTCAAGGTGCTGTGGCGTGATCCGCAGGGCGGGCGCGGCGGCCAGTTCGGCGCGGCGATCGCTTTCGCGCCCGACGGCAACTCGCTGTTCCTGAGCTCGGGCGAGCGGCAGCGCTTCACCCCCGCGCAGGACTCCGATCAGCCGCTCGGCAAGATCCTGCACCTGACGCTCGACGGAAAGCCCGCTCCCGGCAACCCCGGCGCGGGCCGGCAGAGCGCCGCGGCGACGATCGTCACCGACCCGCCCAACAACAGCGGCGCGGCGAAGGACGCGCCCGGGCGGCGCTTTCCCTGGCCGGGCCAGAACCTGACCGCGGCCGAGACCTGGAGCAGCGGACACCGCAACCCCTATGGCCTGGCCTTCGACGGCGGCGGGCGGCTGTGGGAGGTCGAGATGGGCCCCAAGGGCGGCGACGAGCTCAACCTGATCGAGCGCGGCGGCAACTACGGCTGGCCGCGGGCGTCCAACGGCAGCAACTACGACGGAAGCGATATCCCCGATCACCGCCCCGGCGACGGCTTCATCGCGCCCAAGCTGTTCTGGAACCCATCGGTTTCGCCCGGCGCGCTGATGATCTATCGCGGCGGCAAGTTCCCGCAGTGGAGGGGCGACGCGTTCATCGCCGCGCTGTCGGGCGAGGCGCTGATCCGGGTCGACCTGGACGGCGCCAGCGCGCGCAAAGCCGACCAATGGCCGATGGGCAACCGCATCCGCTCGGTCCAGCAGGGGCCGGGCGGGGAAATCTACGTGCTGGAGGACGCGCCAACCGGCCGCCTGCTGAGGCTCGACCCGACGGGGAGGTGAGCTGAAGGACTCGGGGTCGCCGCGCTTGCCCGCACCGCCGGTCGCGGGCAAGCGATCATCCTCGACGATAGCGCAGGTAGTATGGCCGCCGCCCTTCGCGCCGGGCCTTCGCGCCATAGCGCGTCTCGATCCAACCGCCGCTCGGTTCGAGGAAGTCGGCAGGGCGTTCGGCGAGCCATTCGAAGGCGTCCGCGTGGCGTTGCATGACCATCAGCGTCCAATCGAGATAGATCGGGTGATCGGTCGCGATGCGCAGCTCGCCACCTGGCTTCAGCTTGCTCGCGATCAAGGCGAGGGGCCCGTCGTTGACCATCCGCCTTTTGGCATGGCGTGGCTTGGGCCAAGGGTCGGGGTGGAGCAGATAGACCATCGCCAGGCTCGCGTCGGGCAGCCGGCACAGCACGTCGAGCGCATCGCCCATGTGGACGCGGATGTTGGCCAGGTGCCGGTCGCGGATATGGGTCAGCGCGGTCGCGACGCCGTTGAGGAACGGCTCGCAGCCGATGAAGCCGTGGTCCGGCAGCAGGTCGGCACGATAGGCCAGATGCTCGCCCGCGCCGAAGCCGATCTCGAGGTGCAGCGGGCGCGGATCGCCGAACAGCCGCTCGGCGGTGACCTCGCCCTCG
>CAXSDY010000080.1:0-10653 GCA_964235835.1 uncultured Sphingomonadaceae bacterium | reverse complement strand
GCGCCCGGGACTCGGCGATCATCGCGTTGGCCGCGGCGATCGCGCTTGCATCGACCGGCAATTCGGCAACCGGCGCCGCCTCGAACGCGGTCGGGACGACCGAGGCAACGGTGACGTCCTTGGGCAGGTCGATCAGCACCGGACCCGGCCGGCCCGAGCGCGCGATCTGGAACGCCTCGGCGAAGATGCGCGGGATGTCCTGTGCGTGCCGCACGACGTAGCTGTGCTTCACGATCGGCAAGGTGATGCCGAAGATGTCGACTTCCTGGAAGGCGTCGGTGCCAATCAGGTGAGTCGCGACCTGGCCGGTGATCGCGATCATCGGCACGCTGTCCATGTAGGCATTGGCGATGCCGGTCACGAGGTTGGTGGCGCCCGGACCCGAAGTCGCGATGCACACACCGGGCTCGCCCGTCACCCGCCCCCACGCGTCGGCGGCCAGCGCCGCGGCCTGTTCGTGACGGACGAGGATATGCTTCAGGCCGGACCCGGGCAGCGCATCGTACAGCGGCATGATCGCCCCGCCCGGATAGCCGAACACGGTCGTCACGCCCTCGCGCTCGAGCGCCTCCACCACCAGGCGCGCGCCGGTCCGGGCGGCTGACTCCGGAACCTCGGGAGTCAGGGGGGAGGCGCTCGCCACGGTCATGCCGCCTTCGTCTCGGGCCGCTGCTGCAGCCACTTCATGTTGCGCCGCAGGGCTGCGCCGGTCTTCTCGATCGGCAGCTCCAGGTCGGCCTTGAGCATTGCGTCGTAGTTCGGCTTGCCGGCCGCGTTCTCGTCGATCCACTGGCGCGCGAACGTGCCGTCCTGGATGTCCTTGAGCACTTCGCGCATGCGCTGACGGGTCTCGACGGTGATGATCCGCGGGCCCGACACGAAGTCGCCGTACTTGGCCGTCTCCGAGATGAACTCGAGCATCTTGGCGAGACCCCCCTCGTACATCAGGTCGACGATCAGCTTGAGCTCGTGGAGGCATTCGAAATAGGCGACCTCGGGCTTGTAGCCCGCCTCGACCAGCGTCTCGAACCCGGCGTTCACCAGCTCGCTGGCGCCGCCGCACAGCACCGCCTGCTCGCCGAACAGGTCGGTCTCGGTCTCTTCGGTGAAGGTCGTCTCGATCGCGCCGCCGAGCGTGCCGCCAATGCCCGAGGCATAGGCGAGCGCCTTGTCGCGGGCCGTTCCGCTGGCGTCCTGCTGCGCGGCGAACAGGCACGGCACGCCGCGGCCGATCTCATATTCGCGGCGGACGAGGTCGCCGGGACCCTTGGGGGCCACCAGCACCACGTCGATGTCCTCGCGCGGCGTGATCTCCTTGTAGAGCACCGAGAAACCGTGCGCGACGAGCAGCGCGGCGCCGGGCTTCAGGTTCGGCGCGATGTCGTCCGCATAGACGGTGCGGTGGCTCATGTCGGGCGTGAGCAGCGCGACGAGCGACGCTTCCTTCGCGGCATCGGCTGGGGATACGACCTTGAAGCCATCAGTGCGCGCCTTGCGTTCGGCGCCGCCACCGGCGCGGGCACCGACGATCACGTCGAACCCGCTGTCGCGCAGGTTGCGGGCATGGGCCCGGCCCTGGCTGCCGTAGCCGATGATCGCGATCCGCCCGCTAAGCGCGCTGCGGTTTGCATCCTGTTCCGTATAAATCCGTTCCACCTAGACTTCTCCCTGTCGTCCTGTTTCTGAAAACCTGTTTTGCGCAAAAGAAAACCCCCGCTCCTGGTGGGGAGCGGGGGTTCTGTTCTCTGGTCCTGCCGGACCGTCAATCAGAGCCGCTCGTCCCCCCGGAGGGTGGCAATAAGTACGAGCGTAAGGAGCAGCGCGGGGGCGCCAAGCGCCTCCGGGACCATCGATCCGATCATGCCGATCGCCTGCTTCACTTGCTTGAATGTCCTCAGCCGGGCTCCGTCGGGATCCCATCTGAGCGCTGCATATGCTGCAAAACGGGTGCGAAGCAATGAAAATCGTGTTTGTGGACACATTCATTCTGGCTAAGAGCGCACCGTGGCCGTCGGCGCCACCTCCTCCAGCGCACAGGAAACAGTTGATGCCCTCGCAAGAATGGCCGTCCCGCGAAATGGTCGAGGGCCCCGCGCGCGCGCCGGCCCGGGCGATGCTCCACGCGGCCGGCTTCGATGCCGAGGCGCTGGCCAAGCCGATGGTCGCGATCGTGTCGAGCTGGTCGACCGTGACGCCGTGCAACATGCACCTGCGAACGCTGGCCGACCACGCCCGGCGCGGGATCGAGGAGGCGGGCGGAACGCCGGTCGACTTCAACACGATCGTCGTCACCGACGGCATCGCCATGGGCACCAAGGGCATGCGCGCGTCGCTGATCAGCCGCGAGGCGATCGCCGATTCGGCCGAGCTCGCCGTGCGTGGCCACTCGCTCGACGGCGTGCTGTTCCTGGTCGGCTGCGACAAGACGATCCCGGCCGCGGGCATGGCGGCGGCGCGGCTCGATCTGCCCAGCGTCGTGCTCTACGGAGGGTCGATCATGCCGGGCAACATCCGCGGCAAGGCGATTACCATCCAGGACGTGTTCGAAGCGGTCGGCGCGCACAGCGCGGGAACGCTCGACGACGCCGGCCTGAAGGAAGTCGAGCAGGCCGCGTGCCCGGGTGCCGGCGCGTGCGGCGGTCAGTTCACCGCCAACACGATGGCGCTGGCCATGACCTTCCTCGGCCTGTCGCCGGTCGGCATCAATGATGTTCCCGCCGTCCACCCGGACAAGCCCGAGGCAGCCGCCGAGGCGGGCCGGGCGCTCGTTGCCGCGGTCAAGGCGGGGCGTAATGCGCGAAGCCTGATCACCCCGACCAGCCTGCGCAACGCCGCCGTTGCCGGCTCTGCCACGGCGGGCTCGACCAACCTCGTCCTCCACCTGCTCGCCATCGCGCGCGAGGCCGGGATCGGGCCCGACGAGTTCGGCATCGACATCTTCGACGAGATCTCGCGCGCGACGCCGGTGATCGCCGACCTCAAGCCGGGTGGCCGCTTCATGGCCCCCGACATGAGCGCCGCGGGGGGCTCCGCGCTGCTCGGGCGGCGGCTGATGGAGGCGGGCCTGCTGACCGATGCGCCGACGGTCACCGGCGACAGCCTGTTCAGCCAGTTCACCAACGCCGCCGAAACCTCCGGCCAGCAAGTCATCCGCACCGCCGCGGATCCGGTCAAGCAGCGCGGCGGCTTCGGCGTGCTGTTCGGCAACATCGCGCCCGAGGGCTGCGTCGTGAAGCTCGCCGGCCACGACCGCATGCGGGTCGAAGGCCCGGCCAAGGTGTTCGACGGCGAGGAAGCCTGTTTCGAAGCGGTCACCCACGGCGGCATCGTCGCGGGCGACATCGTCGTCATCCGCGGCGAGGGGCCGGTCGGCGGGCCCGGCATGCGCGAGATGCTGGCGATCACCGCGGCGATCCAGGGCCGCGGCCTGGGCGACAGCGTCGCGCTGGTCACCGACGGGCGCTTCTCGGGCGCGACCTATGGCTTCATGGTCGGCCACGTCGCGCCGGAAGCGGCGTCTGGCGGGCCGATCGGGCGGCTCCAGACCGGCGACCGCATCCTGATCGACGTCGAGCGACGCGTGATCGAGACCGACGCCGACCTGTCGTCACGCACCCCGGCGGGCTTCGCCCGATCGCGCGAGGACGTGACCGGCGCCTATGCGAAATATGCACGACTGGTCGGCTCGGCTTCGCAAGGTGCGATCACGAGCGCCTAAGCGGCAGTCGCCTGCATGACGGCGAGTTCGCCGGCGAGTGCCTCGCTCGTGGCGGCGATGCCGACCTTGTGCGGTTTGCGGTCGAGGATGGCGCGTAGCGGCGCCGAGGGTTCGATCGGCCGGCCGATGATCGGCTCCAGCACGTCGGCGAACTTATACGGGTGCGCGGTCGCGGCCACGACCCACGGGCGCTCCGCTCGCAGTTCGGGAGCGAGCCGGGCGAACGCTTCCGCGCCGGCGGCCGAGTGCGGGCACCACAGATAGCCGGCGGCGAAACCCGCCTTGACCCGCGCGACGATCGCCGCGTCGTCGACCCGCTCGACGGTCACCTCGCGCTGCGCTTCGGGCAGGGCGATCAGCCGCTCGAAATTGCTCGGCGCGCCGACGTCCATCGCGTTGGCGATCGTCGCGAGCGACGCTTGGGGCGCGTAGGCACCGTTTCTCGCCCATTCGCTCAGCGTGGCGTTGGCGTTCGTCGCCAGCACGACCGGCCCGATCGGCAGGCCCATCGCCCGCGCATAGAGCGCAGCGAACCCATGGCCGAGATTGCCGGTCGGGACGACGAACCCCGGCTTCGTTCCGGTTCGCGCGAAGATCGCCACCGCCGCCTGCGCCAGATAGGCCATCTGCGGCAACCAGCGGCAGATGTTGATCGAATTGGCCGAGCTCAGCCGATGCGCGGCGACCAGCGCCGGGTCGGCGAAGGCCGCCTTCACCAGTCGCTGGCAATCGTCGAAGTCGCCGGCGACCTCGATCGCGCTGACCGGCTCGCCCCAACAGGTGAGCTGAAGCTCCTGGAACGGCGATACCCGCCCCTTCGGATAGAGGATCACCGCGCGCACCTTGTCGCGGCCTTCCGCCGCCTGGCCGACCGCGCCGCCGGTGTCGCCCGACGTGGCCGCGAGAACGGTCAGCGGCGCGGAGCGGTCGCCGAGCCGGTCGAAGCAGCCCATCAGGAAGCGCGCGCCGAAATCCTTGAACGCGCCGGTCGGCCCGTGGAACAGTTCCAGTGCGCTGAGGGTGGGCGTGGCCGCGTCCGGCGCCACGAGCGGGACCGGGAAGTCGAACGCTTCGGCGCAGATGCCGGCGAGTTCGTGCTCGAGCCCGTCGCCGGCGAAGAACGGGTCGAGCAGCCGGGCGGCGAATTCGGCCAGCGGCAGGTCGGACGTGAGGCGATCAAGGGCCGCTGCGGGCAGCGAGTCCGGCAGGTACAGCCCGCCGTCGGGCGCCGCGCCATGCGCGATCGCCTGGCTGAGGCTGACCGGCGTGCCGCCGCCGCGCGTGCTGACGAAGCGCATCAGGCGGCCATCGCCGCGAGCTGTTCGACCCGCGCGCCGGCCGAATCGAGCGGCGCGCGATAGGCCCGCGCGGCGAGACCCGCCTGCTCGAACGCCTGCGCCATCGCCGATTCGACCGCGCGCGCGTCGGCTTCGGGCGCCCAGGCGAAGATTGACGGACCCGATCCGGAGAAGGAGCAGCCGAGCGCGCCGCTGCCCATCGCCGCGGCCTTGACCGAGGGCAGGGCGGGGAGGAGGTGCGCGCGCTGCGGCTCGATCAGCACGTCGTCGAGGCCAGCGCGGATCAGGTCAAGGTCGCCCGTCATGCACCCCGCGATGAACGCCGCCAGCCGCCGGCTATGCTCGACGACCGTCGCCATCGGCACGTCGGGGGCCAGCAGCTTGCGCGCGGCCGACGTCTCTACCTTGGCCGAGGGGTGGAGCAGTACCGTCGTCAGCCCGCGCGGCGTCGGCAATCGAGCCAGCGAGATTGGATCCTCGCGCGCGCCGAGCACCAGCCCGCCGAGCAGGCTCGCCATGACATTGTCCCAGTGCGGCGGATCGGACGCGACCCGCTCCCCCTCGAGCGAGAAGGGGAACAGCGCGTCCAAGTCAAACGGCCGCTCAAGCAGCGCATTGGTGGCGACCGCGCCGGCCACCGCGGATGCGGCCGACCCGCCCATTCCGGCGGCCATTGGCACGCCCTTGTCGATGGACAGCCGCACGCCGAAGCGCGCTCCCGCCGCGTCCAGCACCGCGGCGGCAGCGGCCAGCGCGGTATTGCTCGCGGGTGTGTCGGGCAGCGACGAGCACAGGCCGGTGACGGCGCCCAGCCGGACGCCCGGCGCCTCCTCGCGCACCGCGACGATGCGGTCCCGCGCGGCATCGAACGCCAGGCCAAGGATGTCGAACCCTGGCCCGACGTTGCCGATGCTTGCAGGAGCGCTGGCGCAGGCCTGGTAATGGGCCATCGTCAGGCGCTCATGCGCAGCGGTACGACGCCCGAGCCGGCGGTCGGGGCCGAGCGCTGGCACGGTGACGCGCGCTGCAGGTCCATGATGTCGGCGAACACCGACGCGGCGGTCGGCCAGCGCCCGGCGCCATGGCCGTGCACCTCGTGGATCGCACCGTCGGCCGCCGTGATCAGCACGCTGTTCTCCGTATTGCGCACCCGGGCGAGCGGGTGGCCCGCCGGAAGGCTCTCGATTCGCACCGACGCCTCGACCTTGCCGGCGCCGAGCAGTCGCGCGCGGCTAACCTGCTTCAGCACCTCGCCGCGGGCAAGCGCGGCGGCGACATCGGCGGCGGTCACGCTGCTCACCGATTGCTTCTCGATCAGCTCGGGGGGGACGGAAACACCGAATGAATCGCGGATCAGCAGCGACAGCTTGTTGGCCGCGTCGACCCCCTCGACGTCCGCGGTCGGGTCCGCCTCGGCGAAGCCCAGCTCCTGCGCCTTGGCGATCGCCCGATCGAAATCCCAGCCGTCCTCCAGCCGCGCGAGGAGGAAATTGACGGTGCCATTGACCACCGCGTCGAGCGCGACGATGCCCGGCTCCGCGGCGAGCCGGCCGACCGCCTCAAGCACCGGCGCCCCGCCCCCGACCGCGCCCGAGTAGAGCAGCGAGGCGCTGCCGGCCGCGGCGCAGGCGTGGAGCGCATCGTAGTGGGCCGCGACCACCGCCTTGTTGGCGGTGACGACGTGGGTTCCGGAGCGCAGTGCCTCGCACAAGGTCGGCGCGAACTCGTGCGCGCCGCCCATCGCCTCCACGACGATGTCGACCTCGCCGCTCAGCGCTTCGTCGAGCTTGTCGGTATAGACCGACGGCTGGTCGCGGCGGTCGGGCGAGCGGACGAACACCTTGTTGAGCACGAACAGGTCGGGGCGCTTGAGCAGATAGGTCATCACGCCCGCGCCGACGGTTCCGCAGCCGAGCAGCGCGACGCGCAGCTTGGCACGCTGCAGCGGCAGCGACTTGACGAGCGGGACCTCGGCAATGGTGGTTTCCTCCGCCGAGCCCATCGCGGCGACCTCGATCAGCACGTCGTTGTCCCGCGCGACGTGGATCGCCTTTTCTTGGATCAGGCCGGCACTGGCCTTCGCTGCGTCGCCGTAGCTCAGCTGCGCATAGCGTTCGGCGAGCGGGTTCTTGGCCGGATCCTGGTCATAGACCCCGTCGACATCCTTGATCAGGCGGACGCGGTGGGCGTCGAGCCGGGCAGCGAAGAATACAGCGCTGAGGTCGGTCCCGCCGCGGCCGAGCGTCACCACGCCATGCTCGGCATGACCCGCGGTGAACCCCGGCACGACCAGCGCGTCATGGTGCTCGAGCTTGGCGAGCACCGCATCGGCGTCGAGGTCGGTCAGCGTCGAATCGAGCGGCTCGCCCTCGGCAGCCAGGCCCATCTCGTGCGGGTCCATCGTGCAGGCGCGCACGCCGATCTGACCGAGCGCGAGGGTCAGCAGCGCCGCCGAATGAAGTTCGCCGGTGCGCGCGACCCGGGCGAGGAGCAGCGGCTGCTCGCCGCCGACCCGCATGCCCTGGTTGAGCAGCGCGTCGGTTTCCCCGGCCAGCGCCGAGACGACCGCGACGACCTTCTCGCCGTCGCGCACGTGGCGATAGCATTCGTTAGCGACGGCGGCGTAGTCGCCCTCGGTCTCAAGCACGCTGCTGCCGAACTTCAGCACGCAGAGACGTTTCGCGGCGGGTTGCTGGTCCATCGTCAGGTCACTTTCGTCGATCTTGGAGCAGGCATTAAAAAACCCGCTCGCCTGGTTGGGGAGCGGGTCGGGACTTCGGGCTGTCACATGACGCTAGCCGAAAGTCCCCCGCGAGCGGGTAATCATCGTCGTCGTCATGATCGCGCGCGCGCCCGCAAAGGCCATCGTGATGGCGGCATCGGCTGGACGGGAGGCGGGGGCGTGCATCATATTGGATCCCAAATGCGCCGGGTCGACGGTCCGCGTCAACCCGCAAAATCTGACCCGAGCGCCGTTCCTACGGCAGATTGGTCAACAAGCCGCTTAACGCGCCGCCGATCGGACGGACTCACGGTCGCGCCTGTCCCGACCCGCGCACCTTATACTTGAAGATCGTCAGCTGCTCCGCGCCGACCGGGCCGCGGGCGTGGAGGCGGCCGGTCGCGATGCCGATCTCGCCGCCGAAACCGAACTCGCCGCCGTCGGCATATTGCGTCGATGCGTTCCAGATGACGATCGCGCTGTCGACCCGGTCCAGGAAGGCCTCGGCCGCTGCGGGGTCCTCGGCGATGATCGCCTCGGTGTGGCCGGTGCCGTAGCGCGCGATATGCGCAACCGCCTCGTCGAGGTCAGCGACCGTGCGCACGGCCAGGATCGGCGCGAGGTATTCGGTCGACCAGTCGGCCTCGCTCGCCGCGCTCATCGGCGCCAGGGCTCGGCTCGGCTCGTCCCCGCGCAACTCGCAGCCGGGCAGCGCCTGGGCGAGGCGCGGCAGCAGCGCGGGCGCGATCGCCCGGTCGACGAGCAGCGTCTCGGTCGCGCCGCACACGCTCGTCCGGCGCAGCTTGGCATTGGCGACCAGGCGCAGCGCCATGTCGAGGTCGGCCGAGGCGTGGACATAGCTGTGGCAGAGCCCCTCGAGGTGACCGAGCGTCGCCACCCGTGCCTCGCGCGCGACCCGCTCGACGAGCGCCTTGCCGCCGCGCGGGATGATCAGGTCGATCGCTCCGCTAAGGCCTTCGAGCATCATGCCGACGGCGGCCCGGTCGGCCGTCGGGACCAGCTGGACGCAATCGCCCGGCAAGCCCGCCTCGGCCAGCCCGTCGGCGATGGCCGCGTGGATCGCGACGCAGCTCGCCAGTGAATCCGATCCCGGGCGGAGGATGACGACGTTGGCCGAGCGCAGGCAGATGGCGGCCGCGTCCGCGGTCACGTTCGGTCGGCTCTCGTAGATCATGCCGATCACCCCGATCGGCGTGCGGACCCGTGCGATGTCGAGGCCGTTGGGCCGCGTCCAGCGCGCGATCTCCTCCCCGACCACGTCGGGCAGGACGGCCATCTCCTCGAGCGCTCCGGCGATTGCCTCGACGCGGGGCTCGTCCAGCCGCAGCCGGTCGATCATGCTGCTCGCGGCCGCGACGTCGGCGGCATTGGCCTCGAGGATCTCCGGCATCCGCCGGCGCATCGCGCTCGCGGCCGCGGCGATGGCGGCGCTGCGCTGCTCGGCGCTCGCCGACCGCAGCACGCTGGCGGCGGCGCGGGCACGCGCGCCCATTGCGTGCATATCGTTCGATAGGGTCACAGCATCACCAGATCGTCGCGGTGGATGAGCTCGTCGGGCCCGGCGTAGCCCAGTCGCTCGGCGATCTGCGCGCTGCCGCCACCGCAGATCAGGCGCGCCTCGCCGGCGCTGTAGGCGGCGATGCCGCGCGCGACTTCGGTGCCGTCTGCGTCGAGCACGCGCACGCAAGTGCCGCGCTCGAACTCGCCTCCGACCGCGGTTACCCCGCCCGGCAGCAGGCTCTTGCCCGCGCCCAGCGCGCGCCGGGCGCCGTCGTCGATCACCACCGTTCCGCCCGGCGCCAGCGTGCCGGCGATCCACGTCTTGTAGGCGCGGCCGGGTGCGCCGGTCGGCGAGACGAAGGTCGACGGGCCGCCGTCAATCAGGCGCCGGACCGGCCGCTCCCCGTGACCCGAGGCGATGATCGTCGCACAGCCGACGCCGCTCGCAATGCGCGCGGCCTGCACCTTGGTGCGCATTCCGCCGGTGCCGACACCCGCGGTGCCGGTGCCGCCCGCCGCCGCCTCGATCGCGGCGGTCACCGCCGGCACATGCTCGATCAGTGCCGCGCCGCGATCGCGCGACGGGTCGGCGGTGAACAGCCCGTCGACGTCCGACAGCAGGATTAGGACATCGCTGCGCACCAGCTGCGCGACGCGCGCCGACAGCCGGTCGTTGTCGCCATAGCGCAGCTCGTCGGTCGCGACGCTGTCGTTCTCGTTGATCACCGGCAGCCCGCCCGCGGCGAGCAGCACGTCGAGCGTCGCGCGGGCGTTGAGCGAGCGCTGGCGCTGCTCGGTGTCGTCGATCGTGAGGAGCAGCTGCGCGGTCGGGATGCCGTGCGGCGACAACGCGCGCTCCCACGCCTGCATCAGCAGCGCCTGTCCCGCCGCCGCGGCGGCCTGCTTGTGGTCGAGGCGGGCCGACTTGCGCAGGCCGAGATGGCCCCGGCCAAGGGCGACCGCCCCCGACGACACCACCACGACCTGCTTTCCCGCGACGCGCAGGGCGGCGATGTCTTCGCCGACGCCCGCCAGCCACTCCTGCCGCGCGCCGCCTCCGGCGTCGATCAGCAGCGACGAACCGATCTTCATCGTGATCCGTCGCGCCGCGTCGATCGCAGCGGCGGAGCGGGAAACCGTCATGGGTGCGGCCTGGTGCATCGTGGCGCGAGCAGTAGGGCCCGGCGCCGCATCGCACAATCGGGGATTGGATCCCGTCTTGACAAGACCGGCCCGCTTGTCCAGCGCAGCCCGGCACGCGCTTCGCGTCGTCGCCCGGGGAGTCGAACCATGCGCACAGGACAGGAGCTTCGCCGCCCCTCTTCGCTCGCGTTCGTTCCTTATGCTCGCTCGTTTACGGGCCGGTCCGCCTGAGGGCGGCCGGACGCTTCTCC
>CAXSDY010000079.1:0-10749 GCA_964235835.1 uncultured Sphingomonadaceae bacterium | reverse complement strand
ACCGGCACGGCGAACAGGAACATCATCGTCGTGCCGTGCATCGTGAAGATTTCATTGTAGCGCGCGGCGCTGATCAGATGGCTGTCCGGCCGCGCGAGCTGCAGGCGCATCACGAGCGCCAGCACGCCGCCCAGCCCGAGGAAGATCAGCGCGGTGACCAGGTAGCGCCGACCGATGTCCTTGTGATCGACCGACGACAGCCAGCCGATCACCCCCGGCGGCCGTGACCAGGTCGCATGCAGGCGGTCGGCGAGTTGCTGACCGTGAAGCTGCGGCCCGTCGCGCGGCAGGTCGGGCGTGATCTCCGTTCGCGCGTTCACTTGAGGCTCGCGAGATAGGTCGCGACCGCGTCGAGCTGCGCGCGGCTGAGCGGGATGCGCGGCATGTTGCTGCCCGGCTTGTGCCCCTGCGGATCGCCGACCCAGGAGGCGAGGTTGGCTTGCGACATCGGCAGAGTCCCGGCGGCGATGCTGCGGCGGCTGGCGACATGGGTGAGGTCCGGCGCGACCTGGGCCGAGGCGTTCGTGCCGGCGATCGCATGGCACACCGCGCACGCGCCGGAGGTGACGATCTGCTGCCCCGCCATCGCCTGCGCGCCGCCCGCCGGCTTGGCCGAGGCGAGCTGCGCCGACCACCACGCTTGGAACGCCGCCGGGCTCTCGACCGTCACGTCGAACGCCATGTTGGTGTGCTGCAATCCGCAGAACTCGGCGCACTGGCCGCGGTACAGACCGACCTTGGTCGGTTCGAGCAGCACGTCGTTGGTGCGGCCGGGAATGAGGTCCTGCTTGCCCGCAAGGTTCGGCACCCAGAAGCTGTGGATGACGTCGTTCGACTTGAGCACGACCTTGACGGGCATGCCCACTGGCAGGTGGAGCTCGTTGGCCGTGCGCAGCGTATGGGACACGTCGGCGGACTGGTACTTGACGTCCCACCACCACTGGTTGGCGGTGACCTCGACCGTAAATGGATGCTGCTGGCCGGGGCGGGCGAGCGTGCGGTCCTCGAGGAAGCTGGCGAGCGCGAGGCCGGTCAGGCCGAGGACGATGAAGCCGGTCCAGCCGATCAGCGCGCGGCGGAGCACCGGGTGCTGCGCGTCCGGGCCGGGTGTCGGCGAGGGTGCCGCCCCGCGCCGGCGGAACAGGCCGGCCAGCAGAAAGGCGATGACGGCGAGGTAGATGATCCCCGTCACGGCCAGGAAAATCTCGAACAGCTTGATGAAGGAATCGCCTTCGACCCCCTGCCCGCCCAGGCTCGTCTGCACGCCGGCGCAGCCTGCCGGCAGCACCAGCAAGGCGGGCGCGGCGCGCCTCACTGGACCGTGCTCTCCGCCGGGCGCACCGGCTCGCGCGCCTCGAGCGTCTGCGGCGGGGTGCCGCTGAGTTCGTCCGCCCGGCTCGACACCACGTCCTTCGCCGGCTGCCCCGACAGCGTGCGAACATAGGCCGCGATTTTCCACACCTGGTCGTCGGTCAGCTTGCCGCGAAACGACGGCATGCCGTTGGGCCGGCCTTCGACGATCGTCGCCGCGATCTGGTCGATACGGCCGCCATAGCGCCATTCGTCGTCCATCAAAGCAGGGCCCATGCCGCCACCGCCATGGCTGTGACAACCGACGCAGTTCATCCACGAGAACAGCCGCTGTCCTTCGGCGAGCGCAGCGGCATTATGCTCATACGCCGCCTGCTTGGGGTCGGGCCGCTGCACCAGCTGGCCGCTGGCGACGAGCAGACCGGGTTCGGTGCCGGCCGGAACGCTCGTCGCAAACGACTTGTCCTCGGTCTGCCGCTGCTCGCGCTTGCACCCGCCGAGCAGGGCCAGGACGCCGAGCGCCGCCAGGCTAGTGCGGGAGGGCGAAGACATAGAGCGTCCCCCCGGGGCTGGTCTTGGACGGAAGATCCTTGGTCGCGCCGACGAAGCCGAGGGCTGCGGTCGGGTCCCGGGGGTCGAGCTTGCCGACGACGATCGCCCCGGCCCAGCCGCCCACGCCGTCCTGCACCGCGATATATTGGTGGCCGTCGGGGCCGCGATAGCTGATCGGCTGGCCGATGATCCCGCTGCCGGTCTTGAAGCGCCACAACAGCCGGCCGTCGCGCTGGTCGACGGCCTTGAACCAGCCGTCCATCGTTCCGTAGAATACGATCCCGCCGGCGGTGGCCAGCGCCGGGCTCCACAGCGGCAGATCTTCCTTGATTTCCCACAGCTTGCGCTGGTGGACGGGGTCCCAGGCGGTGAACACCCCGCGGTTGCCGCCCGGCCCGGCGTACATTTTCACGTCCATGCCGAGGTAGGGCGTACCGGCGATATAGTTCGCCTCGGTCGCGCCCTCGTCCATGCACAGGTTGATGTGCGGCATGTAGACCACGCCGGTGATCGGGCTGAACGCCGCGGGGTTCCAGTCCTTGGCGCCGGGTGCGGCGGGGCAGATGCCGCGCACGACCTTGCCCTGGTGCGGCTCCT
Source organism: uncultured Sphingomonadaceae bacterium (assembly GCA_964235835.1). GTDB lineage: Bacteria > Pseudomonadota > Alphaproteobacteria > Sphingomonadales > Sphingomonadaceae > Sphingomicrobium. The sequence continues at coordinate 8,289 of CAXSDY010000079.1, read as the reverse complement.
TGGTCTTGACCGGCCGCAGCCGCCCGGTGCGCAGGTCGACCCCGGTCGCCGAGTTGATGAAGCTGAACGGCGCGACCGACAGCAGCTGACCGGTGACCCGGTCGTGGACGTAGAAATAGCCGTTGCGCGCGGGGCGCAGCGCCACCTGCCGCATCCGCCCGGCGACCGGCATGTCGGCCAGGATGATCTCGTTGATGTCGTCATGGTCGTACAGGTCGTGCGGCGAGCTCTGGTAGAACCAGCGCGCCTGGCCGGTGGCGACGTCGCGCGCGAACACGCCGGTCGTCCACTTGTTGTCGCCGGGCCGCTGCTCCGGGTTCCACGGCCCGGGATTGCCGGTGCCGTAATAGATCATGCCGAGCCGCGGGTCGTAGCTGACCCAGCCCCACACCGTGCCGCCGCCGATCTTCCATGCGTCCGGCGGCCAGGTCTTGACGCCGAGGTCCTTGCCCTGGTCGGAGGCATAATAGGGCTTGAAGCGCGGGCCGATCAGCACGTCCCTGTCGGGACCGGTGTTGAACGCCTTCCACGCGATCCTGCCGCTGCCCGCGTCGAGCGCGACGATCCAGCCGCGCACGCCGAGCTCGCCGCCCGCATTGCCGACGATGACCTTCCCCGCGGCGACGAGCGGCGCCATCGTGATCGTCTCGCCCCGCGCGATGTTGCCGAGGCGGGTGCGCCAGATTTCCCGGCCACTCTTTGCATCGAGGGCGATGGTCTGGCCGTCGAGCGTGTTCAGGAACAGCCGGCCGTTGTCGTAGGCCAGGCCGCGATTGACCACGTCGCAGCAGGCGACGCCCTGCGACGCGGCGAGCGGGCGCGGCTTGAACGACCATTTGGCCGGCGCGCCGGGCTTCGTCAGGTCGAGTGCGGTGACGATGTTGGGAAAGGGCGACACCAGGAACATCGTCCCGCCGACGACCAGCGGCGGCGCCTCGTGCCCGCGGTTGGTGCCGTCCGAATAGGTCATGGTGACCCTGAGCTGCGCGACGTTCGCCGGCGTGATCTCGCGCATCGCCGAGAACCGGGTCGAGGCATAGTTCTTGCCCGGCATCTCCCAATTGCCGTTGTCGGCGGGTGCTGCACCGGCCGCCGAACGGGCGCCGGTCTGGGCAGGAGCATTGCCGCCGATCAGCGCCGCGATCGCAGCCGTCAGGACGAGTGCTCGGCCGATGCGCAAACCACTACCCCTCGTGACCTTGCAACCTGTTGGTCCGTCGGCGCAATGAACCCCAATTCGCGCCCGACCGCCAAGTGCGAACAGTCTCACATAAATCAGGCTGGGCACATTTTAGTGCGCGTGACATCTGCGGCTTCGTTCGGCAGAGCGCCCGGGAAGGGGATCCGATGGCAGGCCTATTCTTCGATCAGTTCGGCGTCGGGCAGAAGTTCGTGCACGAGGTGCGCCGCACCGTGACCGACATGGACAACATGCTGTTCTCGATGTTGACGATGAACCCGGCGGCGATCCATATCGACCATGAATATGCCAGGACGACCGAGTTCGGCCGGCCGCTGATGAACTCGCTGTTCACGCTCGGGCTGGTGATCGGCCTGTCGGTCCAGGATACGACCTTCGGCACGACGGTCGGCAACCTCGGGTTCGAGGAGACGCTGTTCCCCAAGCCGGTCTTCTCGGGCGACACGATCCGGGTCGAGACCGAGGTCGCCGCGCTGCGTGAGAGCAAGTCGCGCCCGACTCAGGGCCTCGTCACCTTCGTCCACACCGGGTTCAACCAGCGCGATGAAGTGGTCTGCACTTGCCGCCGCATTGCGCTGATGATGAAAACGCCGGCATGAGACTGCGATCGCTCCTGTTCGTGCCGGGCGACAGCGAGAAGAAGGCGGCCAAGGCGAGCGGGAGCGACGCCGACGCGCTGATCTTCGACCTGGAGGATTCGGTCGCCGCCGAGCGCAAGGACGCCGCGCGCGCGATCGTCGCCGGCCTGGTCGCGCCGGACACTGCGCGGGCATGGGCGGCGTTGGTGAGGGTCAATCCCTTTTCGAGCGGGCGGACCGAAGGCGACCTCGCGGCGGTCGTGCGGCCGGGGCTCGACGCCGTCATGCTGCCCAAGGCCGAGGGCGGGGCGGACGTGACGCGGCTCTCGGCGATGCTCGACCCGCTCGAAGCGGCGGCGGGCATCGCCGCCGGATCGGTCAAGATCGTCGTTATCGCCACCGAGACGCCCGCCGCCGTGTTCGCGCTCGGCTCCTACGCGCCCGCCCACCCGCGCCTGCTCGCGCTCACCTGGGGCGCGGAGGACCTCGCCGCGGCAGTCGGGGCGAGCGCCAATCGCGACGACGCCGGCGAGTGGACGCCGCCCTATGCGCACGTCCGCTCGCTGTCGCTGTTCGCGGCGAGCGCGGCGGGCGTGCTGCCGATCGACACGCTCCACGCCGACTTCCGCGACCTCGCCGGACTGGAGCGCGACAGCCTGCGATCACGGCGCGATGGCTTCGTCGGGCGCCTCGCGATCCATCCGGGGCAGATCGAGACGATCAACCGCTGCTTCACGCCCTCGGCGGAAGAGATCGCCTGGGCGCAGCGGATCGTCGACGCATTCGCCGCCGATCCCGACGCCGGCACGCTCGGCATCGACGGCAACATGGTCGATCTTCCCCACCTGATCATCGCCCGCAAAACGCTCGCCGGCGTGTGAGCGGTCGCCGCTACAGGATGTAGCGCAGGCGCACCGTCTGGTGGAACATCCCCGCCGGCAGGGCGAAGCGCACAGCCTCGGCGCGCGGCGGGCCGAAGCCGATCGTCGGGTTGCGCGAGAAGCCGAAGCCCTCGCGCGGAATGCCGAAGCGGGTGTCGAGCTTGCCGTTGCCGTTGCTGTCGTGGATCAGCAGCAGGCTCCACTCGCCGATGGGAAGGTGGGGAAAACTCGCCTGCGGGCTGCTCGCCGGGATGCTGAGCCGAACCGCCGCGGGGTCCTTGTCGCACTTCAGATAGTCGGCCGCGCGCGTCAGGCAGAAGCGCAGCAGCCCATTGCGGTCACGCAGCCCTTCGACGTCGACCTGCAGGCTCGCCGTCGCGCTCGGCGCCTGCTGCGGAGTCGCCCCGCCCAGCGCCAGCAGCGCGATCGGCAAAGCTGCCCAACCCCGCGTCCGTGCCGCACAGCCGGTCCCAGACGCGGAAGTAGAGGCCGTAGTTGCAGCGGTAGCGCTGGTGGTGAAGCTCATGATGGCTCGCCGTTATCAGCCATCGGCCGGCGCGTCCCTGAACAATCGCGCGCGGAAACATCTCCCAGCCCATGTGGTTCGTGACGCCCATCAGCGTCATGATCGTCAGCACCGTGCCGAGCGCGGCGACGTGGATCGGCACGACGAACACCAGCGCGGGGATGACGACCGCCCCGGTCAGCGCCTCCCACGGATGGAAGCTCATCGCCGCCCACGCGGTCGGCGGGCGGCTCGCGTGGTGGACGGCATGGGCGACGCGGAACGGCGCCGGCCGGTGCATCAGCCGGTGCGTCCAGTAGAACCATGTGTCGTGCAGCGCGAGAAAGGCGAGGACACTGACTGGCAGCCAGCACAGCGGATAGGCATGCACGTCGGTGTATATCCGGGTCCAGCCATGCTGCTGCCAGCCCCACGCCACGACCCCCGCCGGCGCGCCGTAGAGAGCGGCCGATGCCAGGCTCCACCCGATCTCACGCCGCACCTGCGCGCGCTGCCCCCGGCCCCGCTCCGGGAAGCGCCGCGCCGTCCACAACGCAAACCCGCCGCTCGTCGCGAGGTAGCGAACCCCGACGATCAACGTCATCGCGACAGCGGAGAGGAGGACGGCGAGCATGCTTTGTTTCTAGGCGATCGGCACACCGGCGGCTAGGGCGCCGGCATGGCCGCGGCCCCCTCCCTCATCATCCTTGGCGGCGGGCTGGCGGGGGGGCTGATCGCCCTGGCGCTTCGCAAGAGGCGGCCGGACGTCGCGGTGACGATCGTCGAGGCGGGGGAGACGCTGGGCGGCAATCACGTCTGGTCGTTCTTCGCGGCCGACGTCGACGCCCCGGATCGCGAGCTGGTCGAGCCGCTGATCGTGCACCGCTGGCCGGCCTACGACGTGCGCTTCCCGGCGGTCCAACGGACCATCGCGCAGCCATATCGGTCGATCACCTCGGCGCGGTTCGATGCGGTCGTCCGGGCAGCGCTTCCCGCAGACGCGATCGTGCGCGGGGTGGCGATCGAGGCGGACGCGACTCGCGTCACGCTGGCCGACGGCCGGATGCTGTCGGCCGACGCGGTCATCGACGCGCGCGGCGGCGGCGATCTGTCGGCGCTGACGTGCGGCTGGCAGAAGTTCGTCGGCCATCGGCTTCACCTCGCCTCCCCCCATGGGCTCGACCGCCCGGTCGTGATGGACGCCACGGTCGAACAGGCCGAGGGCTACCGCTTCGTCTACCTCCTGCCGTTCGGCCCGAGCGAAATCTTCGTCGAGGACACCTATTACAGCGACCGGCCGGAGCTCGACGTCGCCGAACTCGAACGCCGCATCGCCGCCTACGTTCAGGCGAACGGCTGGCAGGTCACTGGCACCGGGGGGCAGGAAACCGGTGTGCTGCCCGTCCTGATGGGCGGCGATTTCGACCGCTTCTGGCCGGCAGCGGACCCGCTTGCCCGGGCCGGTGCGCGCGCCGGGCTCATCCACCCGCTGACCAGCTACTCGCTGCCCGATGCCGTGCGCTTCGCCGCCTGGTTCGCGGCCCAACCCGACCTCGCCGCCGCCGACACCCGCGCCTATGCCGAGCGCCACTGGCGGGCGAGCCGCTTCTACCGCCTGCTCTCGACGATGCTGCTGCGCGCTGCCGATCCGCCCGATCGCTACCGCGTGCTGCAGCGCTTCTATCGCCTGCCGGCGCCGCTCATCGCCCGTTTCTACGCCGGCCGTTCCACGCTAGGGGACCGCGTGCGCATCCTTGCGGGGCGTCCGCCCGTTTCTGTCAGGCGAGCCGTTCGTGCCATGCTGGAGACCCAGTGAAGTCCGCCATCGTCATCGGCGCCGGGTTCGGCGGCCTTGCCCTCGCCATCCGCCTCCAGTCCGCCGGCGTCGCCACGACCATCGTCGAGGGGCGCGACCAGCCCGGCGGGCGCGCCTATTACTGGAAGCGCGACGGTCACGTGTTCGACGCGGGTCCGACGGTCATCACCGACCCCGATTGCCTGCAGCGGCTCTGGCAGCTGAGCGGTCAGGACATGGCCCGGGACGTCGATCTGGTGCCGGTCACGCCCTTCTACGCCCTCGACTGGCCCGACGGGACGCGGTTCGACTATACCAACGACGACGAGAGCCTGTTCACCTCGATCGAGCGGCTCAACCCGGCCGACGTTGCCGGCTACAAGCGCTTCCTCGACTATTCAGCCGGCGTCTACCGCGAGGGCTATCTCAAGCTCGGCACGAAGGCGTTCCTGAAGGTCGGCGACATGCTCAAGGCGGCGCCCGCGCTGGCGCGCTATCAGGCGTGGCGATCGGTCTATTCGGTCGTGGCGAGCTTCGTCGAGGACGAGCATCTGCGCCAGGCGCTGAGCTTCCACACGCTGCTGGTCGGCGGCAATCCGATGACCTGCTCGTCGATCTACGCGCTGATCCACAAGCTGGAGCGCGACGGCGGCGTGTGGTTCGCCAAGGGCGGCACCAACCGCCTGGTCGCCGGAATGGTCGCGCTGTTCGAACGGCTCGGCGGGACGCTGCGGCTCGACGATCCGGTCACTGCGATCGAGGTGTCGGGCGAGCGGGCGCGGGCCGTGCGCACCCGCTCCGGATGGCGGGGCGAGGCCGACGCGGTCGCCTCCAACGGCGACGTGCTGCACAGCTACGGCTTGATCGAGGGATCGAAGCGCGGCCCGGCGCAGGTCAGGGCCCTGAAGCGCAAGCGCTGGTCGCCATCCCTGTTCGTGCTCCACTTCGGGCTCGAGGGCACCTTCCCCGACATCCCGCACCACATGATCCTGTTCGGCCCGCGCTACAAAGGGCTGCTCGGCGACATCTACGACAAGGGGCGGCTGGCGCCCGATCCGGCACTCTACGTCCACCATCCGACGGTGACCGACCCGTCGATGGCGCCCGCCGGCTGCTCGACCTTCTACGCGCTCGCGCCGGTGCCGCACATGGGCAAGGCCAAGATCGACTGGGCGAAGGACGGCGCGGCCTATGCCGAGACGATCATCGACACGCTCGAGAGACGGCTGATCCCCGACATCCGCAGCCGCATGCGAACGCGCTTCCATTACTCCCCACTCGATTTCCACGGCGACCTGGCGGCGCACCTTGGGTCGGCATTCAGCCTCGAGCCGGTGCTGACCCAGAGCGCCTGGTTCCGCACGCACAACCGCGACGTCAAGATCGCCAACCTCTATTTCGTCGGCGCCGGCACGCATCCGGGTGCCGGCATCCCGGGCGTCGTCGGCAGCGCGGAGGCGACCGCTCGGCTGATGCTCGCATGACCCGATGAGCTTGGCGAACAGCGCGGACCGGCAGCGCCTGGTGGCCGAATCCGGCCGGACCATCGCCGAGGGATCGAAGAGTTTCCGCTTCGCCAGCCAGATCTTCGGCCAGCAGACGCGCGAGCGCAGCTGGCTGCTCTACGCCTGGTGCCGGGCGTGCGACGACGTCACCGACGGTCAGACCCTCGGCCACGACGCGGTGCCACCGGCCGATCCGGCGGGCCGCATTGCGTTCCTGCGCGAGCGCACGGCAGAGGCGATGGCCGGCAGGCCGACCGGGCTTGCCGCGTTCGACGCCTTCGCGCTGGTCGCCGCCGAGTGCCGCATTCCGCCCGACCTCGCCGCCGATCACCTCGCCGGCTTTGCGCGCGACGCCGCGGGGTGGACGCCTGGCAGCGAGGAGGAGCTGCTCAGCTATTGCTACCAGGTGGCGGGCGCGGTCGGCGTGATGATGGCGCACGTCATGGGCGTCGATCCGGCCGACCGCGACACGCTCGACCGAGCCGCCGACCTCGGGATCGCGTTCCAGCTCGCCAACATCGCGCGCGACATCGTCGACGATGCCTCGGTCGGGCGGGTCTATCTGCCGAGCGAGTGGCTGATTGCCGAAGGCATCGCGCCGGGCGACGTCGCCGATCCGCGGCATCGGCCCGCTCTGGCGCGGATCGCGCGGAAGCTGGCGAGCCTGGCGGATGGCTACCGGCGAAGCTCGATGGTCGGCGCCGCGCAGCTGCCGTTCCGCAGCCGCTGGGCCGTCCTGTCCGCCGCGCGCATCTATGGCGCCGTGGCCGAGCGCGCGGTCGAGCTGGGCGAGCGGGCCTGGGACAGGCGCATCTCGATTCCGCGTAGCGCCAAGTTCGCGCTGGTGGCGGCGGCGCTCGGGGACGCGCTGCGCCGGCCGGCTGCGGTCAGCCGCGGGGGGCTGTGGACGCGCCCTTCGGCACCCTGAATCCGGCGCGATCTCGGCCCGCGAGCTGCGCCTTCAGCCGCTCGACAGGCGGCGCATAGATGAAGCCGAAGCTGAGCGCGCCCTCGCGCGTCTCAATCGCGTGATGGATGCGGTGGGCTTGCACGATCCGCCGGAAGTAGCGCGAGCGCGGCACGATCCGGTGTGCCACGCGGCGGTGGACGATGACATCGTGGAAGCCGAAGTAGATCGCGCCGTAAGCGGCGATGCCTGCGCCGACCCACGTCGCCCACGCCCCCCAGCCCCACTGCGCCCCGCCCGCGATAAGCAGGATCGAGGGCACGGCGAAGATCACCGCGTAGAGATCATTGCGCTCGAACGTTCCGTTGCGGTCGCGGTGATGGCTTTCGTGGAGCCACCAGCCGGCGCGGCCGTGCATGATCCAACGGTGCGCGCCATAGGCGACCCCCTCCATCACCGCGATGGTGGCGAAAAACAGAAGGATTCCAAGGAGGACGTGCATCGGCCCAGCCCATACGCCCTTCGTGATCGCCGCGAAAGCGGCAACCCGGCGCAGATCGTCTCCCCTACTTCGGCGCCGCGAGGAAGCTCATCAGCTCCGCGAGCGTCGACTCCATCTGGTCCTGCATCTGCGTGACGAGTTCGTTCTCGCGCATATGTTCGTGGTCGAGCGGCTTGGAATAGCTGTCGGAGAAGGCCTTGAGGTCGTCCTGGTCGAACACGCCCTTGGAGACCAGCTTGGCGAGGATCACCAGCAGGCCGTTGGTGTTGGCGATGTTGCCCGCGACCAGCGCTTCGTCGACCAGCGACAGCGCCGGATCGCGCTCGTCGGCACCCGCTTCAAGCTCCTCGAGTTCGATTTCCTCAGCCATGGCGCGCCCTTACGCGGGATCCGCGAAGGCTGCCAAGGCCTGCCA
>CAXSDY010000078.1:0-10860 GCA_964235835.1 uncultured Sphingomonadaceae bacterium | reverse complement strand
CCGCTCGGCCTGCCGATCCCGCACACCGCGATCATCCCGCGCAACAAGGACCGCATCGGCGAGGCGCTCGCGACGTTCCTCAAGGAGAACTTCCTGATCGCGCCGGTCGTCGCCCGGCGGATGCGCCATATCGACCTGGCCGGTGCCGCCGGTCGCTTCCTCCAGGCGCCGGCCGGGCAGGAGACCCGCATCCGCCGCGGCGCGTCGCGGCTCATCGCCGACCTCGCCGAAAGCCTCGACGACGAACGACTCGGCGGGCTGGTCAAGGGGGCGATCTCGTCGCGGCTCAAGGCGATGGAGGCCGCGCCCCTGCTCGGCCACGCGTTGGCGAGCTCGATCAACGAGGAGCGGCATATCCCGCTACTCGAAGGCGCGATCCGCTGGATGGCGCGCGCGCTGGACGCCAACGAGAGCCTGATCCGCGACATCGTGCACAAGCGCGCCAACTGGATCCTGAAGCTCGCCGGGATCGACAGCCGGATCGCCGACGCGGTGATCGACGGGCTGAAGAAGCTGACCATCGAGATGGGCACCGACCCGGCCCACCCGGTGCGCCTGAAGGCGGAGGAGGCGCTGGTCAAGCTCGCCAACGACCTGCAGACCAATCCGGAGACGCAGGCGCGGGTCGAGGGGATGAAGGACGATCTGATCGCCAATCGCTCGGTCGGGCTGTGGCTCGACACGGTGTGGCAGAAGAGCCGGGCGGCGCTGATCCGGGCCGCGCGCAACCCCGACGCCGCGATGGCCGGCAAGCTCGGCGAGGTGATCAAGTCGATGGGCACGACGCTGGAGGCCGACCCGCGGCTGCGGCGCGCCATCAACCAGTTCGCCCGGCGCGCGGTGGCGGGCATGGCCGCGAGCTATGGCGGGTCGATCGTCAAGCTGGTCAGCGAGACGGTGCGCGGGTGGGACGCGCGGACGGTCACCAACCGGCTCGAGAGCGCAGTCGGCCGCGACCTGCAGTATATCCGCATCAACGGGACGCTGGTCGGCGGCAGCGTCGGTCTGGCCCTGCACCTGCTTGATCGGCTGTGACGAGGCGGATGGGCGTTCATTGCATCGCCATGATGGCGCCACTATCTGCTGCAAATGCGAGCGCCGGCATAGACTTATGAACCAGATCGCATCCGTCGCTCGGCCTTCAGCCGCCGCCCCGCTCGCCGTGCCGCCGGCAGGCAGCGGCTTGCGCGTAGGTGACGACAACACGCTGCTGCGCACCGCCGCCAGCCTGACGCGCGAGCTCAATGTCGCCAATCCGCGGATCTACTGGGCCGACCTGCTCGGTTCGGCGGCGCTCGGCTACGCCGGGCTGGCGGTCGCGATCCTGGCAAGCTCGGGAGCTCTCGCGCTCCTGGCCGCCGTCGCCGCCATCCTGGCGCTCTACCGGGCAGGGAGCTTCATCCACGAGCTGACGCACATCAAGCCGCGCGCGCTGCCCGGCTTCCGCGTCGCGTGGAACGCCCTCGTCGGCGTGCCGCTGCTGATCCCGTCCTTTCTCTACGAGGGCGTTCACAACCTCCACCACGCCAAGACGCGCTACGGCACCGCCGAAGACCCGGAGTATCTGCCGCTCGCCCTGATGAAACCGTGGACCCTGCCGCTATTCCTGCTCGCCGCCGCGCTGGCCCCGGTCGCGCTGCTGTTCCGCTTCGCCGTGCTGACGCCGCTGTCGCTGCTCAGCCCGGGGCTGCGCGAGATCGTCGTGTCGCGATACTCGGGTCTGCAGATCAATCCGGCGTTCCGGCGCCGCCCGGCCGATGGCGACCTGCGGCGGGCGTGGCGCTGGCAGGAAGGGGCGACGAGCGTCTGGGCGATCGGCCTGCTCACCGCCGTGTTCACCGGCGTGGTGCCGCTGCGCGCGTTTCTTATCTTCCTCGGCGTCGCGTCCGGCACGCTCCTGCTCAACCAGGTCCGCACGCTGGTCGCGCATCTGTGGGAGAACGACGGCCAGGCGATGAGCGTGACGGCGCAGTATCTGGACAGCGTCAACGTGCCGCCGCCGACCGCGCTACCGGCGCTGTGGGCACCGGTCGGGCTGCGCTATCATGGCCTCCACCACCTGCTGCCGGGGCTGCCCTATCACGCGCTCGGGGAGGCGCATCGCCGGCTCTCGGCCGCGCTCGACGACAGCTCGCCCTATGGCCGGTCGCATCACCGGGGCCTAGCGCCGCTGGTCGGCCGCTTGGCGGCGAGCAGCTGGCGCGGCGGCCGCGCGCGCTAGGGCTCCGAACCGGGCCGTGGCGCGTTGCCCGGCGATGAGAATAGCGACCTACAATGTGAACGGCGTCAACGGGCGCCTGCCGGTGCTGCTGCGCTGGCTCGGCGAGGCAACGCCCGACATCGTCTGCCTGCAGGAACTCAAGGCCCCCGACGAGAAATTTCCCGCCGCCGCGATCAAGGGGGCGGGCTACGACGCGATCTGGCATGGGCAGAAGAGCTGGAATGGCGTCGCGATCCTCAGTCGCATCGGCATGCCGGTCGAGACGCGTCGGGGGCTGCCCGGCGACCCGGACCCATCGCACAGCCGCTATATCGAGGCGGCGGTCGGCGGGGTGCTGGTCGGCGGGCTCTACCTGCCCAACGGCAACCCGCGGCCCGGCCCCAAGTTCGACTATAAGCTGGCGTGGTTCGAGGCGCTGACCGCCCATGCCAAGGAGTTGCTCGACAGCGGCGCCCCGGTCGCGCTGGCGGGCGACTACAACGTCATGCCGACCGAGCTCGACGTCTACAAGCCGGAGCGCTGGACCGAGGACGCGCTGTTCGCGCCCGAAGTCCGCGAGGCCTACGCCCGGCTTGTCGGCCAGGGCTGGACCGACGCGCTGCGCGACCTTCACCCTGGCGAGACGATCTACACCTTCTTCGACTATTTCCGGCGGGCGTACGAACGCAACGCGGGCCTGCGCATCGACCATCTGCTGCTCAGTCCGTCGATCGCGCCTCGGCTGAAGGCCGCCGGCGTCGACCGCGAAGTGCGCGGCTGGGAGAAGACCAGCGATCACGCCCCGACCTGGATCGAGCTCGCGGATTAGAGTCGTTTTTGGAAGAGCGGCACCGGCCCGCACCCCCACCCGGCCAACCCATTCCAGTGTACTCTGTGGGTTGGCCGGGTGGGGGCGCGGGCCGGTACCGGTCCACTAAAGCTAAAGCCTCTAATCGTCCTCGGTGACGGCGTTGGACTTGCCGCCGCCGTCCTCGCCGTGCTCGCCGGCGCCGCGGTAGGCAATGTTCGACTGGCCGCCGTGACCCATGAACTTGTCCGGACCGTCGGCGCTGCCTTCCTTGCCGCTGTGCGGGTTGGGGTAGGCGCCGCCGCCGGACTCGCCGGTCTGCGACAGGCCGCCGCGGCGGGAGGCGAGCTCGCCATTGCCGTCGGGATTGTCCCGCCCAGCGTCGGTGCCGGCACCATCGGCCTGCATGGGTTGCTTGTCGTCGGCCATCGCGCGCTCCTGATTGCGAGGGGACAACCCCGCCGCGGTCCGAGCGTTCCTATTCCTCGCTGCGGATGAGGACCGTTTCGCCGATCAGCAGGAACAGAAAGAAGGGCGCCCACGCGGCGAGGAAGGGCGGGTAGATGCCGACATTGCCCATCGCGAGGCTGAAGTTGTCGACCACGAAATAGGCGAAGCCGAGCGCCATGCCGATCGTCGCACGCAGCAGCACCTGGCCCGAGCGGGCGAGACCGAACGCGGCGATGGCGGCGAGCAGCGGCATCAGCACGGTCGACAGGGGCGCCGCGATCTTGTGCCACAGGCCGGCGCGCGCCTCGTCGGTCGGCCGGCCGGCCGACTCCAGCTCGCCGATCGAGCGGCGCAGGGTCCAGAAATCCTGCTCGTTCGGGTCGACCTTGGCGAGCGTGAAGCGTAGCGGGTCGACCCCGCGGAAGCCGATGGCGAGGGGACGGACGCTGACCAGGTTCGTCGCCGCATCGTAGGTGCGCAGGTTCTGCAGCCGCCACCCCACGGTCCCGCCGCCCGGCAGTTGATCGGCCCGTGCGACGTCGATCGTCCGCTGCAGCGTCCCATGATCGCGTTCGAACACCGTGACGTTCTCCAGGTGCAGGCGGGCGCCGGTTCCGCCGACGTGACGCGCCCTGATCAGGTCGTCGCCGTCGAGCAGCCAGACGTTGCTGAGCACCCCGCTCTCCGGCGGGACCGCGCGATAGTCGGCACTGCTCCACGCATCGAGCGTGCGGACCGAGTTGATGACGACCGTCTCGTTGAACACGAAGGCGACCGCCGCGACGCCCAGGCTGGCGATGATCAGCGGCGCCAGGATCTGGTGCGCGGAGACGCCGGCCGCCTTCATCGCGATCACCTCGCTGTTCGCATTCAGCCCGGCGAACACGATGAGCGTGCCGAGCAGCGCGGAGAAGGGGAGGAAGCGGGCGACGAGCCCGGGCACGCGCAGCGCGACATAATGCCACAGCTCGGCCTGCCCGTTGCCCGGAGCGGCGAGGATCTTGCCGCTCTCGCCGAGCAGGTCGAGCGTCATCAGGATCAGCACCAGGCTCGCCAGCACGGCGAGGGTGCGGGTGAGGAACAGGCGCACGGTGTAGCGCGCGATCGGCGCCGACGGCATGAAGTCGAGGTTGATCATTCGGCGGCGGCCGCTGCGGCCTCGTCCTGACGAAGTGCCGGCTGGCCACGCTTGAACAGCTTCTTGGTCGCCTTGGCGATCTTCTCGAAGAACCGCTCCAGCGCGCCGATCGGCTGCCCGCCCGGGCGATGCGCGACGACATGGTACATCCAGATGATCAGCGCCATCAGCAGCGCGAACGGGCCCCACAGCGCCAGCAACGGATCGAGCCGGCCCTGCGCCCCCATCTGCTCGCCGTACTGGTTGATCTTGTGGTAGGTGACCACCATCACGATCGCTACGAAGATGCCCAGCGATGAGTTGCTTCGCTTGGGCGGAACGGCCAGCGCGACGGCGAGCAGCGGCAGGACCAGCATCATCAGCGCCTCGACCAGACGATAGTTGGCGTTGGCCTGCGCCGGATTGCGGTCGTGGTTGCCGCGTGGGCCGTAGCCCCGCTTGACCACCTCGACCAAAGTCAGCTCATCCTCGTCCTTGCCGCGGCCGCGGAAGGCATCGACCGCAGGGAGGCTGATCGGCAGGTCGTAGCTCTCGAACGCCAGGCTGCGCGGGGCGGCGAACTTGTCCATCTGCTGGATCAGGCGTCCCTTGTGGAGGCGGAACAGGATGGTGTTGGGATCGTCGGTCGCAAGGAACCGGCCCTCCTCGGCGGTCGCGGCGACCGATGAACCCGGCTTGTCGTCGACCTGGAGGAAGATGCCCTTCAGTTGCGTGCCGTCATGCTCGCTGCGCTCGATGCGCAGGGTCATCCGCTTGCCGAGCTGGTTGAACTCGCCGACCTTGATTGCCGCGCCGAGCGCGCCCGAGGTGAGGTCGAAACGCAGCCGTTCGTAGCGGTAGCGCGCCCACGGCTCGATATAGCCGACGATCGCCAGGTTGAGCAGCGTCAGCGCGATTGCGAACATGTACGGCACGCGCAGCAGGCGGCCGTAGCCGACCCCGCTGCCCCGCAGGGCGTCGAGCTCGGACGAGGTGGCGAGCTTGCGGAAGCCGAGCAGGATGCCGAGCAGCAGCCCGATCGGGATGCCGAGCGCGAAATACTCGGGAAGCATGTTGGCCAGCATCTGCCACACGACCTTGACCGGCCCGCCGGCGTCAATGACGAAGCTGAACAATCTCAGCATCTTGTCGAGGACGAATAGCATCGAGGCGAGCACCAGCGTGCCGATCAGCGGCACGGCGATGGTACGCGCAAGGTAACGGTCGATCAGCGTCGGCAAGATTGTGTCGTCCTACCACCATCATTTGGCCGCAAACCGGGCCGAGAGGGTCTGTCGGGGCAGTCTGCCCTGCGGTGGGCCTGCTGTCCTGACGGCTCATAGCGAAACGGTTCGGAAAATCATGCGGAAATCTGGCGTCCTGCTCTCTCTTCTCGCGACGGTCCCGCTGTGCGGCGGAGCTGCGGCCGCGCCGGTCGGGTCCGATGCGGCGGCCTGCGCGTCCGGCAAGCCGTCGATCGATGTCGTGGTCAGCGGCTTCAAGCAGGCCAGCGGGACGCTGAAGGTGACGCTCTATGACGGCGACCCGGCGCGCTACCTCGTGCACCTCGGAAAGCTGCGCAACGTGGTGGTCCCGGTCCATTCGATGGCGCCGATGGAAGTGTGCATCGCCGTGCCCGCGCCGGGCAATTACGCCGTCGCGCTGCACCACGATCTTAATGGCAACGGCGACAAGGACCGGGCGGACGGGGGCGGCTACTCGCGCAACCCGCACCTGTCGATCTTCAACCTCAAGCCCCCGTTCAGCGCGACCGGCATCCACGTCGGCAATGGTCCGACTCGCACCGGCGTCGTCCTGATGTACGCGCGCGGCCTCTCGATCGGGCCGGTGAGGGGCTGATGGGACGCGCGCGCATCGCCTTGCTGTCGAACCCTAAGTCGACCGGCAACGTCGCGCAGCTGCCCCGCGTCCGCGCCTACTGCGCCGAGCACCCCGACATCTTCCACTACGAGGTCGAGCGGGTCGAGCAGATCGGCGAAGCGTTGAGGACGATCGCGCGGGTCAATCCCGCCATGCTGGTCATCAACGGCGGCGACGGCACCGTCCAGGCCGCGCTGACCGAATTACACAACGGCGGGCACTTCGGCGACTCGCCGCCGCCGGTGGCGGTGCTGCCGAGCGGCAAGACGAACCTCATCGCGCTTGACCTCGGCGCCCACGGCGACCCGATCGCCGCGTTCGAGCGGCTGGTCGAACTGGCACAGGGCGACCTGTCGCAGCATATCGTGCCGCGCGAGCTGATTGCGCTGCGCCACGGCAGCGGCGACGGCAAGCCGGTAATCGGCATGTTCCTGGGCGGCGCCGGGCTGGCCGACACGATGCTCTACTGTCGCCACAAGATCTATCCGCTGGGCTTGCCCAACGGGCTCAGCCATGTCCTTGCGGCCATCGCGCTGCTGGTGCGCCAGCTGTCGGGCCTCAAGATGAGCTTCCTGCCGCCGGCGCCGAGCCAGCTCAGCGTTTCGGTGCGCCGCGACGGGAAGCTGTCGGGCCGTTTCACGCTGCTGCTCGTCACCACGCTCGAGAAGCTGCTGCTGACGTCCGACGTCGGCACGCGCGGCGCCGGCGGACTCAAGCTGCTCGCGATCGAACAGCGGCCGTTCCTGCTGCTGCGCGCCTTCTTCGCCAGCGCGCTCGGCAAGCTCGGCCGGACCAAGCTGGAAGGCGTGCACTTCGCCGGGTCCGACGAGATCTCGATCGAAGGCGATGCGTCGGACGTGATCCTCGACGGCGAGACATTCCGCGCCGAGATCGGCCGGCCGATCACCTTGCGGCCCACGCTGCCGCTGTCGTTCGTCCGCCTCGCCGCCTGAACCCATGACCGAGCTGGCTGCGCTGGTTCGCGCCGAGCTCGGCGAGCCGGTCGATCCGCGCGTGCGCCGGCTGGCGGAGGCAATCGCCGCGCAGCATGGCACGGCGTCGCGGGCGGTCCTGTTCTACGGCTCGTGCCTGCGTGAGAAGCAGTTCGAAGGGCTGATGCTCGACTTCTACCTGATCGTGTCGGACTATCCCTCGGCCTATCCGAAGCGCTGGCTGGCGATCGCCAATCGCCTGCTCCCGCCCAACGTCTTTCCGTTCCAGCATGAGGGACTCGCCGCTAAGTACGCCGTGCTGAGCGAGGCGGACTTCCACCGCCTCAACGGTCCCGAGACGAGCAACGTATCCGTCTGGGCGCGGTTCGCGCAGCCGGCGCGCCTCGTCTGGGCGCACGACCGAGCGGCGGCCGATCGCGCCGTTGAGGCGGTGTCGCGGGCGGCGCCAACGCTGCTCGGAGCGGCGCTGCCCTTCCCCGGGGGAGAGGACGCGCTGGCGCTCTGGCGCCGCGCCTTCGCGCTGACCTACTCGGCGGAGCTTCGCGCCGAGCGCACCACGCGGGGCGGATCGGTCGTCGACGCGGACCCGGAGCGATACCGCCGTTTCGCCGAGCCCGCGCTTGCGCTCGCGCGACCTTCGAAGGTGAGCTGGACGCGGCGCCGCGCTGAAGGAAAGGCCCTGTCCGTCATCCGCCTCGCCAAGGCGAGCGCCACCTTCGCCGGCGGCGTCGACTACATCGTGTGGAAGATCAATCGCCACGCCGGTACGGCGTTTACGGTCAGGCCGTGGCAGCGCGCCCATCCCCTGCTCGCCGCGATCAGCCTGCTGCCGCGGCTCCTCCGCTCCGGGGCGATTCGCTAGCCGCCGGGCCGCTAACTACCGGCGCAAGGGCACGGGCAATGGCGTTGGACAGCGCGCCGACGGTGAACGGCTTGCGCAACAGCTCGTAGCCGGCAAGGTCGTCGCTCTCGTTCTCGCCAACGTAGCCCGTGACGAACATGACGGCGATGTCGCGCCGGCGTTCCTTGAGGATGCGGATGAGTTCCGGGCCGGTCATCTCCGGCATCACGACATCCGAGATGACGAGGTCGAACGGCTGGCCGTCGAACAGCTCGATCGCTTCCGCGCCGCTGCTGCACGAGACCGGTTCATAGTCGAGGTCCTCGAGCGCGCCGACGGTCGCCGCCCGGACCCGCGGATCGTCCTCGACCAGCAGGATGCGGGCGCCCTTGACGGTGATGTCGTTCTGGCCGCGCTGCAGGGCGGGGTGCAGGCGGACGGGTGCCCCGGCCTCGGTCCGCGGCAGGTAAAGGGAGACGGTGGTTCCCTTGCCGACCTGGCTCTCCAGCCCGACCTCACCCCCCGATTGATGCGCGAAGCCGAAGATCTGGCTGAGGCCGAGTCCGGTGCCCTTGCCGACCGGCTTGGTCGTGAAGAAGGGCTCGAAGGCCCGTTCCACCACGTCCGGGGTCATGCCCGACCCGGTGTCTGTCACCGACACGCGGACATAGTCGCCGGCGCGAATGTCGCCCACGGCGTTGGCGCCGACGGTGACGTTGGCGGTCTCGATCACCAGGCGTCCGGTGCCTTCCATTGCGTCGCGGGCGTTGACGGCTAGGTTGACGATCGCATTCTCCAGCTGGTGCGGATCGACGAAGGTCGGCCAGGCGTCGGCAGCGAGCCGGGTTTCGACAAGGATGCGCTCGCCCAGCGTGCGGTCGAGCAGGTCGGACATGCCCGCGACCAGCTCGCTGCTGTCGACCCGTTCGGGCAGCAACGGTTCGGACCGCGCGAACGACAGCAGCCGGCGGGTGAGGGCGGCGGCGCGGGTCGCTCCCTCCATCGCATTGTTGAGGTGGACCATGACCTCCCGGCGCGGCCCGTTAAGGCGGCGCCGGGCGAGATCGACGCCGCCGACCACGACCGCCAGCATGTTGTTGAAGTCGTGGGCGATGCCGCCGGTCAGCTGCCCGACCGCCTCCATCTTCTGCACCTGGCGCAGCTGGGCCTCGGCCGCCTGGCGCTCGATCGCCTCGCTCTTGAGCGCCTCGTTCGCCAGCTGCAGCTCGCGGGTGCGGTCGGCCACCGCCTCCTCCAGCACGAGCGAACGCTCATACTCGCTCTCGGCTTCCTTCCTGGCGAGTGCGTTCTGGCGCAACGCCTGGATCGCCACCGCGCCCAGGATGATGCCGCCGATCCCGGCCAGCACGCCCAGCCAGCTGAGATAGTCGGTCAGCCGGTCGGCCTCGGCGGAAAAGAACTGGGTCTGCGCCATGCGCGCGGCCAGGGCGGCGCGCTCGCTCGAATCGATCTCGCTCAGCTTGGCCTGGAGCGCCGGTCCAGTCCGCGACTTGGACGCCTGATAATAGACGTTGATCGCCAGCGTGCCCTTCTTGGCGGCCACCGCCCGCGCGGCCGTCGCGAACTCCTGTCCACGCTGCGTGTACAACCGTTCAAGCTGGTCGACCCGTCGGCTCTGCTCGGCATCACCGGCGACCAGCCCGTCGAGTTGCCGGATCTGCTCGCCGGCCAGACGCCACTGGCTGGTGAACAAATTGCCGGTGCCCCGCTCGTCCTCGTCGAGCACGAACGTGCCCAGCGCCGCTTCGGAGCGGACGAGCGTCGCGTCGACGCTGCGCGTCAGCAGGTTGACGTCGTAGGCGTGCCGTTCGCTTTCGAGCGCGGCGTCCCGGGCGCGGTTGGACATTGCGACGAGGAAGACCATCCCGAGCAGGATCAGCGTCGCAAGCAGGCCGGCCGCGGCCGCTCCGCCCCGGCGCCAGTCGAACTCCAGCTCTTGCCCCGCTGTCATCCGGGAAGACTACTCGCCTTGGCCCCCGAGCGGAAGTGTCAGCCGGCAGACGCTTCGATGCATCCCGTGGCGCGTCCGGCCGCGGCGAACATGCCCAGGATCTCGCCCACCTGCTCGGCCGTATGCTCGGCGCACAGCGAGCAGCGCAGCAGGGTCATGTTGGCCGGAGTCGCGGGTGGCCTGGCGAGGTTGACGTAGAGTCCTTCGTTGAGCAGCGCTTCCCACATCGCCGCCCCGCGCTCCAGGTCGGGCATGATCACGGCGATGATCGCCGACTGCGGCTCCTCCGTGCCGAGCGTGAAGCCGAGCGCCTTGAGGCCGGCGTGAAGCGTCTTGGAATTCTCCAGCAGATGCGCCCGTTTGTTCGATCCGTGCATCAGCTTGCGGATCGACGTCGCCGCGGTCGCGACGACGCTCGGCGGGAGCGAGGCGGTGAACACATACGGCCGGCAGACCAGGCGCAGGATCTCGAACTTGGGATGGTTCGAGACGCAGAAGCCGCCGACCGTTCCGACCGATTTGGAGAAGGTTCCGATGATGAAGTCGACGTCGTCGATCACGCCCTGCGCTTCCGCGACGCCGCGGCCGTGCTCGCCGATGAAGCCCATCGAGTGCGCCTCGTCGACCAGCACCATCGC
>CAXSDY010000077.1:0-10931 GCA_964235835.1 uncultured Sphingomonadaceae bacterium | reverse complement strand
GATAACGCCGCCGCAGCTCGTCGCGCAGGTCGGCGGGCTTGAGGTCCGTGGTGTCAAGCACCGCATCCGCCGCGAGGCGCAACGGCGCGGTCAACTCGCGCTCCCGCGCGATGCCGTCCTCTGCGGGTCGGTCGGGCGCCAGCGGATGGCGGCGGCGGGTCTCGCCATAGCGGCGGATCAGCTCGGCCCCGGCGCAGTCGAGATAGAGGATCTCGGGGGTGACGCCCTCGATTCCGCGCACCAGGGCGGGAAGGGTCGCGACGTCGAAGCCGCGGCTGCGCACGTCCATGCCGACGGCGATCGGCATCGTCTGCCGCGCGGCGCGCTCGCCGTGGACGAACGCCTGGAGCAGGGTGACGGGAAGGTTGTCGACGCAGTCCCAGCCCATGTCCTCGAGGCCGTCGAGCACGCTCGACTTGCCGGCACCCGACATGCCGGTGACGAGCAGCAGGCGCGGCAGCTCGGGTGGCTTGCCGCGCGGCTCGGTCACGCCTTGAGGCCGAGCCGGTCCAGCGCGAGCGCGACCTTCGACGCGGCCGAGGCGGTCCTCGCGTCGACGCTGACCAGCGGCAGGGGCACGCCGAGCACCGGCCGCTCGCGGCTGTCGTCGGGCAGGCGCAGGACTTCGCTCGTGAGTTCGACGAGCAGCGCGAGCGGTACGTCCGCCACCGTCGGCATGTCGACGATCCCGACGCCGCGAATTTCGAGCTTACCGACGATCGTCGGCGGTGCCGAGGCGAGCAGCCGTCCGCCGCTCTTGCGCACGATCGTCTGGTCGTCGGCGACGAGCGTGAACCCGCGGTCGAGCAGGCGCAGCGACAGGTCGGACTTGCCCGATCCTGAAATGCCGGTGATCAGCACGGCACGGCCCTCGAGCGCCACGCAGCTCGCGTGGACGGTCTCGGACGACAGGCGCAGGCCCGAATCGTTAAGGGCAGGGCGGCTGGCCATCACAGGTCCGCCGTCGGCAGGCGGATGGTGAAGCGGGCGCCAGAAGGCGCGTCGTCGCGGTCGGCCACGTCAATCTCCCCGTCATGGCCTTCGACGATCGCCCGTGCGATCGCAAGGCCCAGTCCCGAATGGCGGCCGAAGCTCTCGGCCTCGGGCCTTACTGAGTGGAAGCGGTTAAAAATCGCTTCCCGCTGTTCGGCCGGGACGCCGGGTCCCTCGTCGTCGATGCGAATGCGGATGTCGGCATCAACCCGGGCGGCGGCGATCTCGACCAGCCCGCCCGGCGGCGAGAAGCTGATCGCGTTGTCGACGATATTGTCGATCGCGCGGGCGAGGCGGGCGGGGTCGCCGAGCACGATCGTGCTGGCGCGCCGCGGCCGGGCGAAGGCGATGCGGACGCTGCCGGTTTCGCGGCGGCCCTCCCAGCCTGCGACCAGCTCCTCGATGAGCCGCCCGACGTCGACCGGCTCGAAGCGCGCGCGGGCAAGCTCGGCGTCCGTTCGCGCCGCTTCCGAGATGTCGCCGATCAGCCGGTCGAGCCGCATCACGTCCTGGCGCACAACGTCGGTCAGCTGAGCGCGCAAGGCGGGGTCGTCGACCCGCTGCAGCGTTTCCACAGCGGAACGAAGCGAGGCGAGCGGGTTCTTCAACTCATGGGTGACGTCAGCCGCAAACGCCTCGATATTGTCGATCCGATGACGCAGCGACTGGCTCATGTCGCTGACGGCGCGTGCGAGCATGCCGATCTCGTCCTGACGCGAGGGCAGGCGGGGCACCCGCACCTCCCGCGCGCGGCCGAGCCGGACGCGATGCGCCGCGCGGGCGATGCGGCGCAGCGGCGTGACGATCGTCCGGGCGAGGAACAGCGACAGACCTACCGACAGCAAGCCCGCGACCGCCATCGCAATCCCCAATGCCGCCCGCTCGCTGCGGATCAGGCGAGTATAATTCCGATCGTTGAACAGCGTCAGGATCACCGATCCGTCGGACAGCGGCGCGGCCGCGGAGATCATCGGCGTAAGATCGGGCGCCTCGCGCACCCTGTTGAGCGCGCGGTGACTCGCGATTGCGCCGCGCGCTTCGGGCCAGCTGTCGCGCCGATCGATCTGCGGATCGACGAACGGCTCCAGGAAGCCACTGTCGGTCAACGTGTTGAAGCCCCGGTCGAGCAGCCGCGCGGCATCTTTGGTCCACGGCTGGCTCTTGGGATCGCGCAGCTCGAATGTTGGTCCGGTGCTCCGCCAGCTGTCGAGCTGGAGCCGCCCGTCTGGACCATAGAGCCTGATCCGGCTGCCGGTCCCCCGCCCGATCCGCCCGAGAACAGCAGCGCGCACGCCGGGAGAGGCACTGGCCAAGGCGCCGGCCGCGAACGTCGCTTCGGAGGTGATGCGCGCTACGCGCTCGTCCAGCAGCTGGTCGCGGAACTGGTCGAGCGTGAAGATGCCGAACGCCATCAGGCCGAGCGTCAGCAGGTTGGTGGCGAGCAGCCGGGTCGCGAGGGTATGCCGCCCGCGAAAGGGCAGCTTCGGCTCGGCCGGCTCACTCCTCGCCGAAACGGTAACCGACGCCATAGAGGGTTTCGATTGCATCGAACTCGGGGTCCGCCGCCCGGAACTTGCGGCGGACCCGCTTGATGTGGCTGTCGATCGTGCGGTCGTCGACATAGACGTCCTCGTTGTAGGCGATGTCGAGCAACTGGTTGCGCGACTTGACGACGCCGGGCCGCTGGGCGAGCGCCTCCAGGATCATGAACTCGGTGACCGTCAGCGTCACGGGCCGCCCTTTCCACGTCACCTTGTGCCGGGCGGGGTCGAGGGTCAGCTCGCCACGTTCCAGCAGCGCGGGCTCCGGCGCGGGCTCGCTGCTCGTCGCCTCGTCGCGGGCCAGTTCCTGGCGGCGCAGGATGGCGCGGATGCGGGCGACCAGCAGCCGCTGTGAGAAGGGCTTGGCGATATAATCGTCCGCGCCCATCGCCAGGCCGAGCGCCTCGTCCAGTTCGTCGTCCTTGGACGTGAGAAAGATGACCGGCATGGCGCCGACCTTGCCGCGCATCTCGCGCAGGCGCCGCAGCAGCTCCATGCCGTCCATCTGCGGCATCTTGATGTCGAACACGCCCAGATCGGGGGCCTTGTCGGCAAAAGCTTTCAACGCCGCCGTGCCGTCCGAGTAGACGCGGGTCGCGAAGCCCTCCGCCTGGAGGGCGATCGACACCGACGTCAGGATGTTGCGGTCGTCGTCGACGAGCGCGATGACCGCGGTCATGGGGCGTTCCGGCGGCTCGAGGAAAAGGACAGGCGCGCGATACCGGTCGGCGCGTCCCAGAACAAGCCAGAGCCACTTTGACCGTGGCGGGGCGCCTGACTATAGGCTTGGCGGAACAGACGCCGTCGTCCTCCATTGGGCGACGGTGTCGCTTGGCTATTCGGCCTGGGTTGCACGGTTGATTCTACAGGGAGGTCTTCACGGTGGGTGAGCGCATTTCTTCGCACGGGCTTGATGCTCAGGGCTTCCGGACCGACGCGGCGCTCCACTGGAATCTGACGACGGCGCCGCTCGTCGAACAGTCGATCGCGCGCCGCGAAGGCATGCTCGCAAAGGACGGCCCGCTCGTCGTGAAGACCGGCAAGCATACCGGGCGCAGCGCTCAGGACAAGTTCATCGTCCGCGATGCGCAGACCGAGAACACCGTTTGGTGGGGCAAGTCGAACAAGGCCATGTCGCCCGACGCGTTCGCCGCCCTTAAGGCTGATTTCATGGCGCTGCTCGGCACCAAGCAGGAGCTGTTTGTTCAGGACCTCCACGGCGGATCGCAGCCCGAGCACCGCGTCCAGGTGCGGGTGATCACCGAATATGCGTGGCACAGCCTGTTCATCCGCACAATGCTGGTCCGTCCCGAGGTCGCCGAGCTGGCGCGGTTCGTGCCCGACTACACGATCATCGACCTGCCGAGCTTCCGCGCCGATCCGGCGCGCCATGGCTGTCGGACCGAGACGGTGATCGCGGTCAACTACAGCGACAAGCTGATCCTCATCGGCGGTACGGAATACGGCGGTGAGATGAAGAAGTCGGTGTTCGGCCTGCTGAACTATCTGTTGCCGCCGCAGGGCATCATGCCGATGCACTGCTCGGCTAACATTGGGCCCAAGGGCGACACGGCGATTTTCTTCGGCCTATCGGGGACCGGGAAGACGACCCTGTCGGCCGACAAGAGCCGCACGCTGATCGGTGACGACGAGCATGGCTGGTCGGACACCGCCGTGTTCAATTTCGAGGGCGGCTGCTACGCCAAGATGATCCGGCTGTCGGCGGACAGCGAGCCTGAGATTTACGCAACGACCAAACGGTTCGGGACCGTGCTCGAGAATGTCGTCATGGACGAAGAGACGCGTGCGCTCGACCTCGACGATGCGACGCTCGCGGAGAACAGCCGCGGGGTGTATCCGATCGAGTTCATCCCGAACTCGTCCGAGGACAACCTCGGGCCGGTGCCCCAGAACCTCATCATGCTCACCGCTGACGCATTCGGCGTGCTGCCGCCGATCGCGCGATTGACGCCGGACCAGGCGATGTACCACTTCTTGTCAGGCTACACGGCCAAGGTCGCTGGGACCGAAATCGGGGTGACCGAGCCTGAGGCGACCTTCTCGACCTGCTTCGGCGCGCCGTTCATGCCGCGCCATCCCTCGGTGTACGGCAACCTGCTCAAGCAGCGCATCGCCGAGGGCAGCGTCAACTGCTGGCTGGTCAACACCGGCTGGACCGGCGGCAAGTACGGGGTCGGCCATCGCATGCCGATCAAGGCGACGCGTGCGCTGCTCAATGCGGCGCTCGACGGCAGCCTGGGCAACGTCCAGTTCCGCAAGGACCCGAATTTCGGGTTCGAAGTGCCGGTTGCGGTGACCGGCGTCGACTCGTCGATCCTCGACCCGCGCCAGACCTGGGTGGACAAGAACGAGTACGACCAGATGGCCGCCAAGCTCGTCGACCTGTTCATCGAGAATTTCGCGCAGTTCTCGGAGCATGTCGACGACGGCGTGCGCCAGGCCGCGCCGAAGGTCGCCGCTTAAGCGGGTTCCACGAGGGAACGCGCACTGTGCGCTACGCATTGGTGCGCGAACCCTCGAGGAGAGATGCAGTGGACTTGATGTCGATACTCAATCAGGCCGGCGGCGCGGGCGCGATCGCGCAGGAGCTTGGCGTCGACCCGGCGACGGTGGAGCGCGGCGCCGGTGCACTGCTTCCGCACGTGCAGAACGGCATCGAGACTCAAGGTCTGCCCAGCGAGGCCGCGGGCGATGCCGCTGCTCAGCCGATGGATCCTTCGCTCGACTCCGGTCCGATCGGCGCGCAGGGCGGAATGCCCGGTGGCGGTGGCCTTGGCGGCATGCTCGGTGGCCTGCTGGGCGGCGGAGCCGGCGGCGGCGTGCTCGGAAGCCTCATGGGCGGCGGCGTCGGCAACCAGGTGCTCGGCCAGATCTTCGGCTCCAAGGACGCAAGCCGCGACGTCGCGGCGCAGGCTTCGCAGCAGAGCGGGGTCGACTCGTCGGTGCTGAAGAAGCTGCTGCCGATCGTCGCAGGCGCCGTGGCGATGCACTATATCACGCATCGTGGGCAGGGCGGCAACGCTGGCCAGGGCGGCGGCGGCGGCGTGCTCGGTTCTATTCTGGGCGGGCTGGGCCGCTAGCCCGAGCGGCGGGCTCGACGATCAGGCAGTTGCCCTCGATCCCGCGAATGACCACCTGATCGCCGGCGGCGGCTGGAGCGCCTCGCGCGCTCCATTCGCCGTCGCCGAGCCGCACCCGACCGCCGTCCTCGTCGATCGGCTGCACGACCGTGACGCTGCGCCCGAGCAACTGGGCGGCGCGATCGTTGAGCGGGTGCGCCGATCGGCCTCCAGGGCGCGCGTAAAAGCGCCTGCCGGCGAGGATGGCGACGGCGGAATAGACGACGAACAGCGCCATCTGCAGGTCGATGCCCAGCCCGAACAGCAGGGTGCACAACCCGGTCGCCAGGGCCGCGGCGCCGATGAAGATCAGGAAGAAGCCAGGCGCGATCACTTCAGCGATCAGCAAGGCAAGCCCGCCGATCGCCCACCACCAACCGGGCGCGATGCCGCTCATCAGGTGCGCGGCACCTGCACGATCGAAGCCGGCGCCGGCTTGGCTGGAGGTGCCTTCGGCTGAGCAGGCGGCGACGACAAGTCTCCGCCAAGCGCCTCCTTGGCAAGCGCGCCGATGCCGCCCAGCGTGCCGATCAGCTGGGTCGCCTCGACCGGGAACAGGATGGTCTTGGCGTTGGGCGAGGTCGCGAAACCGCCGATCGCCTCGACGTATTTCTGTGCGATGAAATAGTTGATCGCCTGCGTGCTGCCACCCTCGATCGCGTCAGACACCGCCTTGGTTGCGGATGCCTCCGCCTGCGCCGCGCGCTCACGCGCTTCCGCGTCGCGAAAGGCAGCTTCCTTGCGACCTTCGGCTTCGAGGATTTGCGCCTGCTTGAGGCCTTCGGCGCGGTTGATCTCGTTCTGACGCGCGCCCTCGGACTCGAGGATCGAGGCGCGCTTCTCGCGCTCCGCCTTCATCTGCCGCGTCATGGCGTTGACGATGTCCGCCGGGGGACGGATGTCCTTGAGTTCGACCCGCGTGATCTTGATGCCCCAGCTCTCGGTCGCATTGTCGACTACGGCGAGCAGTCGGCCGTTGATCTCGTCCCGGCGCGACAGCAGCTCGTCGAGGTCCATCGACCCCATCACCGTTCGCAGGTTCGTCGTCGCCAGGTTGAGGATGGCGAGATACATGTCGCTGACCTCGTAGGCGGCCTTGGCGGCGTCGAGCACCTGGAAGAACACCACGCCGTCAACCGCGACCATGGCGTTGTCCTTGGTAATGATCTCCTGCCCCGGAATGTCGAGCACCTGCTCCATCATGTTCACCTTGCGCCCGACGCGATAGAAGAATGCCGGGAAGAAATTGAACCCGGGATGCGCAGTGGTGGTGAAACGGCCGAAATGTTCGATCGTATAGTGGAAGCCCTGGTGGACGATCTTGATGCTGCTCATCACGAACAGCAGCACCAGGACGGCGACGAACGTCAGAAAGATGCTGAGCATGAAATTCCCTTCGATACGCCGCCATGATGCGACGCTGCGGCGCGCTCTGAAAGGGAAATCGGCATGGGCCTGTTCGAGCGCCGTGCGGTGCTGTTCCTTCTGGCCTCCGGCCCCGGCGCGATGGAGCAGCCGCGCCGTTCGCACGCCGAACTGGTCATCCTCGACGTCGAGGATGCGGTGAAGCCAGACGACAAGGCGAGCGCGCGAAAAGCCTCCCTCGAGGCGGTGCACCAAGGCTAGCCGATGCCGGTAGCGGTGCGGGTCAACGCGGTAGGTGCCGCGTGGCACGCGGCAGACCTCGTCGCGCTTGCGGGTCCGCCGCCGCCTACCTCGTGCTTCCGCTGGCGAAAATGCGATGGCAGAGGCGATGCATGTCGATGCGGCGGGCCGGCTGCTGGCGCAGGCGAGGCCGCGACGTTCTCCTCCCCGCGATTTCGCGGGGAGGTGGCAGGGTGGAGCTCGGACGCTGCGCGGCCATCTCCCCAGCGAAAGCAGGGGAGGAGAGGCACGCGACCCTTGGCGAATCGTCCGGCGCCTGCCACAGGCGCGCATGGCTGATCTCTCCGACGCATCCGCTTTCGGCCCAGACATCCCGCTGGGCCTCACTTTCGACGACGTGCTGCTGCTGCCCCTCGAATCGGGCGTGCTTCCCAGCCAGGCCGACACGCGCACCTTCCTCACACGCGAGATTCCGCTGGCCATCCCGCTGCTGTCCTCGGCGATGGACACCGTGACCGAGGTGGACATGGCGATCGCACTGGCGCAGCTTGGCGGCATCGGCGTGCTCCACCGCAATTACGACGTGGCCGAGCAGGCCGCGGCGGTGCGCGCGGTCAAGCGGTTCGAGAGCGGCATGGTCGTCAACCCGATCACGATGACTCCCGACCAGACACTCGCCGACGCGCTTGAGCTGATGAAGGCGCATCGCATCTCCGGTATCCCGGTGGTCGAGAAGTCGGGCAAGCTGTGCGGCATCTTGACCAACCGCGACGTGCGTTTCGCCGAGAACCCGCATCAGCCGGTGTCCGAGCTGATGACGCGCGACAACCTCGCCACCGTTCCGCTCGGCACGCGGCAGGAAGACGCCCGCCGCATCCTTCACCAGCGCCGGATCGAGAAGCTGCTGGTGGTCGACGAGGCCGACCATTGCGTCGGCCTGATCACCGTCAAGGACATCGAGAAGGCGGTCAATTCACCCAACGCGACAAAGGACGCCGAGGGGCGCCTGCGCGTCGCGGCGGCGACGACGGTCGGCGACAATGGCTTCGCGCGATCCGAGGCGCTGATCGATGCGGGGTGCGATTGCATCGTGATCGACACGGCGCACGGTCACAACCGCGAGGTCGGCAGGGCGGTCGAGCGGGTCAAGACGTTGTCCAACGCGGTCCAGGTCGTCGCCGGCAACGTCGCCACCGGCGATGCGGCGCGCGCCCTGATCGACGCGGGCGCGGACGCGATCAAGGTCGGCATCGGGCCGGGATCGATCTGCACGACGCGCATCGTCGCCGGCGTCGGCGTTCCGCAATTGTCGGCGATCATGGCCGCGGCGGCGGTCGCGGCGAAGGCCGGAGTGCCGGTCATCGCCGACGGCGGCATCCGCACGTCGGGCGACATCGCCAAGGCGCTCGCCGCAGGTGCGTCGACGGCGATGGTCGGCTCGCTGCTGGCCGGCACCGCCGAGGCGCCGGGCGAGACCTTCCTCTACCAAGGCCGCGCCTACAAGGCGTATCGCGGCATGGGGAGCGTCGGTGCGATGGCGCGCGGCTCGGCCGACCGCTATTTCCAGCAGGACATCAAGGACCAGCTCAAGCTGGTGCCCGAGGGCATCGAGGGACAGGTCGCGTTCAAAGGCCCGGTGCGCGACATCGTCCACCAGCTCGTCGGCGGCGTGAAGGCGGCGATGGGCTATACCGGTTCGGCGACGATCGCCGACCTGCAGCAGCGCGCCCGGTTCGTCCGCATCACCAACGCCGGCCTGAGCGAAAGCCACGTTCACGACGTGGCGATCACCCGCGAGGCGCCGAACTATCCGACACGCTAAGAGTCATTTTCCTGCCCTGCATTTTCAGGGGAGGGGGACCATGCGCAGCATGGTGGAGGGCTTCTTCCCAGCGCGCCGGAGAACCCCTCCGGCGGCGCTTCGTGCTGCCACCACCCCTGCGCAGGCAGGGGAGGAGAATGGTGCGCTCCTCGATCGGTCGGCCCGGTGACTCCCTCCGCGCGGGTCGAGGCGGCGATCGAGATCCTGGACCAGATCATCGCGTCGGCCCGCGACGACGGTCCACCGGCGGACGCGATCGTCAGCGCCTACTTCAAGACCCGCCGCTACGCCGGGTCCAAGGACCGCCGAGCCGTTCGCGAACTGGCGTTCCGCGCGGTCCGACGCTCGGGCGAGCTGCCCTCCAGCGGACGGGCGGCAATGCTCGGGCTCGCCGCGGAGAACGCGGACATCGCTGCTGCATTCGACGGGGCCCCGCACGGGCCCGCGCCAGCGACCGCCGACGAGCCCCGCACTCGCGAAGCTCTCGTTCCGCAGTGGATCGTTCCGGAACTCTCGCCCCTGATCGGACCCGCCGAGCGCGCTGCCCTCGTTACCCGCGCTCCGCTCGACCTGCGGGTGAACATCGCGCGGATCACCCGGAACGAGATGCTGACTAGCTTCGAAGGCGCCGAGCCGACCGCGCTCAGCCCGTGGGGCCTGCGCCTGCCCTCGGACAGCCGCGCGGACCAGCATCCCGCCTTTGCCGAAGGGCTGGTCGAGATCCAGGACGAGGGTTCCCAGCTGATCGTGCTGGCGTGCCGCGCCGCCCCCGGGATGCGCATCGTCGACTTGTGCGCCGGAGCGGGGGGCAAGGCGCTGGCGCTGGCCGCGGCCGCCGGAACCGCTGTCGAGATCGTCGCGTGCGACACCAACCGCCAGCGCCTGTCGCGGCTCGCCCCGAGGGCGGATCGCGCGGGTGTGTCCATCGCTGTGCGGCTGCTCGACGCGCCGCGCGAGGCGGAGGGCCTTGCCGACCTTGCCGGAACGGCCGACCTCGTGCTGGTCGATGCGCCGTGCTCGGGCAGCGGCACCTGGCGGCGAAGTCCTGAGGGGCGCTGGCGCCTGACGCCCGATCGGCTGGCGCGCGTTGCCGAGCTGCAATCGCGCATCCTCGACCTTGCGGCGCCCCTGGTGAAGCCCGGCGGCGCGCTCGTCTATGCCGTCTGTTCGCTGCTGACCCGGGAAGGCGCTGACCAGATGGCGGCCTTCTTAGGACGCCATTCAGGATGGCAGGCGCAAGACCCGCTGGACGGCATGGGCCGGGTCGAGGGGCCGGGTCGCTTGCTCACGCCGGCGCATGATTTGACCGACGGCTTTTTCGTCGCGCGGCTCGTTCGCTCGTGATAGATTGATTAACCGGGAAGCGGAGACAATGACGATGGCTAAGCGGTTGATTCTGTGGACCGTGGCATTCAGCGCCACGGCGGTGGCTCCGCTGTTCGCGCAAAAGCCCGACGATCAGATCGCGCCCGCATCGGTCCAGCTGCAACGGCAGGGCGAGGCGGCGCTCGCGAGCGGCAATTTCAGCGCAGCCAACGACAGCTTCGAGACCTCGCTCGCGGTGGACCCGCGCAATCGGGCGGTGTTCGTCGACCTGGCTCGCGCGGCCACCCGCCAGAAACTGTTCGGCAAGGCGATCCGCTTCACCGGGAAGGCGCTCAGCCTCGAGCCGAACGACCGCGATGCGCTCGCCGTGCAGGGCGTGGCGATGGTCGAGGCCGGCGCAACGGCGCGGGCGCAGCAGAACCTGGCACGGCTGCAGACGATCTGTGCCAAGGCCGCGTGTCCGCAGGTGGCGGAACTCGGCGCGGCCATCGCGCGCGGCCCGAC
>CAXSDY010000076.1:0-11312 GCA_964235835.1 uncultured Sphingomonadaceae bacterium | reverse complement strand
GCGGCGGTCGAGCCCTCCGGTTGCGACGCCGATGGGGGCGGGTCGAACGGCGCCGCCGCCGCACCCTCAAATCGCGGCGCCGCCGCCGCACCCTCAAATCGCGGCGCCGCCGCGATGGGCGCCCGTGAAGCCCTAGAAATCGCGACGCTCGGCGGTGCGCGCGTGCTGAACCGCGACGACATCGGCGCACTCGCGCCCGGCATGGCGGCCGACCTGGCGATCTTCGCGCTGGACGAAATCGGCATGGCCGGGGCGCAGCACGATCCGCTCGCCGCGCTGCTGTTCTGCCGTACGCCGCGGGCGCTGCACACGCTCGTCGACGGCCGCTTCGTCGTCCGCGACGGCGCGCTGACGACGCTCGAGCTGCCGGTGCTGGTCGAGCGGCACAACCGGCTGGCCGCCGTGTTGGCGAACCGGTCGCGCTGATTCGGTCGTGCCGACGCGCGCGCGGCGCGGCTCAGGTCGACAGGTGGCGCAAGGTTTGGGCGCTCGACGCCGGCGCCGGCGTGCGCGCCGCATTCATCAGCATCGACAGGAACGCGTAGTAGCCGTTGACGGCGACCAGATCCACCGCCCCTTGCTCGCCGAAGGCCCCGACGGCGGCGCCCCAGGTCGTGTCGCTGACACCGTGATGGCGAAGCAACTCGATCGAGAAGTCGTGGACGAGCTGCTCGTCGGCCTGCATGCCGGTCGGTCGGCGCCCGTCGGCGATCGCATCGACGGTCTCACTCGACACGCCTTCGCGCAGCGCGATCGGCGCATGAATCGACCACTCCACCTGCTGCGACCAATGGCGCGCCGTGACGAGGATGGCGAGTTCCGAAAGCCGGAGCCCGAGGGCGCTGCGATAGCGCAGGTACTCGCCCATGCGCTGTGCATGCTCGGCCAGTTCCGGGCTGCGAAGCATCGGCACGAACGGCGCGACCAACGCACCGCGTGGCCCCGCGATGATCGCGTCGGCAACCCGCCGTTGCGCGGCGCTCCAGGCCGGCTCCGGTATCGGTGGCAAACGGTCTTCAGCCATTGGCTTATGTTACCCAGAGCGACCCGCAACGGTTGCGGCCGTGCCATCAGCAGCCTGAAGCGATCTCATGGCACCATGCAGACCGCCCGCCGCGCAATAGGGCGCGGACAGCACGGCTCACGCGGGAGAAGCCCATGCCGATGATCAAGGTCGAGATGTTCGAAGGCCGCACGCCCGAAGAGAAGCGTGCGTTGGTTGCCGCTGTCACCGAGGCGTGCGTGCAGACGATCGGCTCGTCGCCCGAAAGCGTCCACGTGTTGCTCGTCGATGTGCCGAGGTCGAACTGGGCAACCGGCGGCGTGCTCTGGAGCGACCGCAATCCGGCGGGGAATCTGCCGGCGTGAGGTTCAGGTGCGAAAGCCCGAGCGAGATCTCCTCAACCTTTCCGTGAAAGGTCGCTCATGATCCCGCCCCGTATTCGTCGAATCATGCGGTTCACCATGAACGTGCGCGATCTGGAGGCGATCAGCGCTTTCTACGTCGGGGCGCTCGGCTTTGCGGTTCAGGCCGCCGACTCGGCCCGGGCGCTGCTGACGCTCGGCGCGCAAGAGATCGAGCTCGTAAAGGTGCCGAACGCGGCACCTTACCCGGCGCCCCGCGCCGCGAACGATCCCTGGTTTCAACATTGCGCCATTGCTGTGGCCGATATGGACGCTGCCTACGCTCGTTTGTGCCAGTTCGCCTTCGAGCCGATCACCCATGGCCCCCCGCAACTCTTGCCGCCGAGCACGGGATCGGTGACGGCCTACAAATTTCGCGACCCGGAAGGGCACCCGATCGAGCTTTCGCATGCGCCGCAAAGTCATTGGTCCCACGCCGGGGTTTCGGCTGCGGTGTTTCAGGGAATCGACCATACGGCACTTGCGGTCGGCGACCTGGGAGCCAGCATCGCTTTTTACTCGCGCCTCGGGTTCAAAGAGGGACCCCGCTCGCTCAACCACGGGCCGGAACAGGAGCGCTTGGATGGGCTCGCGGGCGCGACGGTCGACATCGTCACGCTCTTCACGCAAGATAGCGGGCCGCATATCGAGCTTTTGCATTACCGCTCGCCCGCGCCGCCTCCCGCACGTGCGATCGCGGACGGCGATATCGCAGCCACGCGCACGACATTGAAACTGCTCTCCGGAGCCGCGCCGGACGACGGGCCGTCGGCGACGGAGCTGACCGATCCAGACGGTCACCGGCTGCAATTCATCCGCTAACTTCAACTTCAAGAACCGACACCCATGGCAAAGTACAGAATCGGCATCATCGGCTTTGGCAAGATCGCGCAGGACCAGCACGCGCCTGCGATCGAAGCCTCCCCCGACTTCGAGCTTGCCGGGGTATCGAACGGCAGCGAAAGTTTGCCAAAGGGCGTACCGAGCTTTGCGACGTATCAGGAGATGCTGAAAGGCGTCGCCGATCTCGACGCCGTTTCGATCTGCACTCCGCCGGGGCCGCGCCGGGTGATCGCCGCCGAATGCCTGGCCGCGGGCAAGCACGTGTTGCTGGAAAAGCCACCTGCCGGAACCGTGACCGAGGTGACGGCGATCGCGCGCGACGCAGCGGCCGCGAAAAAGGTCGCCTTCACGACCTATCACGCCCAACACAATCAAGCGGTCAAGCGGGCCGCCGCATTGCTTTCCGGCAAGACGCTCAAAGCGCTGCAGGTCACTTGGAAAGAGGACATCCGCCGCTGGCACCCGGGGCAAAACTGGATTCTCGCCGCCGGTGGTTTCGGCATCTTCGATCCGGGGATCAACGCGCTGTCGATCCTGACCCGCATCCTCCCCGCGCCGGTGTTCATCAGTTCGGCGACGCTTTACTTCCCCGCGAATCGCGGCGCGCCGATCGCCGCGGATCTCAAGTTCAGCACCGGCCAATCGGCGAACGACCAATTGAGCGCGGCGCTCGACTGGCGCCAGACCGGGCCGCAAACCTGGGAGATCGACGTCGAGACGACCGACGGTCAGAAACTCAGGCTATCGAACGGCGGCTCGCAATTGGATGTCGAGGGGCAGGCGCCCTTTGTCGGCCCACCGGACGAGTACCCCGACATCTACGCGGAATTCGCGCAGTTGCTCGGCAAGAACGAGTCCAAGGTCGACCCCAATCCGTTTCAATTGGTGGCCGACGCCTTCATGCTCGGCGACAGGAAACAGGTCGAGGCGTTCACTTTCTGAAAGCTCGATGGTTCATTTGAACCGGCAAGGGTGCGCGAGCTCCGGCGGTGACTGCAGCTGCACGATCATCAAAGCCACCGGTTCGTCGCCCACCGTCCCGGAAAGATGGCCCGTGTGGCCTTTCTCGTCGGCGACGGTGCCCTGGTCCTCGCCGAACGACATCTCGCCCGGGCCCATCTCCACGCGCTGCCCGTCCATCGTCTCGACGAACCAGCGTCCGGTGAGCGGAATGATCCACTGCGGTTTCGGGTTTTCATGCCAGGTTCCCATCCAGCCGACCGGCTGAACGGTGATCAGGATCGTGGCATCGCCCGCCGAGAGGTGATCCTGCCACTGCGGGGGCGCCGGCGGGCTGATGCTCTTGGAGACGAAATCGGTGAACGCACACCGGGTTTGGTGGCTGATACCGTGCTCATCGGTCCAGACGTGCCAATAGGGTACGCGGGGAGGCGCGTCGGGTTTCGAGTCTGCGCCCTGATTCTTTTGCCCACCGACGGGCGCGTTTTCTGCCATTTTGTTCTCCCATCGACGCTGTAGAGCCGACGACCGATCCGATGAAGCGCCGACCGTCTCGGCGAAATTCCAGTTCAGCCGCGTTTTCAAACTAGATTGTGTCGTCCGCGCCCTGCGGCAGTGGCCGACCCAATCCCTGCCCCTTGCCGAACTCCGCCGGCGAAATCACCGGTACCACCAGACATACACTGTTCGTCGGCAACACCGTCCGCCAATCGTTGATAAGCTCTTTGTACGCCGTTCCGACCGGGCGAATGTTTCGGTCCAGATCGTACAAGCCGAGCGGATTGACGCGACCGTTATCTTCTCGCAGCGCCGTATCCCAGTCCACCTGATCGGTGAGCGAATACCAGGTGAACCCCACGATTGGAATGCCGTGCTTTCGGACGTGAAGGACGTTCGCCCATTCTTTGTGGAGCCACTTCACCGCTTCGTCGCCGTTTTTCCCTTGCTTCAGATTAGTTTCCGTGTGCATGACCGGAAGCCGGTAGCGACGATGATACTGAAGCGTAATTTCGGCATAACCAAACACCTCGCCCGCGGGTTCGGTGGACCCGTCCCGATGAACCTTGTGCTCGTTCGTCTTGTAATAGTCATTGCCCATAATGCAATGTTGACGGAGGTCATTTTGAAAGAAGAAGTGATATTCCTCCATCGTCATCCCGTTGTCCAGAAGATACTGGTACATGTCAGAGTTGACGCGCCGACCATAATTCAGATCGAGTGACAGGAACCGCTCCGCATTCATCTTACTGGCAAGATGGATTGCGGCAGGCGACCTGGGGTGAAAATACTCGGAACTTTCGCTCTGAACGAAAATGGCGTCAGGTCGGACGGCAACGATCTCTTGCATCGCCCGGACGTTTGCACGGACGATGTGTTTGAGCGCCGTCACGAATCCCCGGTCGCTGCTGAGTTGTTCGTTCCACCAGCCATATCGGGCCGAAAAGGTGGCGCAGACGTACATCTCGTTGACAGGGGTATAGAGCTGGATCCAGGGATAGCGCTTCGCGAAGTCGCGCGCATACACGGCAAACAACTCCGGAAAGTCGCCATTCTGAAAGTTGCCGATCCAGTCCGGCACCCCGAAGTGACACAGGTCGACGATCGGGGTGATGTCCCGCCGTTTCAGCTCGCCCAGCGTCAGATCGGCGAATTCCCAGTCGTACCGGTCCGGCCCGAGCCAGACCTTGTACAACGGCGGCCCGTAGCGAAGGTGGCGAATGCCGAGCTCTTGCACCAAGGCAAAGTCGGTCTGCCAGTGCGTATAAAAGCCGCACTTTTCCAGTTCGTCAACGCGCTTCTTGCCGTGGTCTATCGTCGGAATCGAGTTCTCGATGCCCGTGCAGAACATGAACGCTTGCATGTCGGTCCAATAGAAGTTAGCGAGAGTTTGTCGACCACGTTGCCGGATGGACGACTTCTGGCAACGGCGTCAGCGACCCCGCAAACACGACCAGAAGAAGCCCGCCGACCAAGCCGAAGTTCTTCAGAAAATCCCAGAAATGTTCGCGCGATTTGCTGGCGGCGCTGGGGCTGAAGAAATCATCGTAGCGCCAAAACGGATGGTAGAGGATTGCGGTCACGACGCAGAACCCGACCAGAATGGCGGCTGCCGGGCGGTCGAACCATCCGGCGACGATACACAACGGGGTCAGGCCTTCGACGAGGATCGCGGCGACAAGCAACACGGGCCCACCGGGCAGTCCGTCGGATTTGGTCTGGGCCAGCGAATTATTCCAATGCCAGATCTTATCGATCGCGCTCAACGGGAACATGGCGACCAGACAAACCCGCGCCACAATCCAAACAATCTCGTTCCATGACATGATCAACTCCAGCCAACGTGGCGTTGCACCGAGCGCTCGGTCGGCTGGCGCGACGTTAACAGGAGAGACAGCGATGAGCAACAACCGCTACGATGTGATCGTCATAGGTTCCGGCCCGGGTGGCGGGGCGTTGGCGCTGCGGCTGGCCGCGACCGGCAAGCGCATCCTGATCCTCGAGCGTGGCGACTACCTGAAGCGCGAGCCCGACAACTGGAATTCCAAGGCGGTGTTCGTCGACGGAAAATACCAGGTGAAGGAAACCTGGTACGACAGCCGTGGGCACAGCTTCCACCCGGGGCTTCACTATGTTGTCGGCGGCAACAGCAAGGTATATGGCTCGGCCCTGTTCCGCCTGCGCGAGCGCGACTTCGGCGAGATCGTGCACGCGGACGGCGTGTCGCCGGCTTGGCCGCTCCCGTACGACATTTTCGAGCCTTACTACACCCAGGCCGAGTCGCTGTTCCATGTCCATGGGCAACGTGGCCTCGATCCGAACGAGCCGCGGTCGAGCGGGCCTTATCCGTATAAACCCGTGGCGCATGAGCCGCGGCTGCAGCAACTGTCGGATTCGCTCGAGAAAATCGGCCACCACCCGTTCCCACAGCCGCTCGGCATCCTGCTCGACGAGGTCGGAACGAACGCGCTGCCGACCAGCCCCTGCATCCGCTGCAGCGCGTTCGACGGCTTTCCGTGTTTGACGAATGGCAAGGCCGACGCGCAGATCGTCTGCATCGAACCGGCGCTCGCCTATCCCAACGTCACGCTGCTGACCGGCGCCTACGTGGAGCGGCTCGAGACCGATCCCACCGGTCGCACCGTCTCCGCGGTGCATGTGGTCCGCGCGGGCGCACCGGAGGTTTATTCGGCGGACATCGTCGTGTCCGCGTGCGGCTCGCTGTCGTCCGCGCTGCTGATGTTCCGCTCGGCCTCCGACAGCCACCCCGGAGGCCTTGCCAACGGCTCGGACCAGGTCGGGCGGAATTACATGCGTCACAACAACGCCGCCTTCATGGCCGTCTCGCGCTTGGCGAACGACACCGTGTTTCAAAAGACGCTGGCACTGACCGACTTCTATTTCGGGGCCGATGACTGGGAGTTCCCGCTCGGCACCATCCTCACCAACGGCAAGTCGCATGGCGAGGAAGTGCAAGCCGAAGCGCTGCCGGCATTCCTGCAATGGTTCCCCGACAAGCCATTCGACGAACTCGCGCGCCATTCGATCGATTTCTGGGTGATGAGCGAGGACCTTCCGCTGCCCACCAACCGCATCACTCTCGCCAAGGACGGGCGCGTCACGCTGGACGTGCAGCCGACCGGCGGCGAGGCGCACCGGCGGTTGCGGCACAAGCTGGAAGGGCTGCTGACGCACGTCGACGCGCATCCTCACCTGTTGAACCACTCGCTGTATCTCGGCAAGAACATCCCGATCGGCGGCACCGCGCATCAGGCGGGCACGCTGCGCTTCGGGACCGACCCGGCCAGCTCGGTGCTCGACCTGGATTGCCGCGCGCACGAGGTCGACAACCTTTACGTGGTCGACGCCAGCTTCTTTCCATCCATTGGCGCCGTGAACCCGACGCTGACGATCATCGCCAATGCACTGCGCGTCGCCGACCATATTGCCGGGCGTCTTGCGTGAGCGGCGTCAAAGGGGTTCACCTGCGCGCGCACCCCCTAAGACGTAGCGATCGACACCCGCGCCTTGGTGTGCAGAATCGTTCATCGACCTCGGCCGGGGTCGAGCGTGGGTCGCGTCCCTGGCCCTTCATCAATCCTAGGAGATCGAATGTCCAATGATTCTCGCGTCGCTGTCGTCACCGGCGCCGGCGCCGGCGCCGGTCGAGCCATTGCTGCCCGCTTCGGGCGGGAAGGCTGGAAGGTCGCGTTGCTTTCGCGCGAACCCGAACGGCTCGAGGCCGCCAAACGCGAAATCGAGGAATCGGGCGGTGAGGCCCTCGCTCTGCCGACCGACATGGCCGACGCGAAGGCGGTGCTTGCCGCGCGCGATCGAATCGTGGAAGCGTGGGGCGGCATCGACGCTTGGATCAATTGCGCCATGGCGACCATCGTGGGCCCGATTCACGAGCTTGCACCTGAAGACTTCAAGCGCGTGGTGGACGTGACCTTGCTCGGCTATGTCCATGGCACACAGGCGGCCCTGGGAGCGATGCGGCCGAAGAACCGCGGCGCCATCGTGCAGATCGGATCCGCCCTGGCTTACCGCGCCATCCCGCTGCAGTCGGCCTATTGCAGTTGCAAGTTCGCGATCCGCGGCTTCACCGATTCGCTGCGGGCTGAACTGATTCACGAGAAATCGAACATCACGGTGTCGATGCTGCAAATGCCCGGCATGAACACGATCCAGTTCGATTGGGCGAAGAACCTGATGGGGGATAAATACCAGCCGGTCGGCGCGGTATTCGATCCGGATGTCGCGGCAGAGGCTGCATGGCGCGCCGTACGCGACGGCCCGCGGGAGCTGTGGGTCGGCAGCAGCTCGATCGAGGCGATCGTGGGCGAGATGGTTTTCCCGCCGCTCCTCGATCGGATCGTCGCGAAGTCGGGATACGACCAACAGGTCAGCAAGACGCCGGAGAAACCCGGTCGGCCGAACAATCTCTATGAGCCGGTCAAATGGGATGTCGGCGCGCGCGGACGTTTTTCCGCCGAGGCCAAACCCAGCGCGCTGATCGTCAACTCCACCCATGCACGGCTCGGCGCGGGGCTCGGTGTGCTGCTGGCGCTGGGCGCGGTGGCAAGGCTGGGATTTGCGCTGGGTCGCGGCGGAAGAGGTTCGGACGAGCCTTGACGTCGACATGACGGGCACGGCCGATCGGCGCGGGTTGAACGCGTCCGACGGCCTGTCGATGAGATCAGTTCGCTTTGGCCTAGGAGAGCCGCCGTGGATCAGAACATGTCCTTGAACACCGGGCGATTGCTGCGCAAAGCGGGACCTTCGAGTCCCGTCGAAAAGTTCACCGGCGTCGAGGTGCACGATCCTCGCCTCGAGGCAGTGCTGCCGGAGACGGCCAGTCCCAGGATCCTTTATGGCTTCACGCTGCACGGGGAAGGCCCGGTCTGGGACAAACCCAAGAATCGGCTTGTGTGGTCCGACGTTCCGAACCGCAGGCTGCTGGGCTGGACTCCGGATGGCCGCGTCGAGGTGGTGATCGACAACACGCAATTCATGAATGGCAACGCGCTCGGCGCCGATGGCCGGCTCGTGCATTGTGAACATGGTCGCCGCTGCATCAGCCTGTCGGACGGCGGCGGCGAAGCGGAGCCGATCGTGACGCACTATCAAGGCAAGCGTCTGAATTCGCCGAACGACGTGGCGGTGGCGCCCGATGGAGCCGTCTGGTTCACCGACCCGACTTTCGGTCTCTTGATGCCCAACCAAGGCAGCCTGGTCACGCCGGAACTCGATCATCGCAGCGTCTATCGCTTCGATCGCGAAACCCGCGAATTGCGCCGGATGGCCGACTTCGATCAGCCGAACGGCATCTTTCTCTCACCCGATGGGCGGACGCTCTACGTCTCGGACACGGCCCGGGCGCTCGGCGACATCGTGGGCGGCCACGCACGCGACACGCACGAGATTCTGGCGTTCGATGTCGCAGCCGATGGCTCGCTGTCGAACCGGCGGCTTTTCTGCCGAACCGATCACGGATACCCCGACGGGTTCACGGTCGATTCGCGGGGATGGGTCTGGACGACCGCGGGCGACGGCATTCACATTTACGCGCCCGACCGTACCCGCCTCGGCTTCTTCCCGACCCCGGCGACGCCGGCCAATTGCGCTTTCGGCGGCCCGGAGATGAAGCAGTTGTTCATTGCCGCCAAGTCATACCTACTGGTGATCGACCTCGTGGCCTAGCGCCTGTTAACGCTATGGGAGGAGTCGCGCCGGAGCACTGGCCCTCCGGGTGATCTCAGCAAACGGCCGCTCGCGCGTTGCAAATGCTCGCCGTAGGCTCGGCTACGCCTGCGCCCTTCGGCATTGCTCTGGACAGGCTTCGCGCCTTGCGAGCGGCCGTTTGCTGAGTCACGCGTCTCCTCCCATAGCGTTAACAGGCCCTAATCCACAGTCGCGCCACGAACCGCATCGAGGACGCGGTTCGAGGGCACCGCCCGAGGCCTCGACTGTCAAAACTGCAAAAAGGTAACTCCCGCGCCGATGCTCGTCTGCCGGAAGTTGTAGTCGGTCATGGTGTCGCCGTAGCCGGTGAAGGCCTGCACGAACCAGCGCAGGCCGTTCGGCTGGTCGCCGAAAACCGGATAGGTGTACTCGAAACGCAGCGCGCCGCGGGTGTTGAATCTGAGCGGGGCGTGGTACTCGAGCAGCGCCGTCTGCCGGCCGTTCGCCCACAGCACGCCGAGCTGGCCGCGGCCGATGTACTTGACGAGGTCCGGGTTGTTGTCGCTGCTGCGCGATTCGGTGATGCGCTGGTTGAACTTGAAGTTGACGGCCCAGTCACCGTTGTCGGCGCCGGTGCCGAAGTAGTAGCGGTTCCAGCTTCGGGAGAGTGGGTCGACCTGACCGTTCGACTCGTGCGCCAGCCCGATCTGACCGTAGCGCCAGGTCCAGCCGAACGGCAGGGCGCTCCACTGGGCCGGAATCGCTCGCACCCAGGTGAGCTCGGGCTGGTAATCGGTGTTGCGAAACGGATGGGAATCGTCGCCGCTGTAGATCTGCCAGTACGCCTGCAGCGTGAAAGCAGCCCAGAGATCGCCGCCGGCCCATGGGATGTCCTGCGCCGCCTTGGTTCGCATCGAGAGTTGGAACTTCGCCTCGACGCGCTTGTTGTCGGGCTCCCGGAAGACGGCCTGCGTCGGCGAACTGGGCGCGCGGTTGACGCGGTTGCTCACGACGACCGGCAGGACGAAGGTCGGTTGATAACCGAGGAGGTTGAAGGTGCCGCGCTGGTCGATCGGCGCGAGCTCCCAGTATTTCGAGAGGAGGCTGGTGCCGGTCCGCGCGGCGGCGGGACTGTTGCGCGGCAACGCGCCCGTCGGCTCCAGCCGCGAGTTCGGCGCCGCCCCCGGCGCCGGCTGCTCGGCCACTGACTTGCTCGGGGCGGGTGCGCGATTGGCCAAACGGTCGTAGCAAGCCAGGCGGTCGTCGGCCGCGCCGATCAAGGCGCAGTGCTCGAGAAGCGCCGGCCGCTTCGGCTCGGATTGCGCCTGAGCGAATGCCGGCGCGGCGCTCAGCACGAGCGGCGCGGCGGCGGCCAGCAACGCCGCGCCAGCGCGGTGCCGCGGCGGCGCGGCGGCCGGATCGAGGCCGACACGACGTTGACGTGGAAAGGGTGAGGTAGGCGGCATAGGCGGTCGCGAAAGCGGCGGGGACAGAGAGGCGTTGCAATCAGCGTCAGCGGCTTGCAGCCGCCTTGTTAGGCGCTGCACTGCCGATCGCCGGCAATGAATAACCGTTCAGGACATCCAAAGCCACGTTGCCGCATCAATATGCTAGCCGCAACGGCGGCGTGATGCGTCCTGCGGCAATATCGGCCGGGTGGAACGGCAGCGGCAGCCAGCGCTTGGCGGCGAACATAGCCAACTGGTCGAAAGCGTGCGGCGCGTCGGGTTCGCTGCTTTGCCCGTAGGTCAGGATGCCGCGGGCGACCGGACCCCGGTCGTCGAAGCCGACGATCTGGATGTAGCTGCTGCCGTAGTTGACCGCGTAACCTTTGGCGTCGATCGTCGGCTGGCCCTGGGTTTCGAGTTTGTTCAGCACGCCTTCGAACTCGTCGCCGCCGTGCAGCGCGATGCGCTCGCCGT
>CAXSDY010000075.1:0-11652 GCA_964235835.1 uncultured Sphingomonadaceae bacterium | reverse complement strand
GGGACGGCGCCCTGTCCAGCTGGCATGGGGGCAACGCCGGCGACCCCGCGCGCATCACCGCATTGATCGACGGCTGCGGCCTGCGCGCCCGCCCGCTCCGCCAGGCGCGCGGCTGGGGCTACCAGCGCCTAAGCGCGCTTGGCACCGTGGTGGTGATGGATGCCGCCCCGCCGCCGCCATCGAAGCTGGCGCCGCGGGCCTGCGCTTCGACCCTGGCGATCGAGGTCAGCGACGGGGCGCAGCGGCTAATCGTCAACTGCGGCGGGCCGGGCACGCTGCCGACGACCCTTCCCGACGAGCTCGTCGCTGCGCTGCGCACCACCGCCGCGCACAGTACGCTGGTGGTCGACGACACCAACTCGACCGCGATCCTGCCCGACGGCTCGCTCGGCAAGGGCGTCACCGATGTCACGGTGGACCGGTCGGAGGACAATGATTCGAGCCGGATCGAGGCTTCGCACGACGGCTACCTCAAGAGCTTCGGCGTCCTCCACCAGCGCACCCTGATCCTCGGCAACGACGGCAAGGAGCTCCGCGGCCTCGACCGGATCACCGCCAAGGGCCGGCGCAAGATTCGCGAAGCCGCACCTTACGGCGTGCGCTTCCATCTCGCACCTGGCGTCGAGGCAACGATCACGGCCGACGGCATGGGCGCGATCCTGCGCTCGCCGGCCGCTCCAGCTTGGAACTTCCGCTGTCGGGGCGCCATGCTGACGAGCGAAGAAAGCCTCATCCTCGACGGCCACGGTACCCCGCGCGCCGCTACGCAGCTCGTTATCGTCGGCGAAGTCTCCGGCCTCGGCGGCGAGGTCGCGTGGCAGTTGCGCCGCTCAAGCTAGGAAAACAGATGAACGTCGTTCCGATCCGCCGGGCGCTGCTGTCCGTGTCCGACAAGAGCGGACTCGGTGGGCTCGGCGCCGCGCTCGTCCGGCACGGCGTCGAACTGGTCTCGACCGGCGGCACTGCGGCGCATCTGCGTGGGCTCGGGTTCGATGTCCGTGATGTCGCTGACCTCACCGGTTTCCCCGAGATGATGGACGGGCGCGTCAAGACGCTTCACCCGATGGTCCACGGCGGCCTGCTCGCCGTCCGCGACAATCCCCAGCACGCCGCCGCCATGGCCGAACACCAGATCCCGCCGATCGACCTGGTTGTCGTCAACCTCTATCCGTTCGCCGAGACGGTGGCCAAGGGCGCGAGCCGCGACGAGATCATCGAGAACATCGATATCGGCGGCCCGTCGATGGTCCGCTCCGCCGCCAAGAACCATGCCCACGTCGCGATCCTCACCGAGCCGGCCGACTATGCCGAACTGGTCGCCTCACTCGACACCGCGGGCGGCACGCACCTTGCGCTGCGCAAGCGCCTGGCGGCCAAGGCCTATGCCGGCACCGCAGCCTATGATTCGACCATCGCCAGCTGGTTCGCCATGTCCGACCAGCAGGAGCAATTCCCGCCGAAGCTTTCATTCGCCATGACCCGCCGGCAGGAGCTTCGCTACGGCGAGAACCCGCATCAGCAAGCCGCCTTCTACGCCGCCGTCGGACCGTCCCCCAAGGGCATCGGCCAGGCGCACCAGGTGCAGGGGAAGGAGCTCAGTTACAACAACCTCAACGATGCCGACGCCGCGCTCGAGCTCATCGCCGAGTTCCGCGATGCCGACCCAACCTGCGTCATCGTCAAGCACGCCAACCCGTGCGGCGTCGCGTCGGCCGCAAGCCTAGCAGAGGCGTATCGCTCGGCATTCGAGTGCGACAGCGTGTCAGCCTTCGGCGGCATCGTGGCCGTCAATCGGCCGCTTGATGCGGCCACCGCGGGCGCGATCACCGACATCTTCACCGAAGTAGTTGTCGCCCCCGATGCAGACGAGGCTGCGATTGCGCTCTTCGCCCGCAAGAAGAACCTGCGCCTGCTTCTCACCGGCGACCTGCCCGACCCGGCGCGTCCCGGCCTCACCGCAAAGTCGATCACCGGGGGCTGGCTGCTCCAGTCGCGCGACGCAGGCCGGCTGGATGCAGCGGACCTCAAGGTTGTCACCCGGCGCCACCCGAGCGACGCAGAGGTGCGCGACCTGCTGTTCGCCTGGACCGTGGCGAAGCACGTCAAGTCCAACGCCATCGTCTACGCGCGACAGGGCGCGACTGCTGGCATCGGCGCCGGCCAGATGAACCGGCGCGACTCGGCCCGGATCGCCCGCGACAAGGCGCGCGAAGCGGCGGAGACCTTTGATTGGAGCGAACCGAAGACCGTTGGGTCAGCGGTCGCGTCGGACGCCTTTTTCCCCTTCGCCGACGGCCTGCTCGCCGCGGCCGAGGCCGGCGCGACGTCGGTGATTCAGCCCGGCGGCTCAATGCGTGACGCGGAGGTGATCGCCGCGGCTGACGAGGCCGGCCTCGCCATGGTGTTCACCGGCATGCGGCACTTCCGTCACTAGTCAGATCACGTCGTCGCCGACCTGCGCGTTGGCCTGATCCGCCTGGAGTTCCTCGACGTCTGCCTTGCGCAGGCGGAACAGCTCGCGATCCTCTGGCCCGAAGCCCCTGGTCCAGATCACCA
Organism: uncultured Sphingomonadaceae bacterium; assembly: GCA_964235835.1. GTDB lineage: Bacteria > Pseudomonadota > Alphaproteobacteria > Sphingomonadales > Sphingomonadaceae > Sphingomicrobium. Next base: position 9,096 of record CAXSDY010000075.1, on the reverse strand, counting down.
CGCCGAATGCCACCAAAATCGCCGGAATGCCAACGATCAGCTGCCATAGCTCGGGCAGGAACAGTCGGACCGGCACCCCGACCAACAGGCCCGCGGCCGCGGCGAACAGCACTTCCCGGCGCCACCCCGAAACCCGCGCCCCCAGCGTCCGCGCCAGCAATCGCGACTTGGCAACCGAGGAATAGGTCAGCGCGAGGCAGAGTGCCACGCCAGGACCCGCTGCCTGGAACACCGGCGGCCACCCGAGCCGCCGCATGGCCAGGATCAGCCCCGCGCCAAGCCCCGCCTCAAGCGCGAGCATGATGAGGCTGATGATCATGTTGCGCTTGCTGGCGACGTAGATCAGCGCGGCTTCGCTGACGACCGCAGTCGCTGCGATCACTTCGGCGGCCAGCAGGAACGACAAGGTGCCGGTCCCGCCGGTGAAGCCTGCGCCCACCAGGCCCATCACTGCTCGCCCCGGAATGGCGAGCGCCAGCGCGATCCCGGCCTGGGCTGCGATGATCCAGAAGCTGACCTGGCGCACCTGCGTGGCAACCGCCGCATGGTCGTTCTCCGCGATGTTGCGGGCGATCACGGGACCCAGCACCGGCTCGAAGCTCGTCTTCAGCTTTGCCGGCAACGTCGCGACCTGTTGCGCGACGTAGTAAACGCCGACGAAGGCCGGGCTGAGGAACAGGCCGAGTACCGCCAGATCGATGCGTCGCGACGCCCACTCCACCGCATCGGCGGCGGCGAGCGGCATGTTGCGCCGCGCCGTCTTCCATGCGGTTCCCAGGTCCGGCCTCCACTCGCGCGGCATGCCGTAACTGCGCACGAGAGGAATCAGCGCGGCGATCAGCGCCGCAACCATCGAGAAGACGTACGAGATGATCAGCCCGTCGCGCAGCGATACGAAGGACCAGGCGAACGCGACGATGCTGATCGTCCACGGCTCGACTAGCGAGCGCGCCCGCACCGTTGCGACCACGTCATTCCGGTACGCAAGCGCGGCGAGTGCGATGTCAGTCCAGCTGACCGCCAGCACCGTCACCGGCAGCAGCCAGTCGAGGCCGTGCACCTGGCTGTTGGGGAACATCGCGCGGGGAAACAGGCCCAGCACGACCATCGACAGGGCCGATCCGATCGCCGCGATCAGCAGCGCGTCGGCAACCACGCAGGCATGCGGCTTGTCCGAATTGGCGAGCTGCTGCGCCAGTCCACGCCGCAGCCCGAGCGCCGATAGCTGCGCCGCGAACTCGACGGTCAGCACGGCGTAGGCGAACCGCCCCAGCGCCTCGGCGCCGTAAATGCGACCGCCGATGAACAGGAACGGCAGGCGCGCCGCCAGCCGCAGCACGAACCCGAACGCGTTCAGCCTTCCTCCGCGGGCCAACGTCGCCATGTCGGCATCGGGGGCGAGCTCCTCTGCCCTGGCGGCAGCAGCACTCAATGCGCCGCGCCCCAGTGCGCGCCCCAGCCGACCTCGACGCCGAGCGGGACGTCAAGCCTCAAGGCGGGCTCCGCCGCCTGCGCCATCACCTCGCGCACGATCGCGGCGGCCTGCTCCTGCCGCCCCTCGGGCACTTCGAACACCAACTCGTCATGGACCTGCAGCAGCATGCGGACGTCACCGAGACCAGCTTCGGCGAGCCGCGCGTCCATCCGGTTCATCGCGCGCTTGATGAGGTCGGCACTGGTGCCCTGGATCGGCGCGTTGATCGCGGCCCGCTCGCTTCCCTGGCGCTGGTTCATCTGGCTCGACCGGATGTTGGGGAAATGGGTCTTGCGCCCGAACAGCGTCTGGGTGAACCCATGCTCCCGCACGAACGCCAGCGTCTCGCCGATGTAGTTGCGAATGCCGGGAAAGCGCTCGAAATAGCGGTCGATGATGAACTGGCCTTCCTCCCGCGACACGCCCAGTCGACCGGCAAGGCCCCACGACGAGATGCCGTAGAGGATGGCGAAGTTGATCGTCTTCGCCTTGTTGCGGTTCTCGCGGTCCGCCGATCCGAACAGCTCCTGCGCGGTCAGGGAATGGATGTCGGCGCCGTCGGCGAACGCCTGCTTGAGCGGCGGCACGTCGGCCATGTGCGCGGCCAGCCGAAGCTCGATCTGCGAATAGTCGGCGCTCATCAGCACATGACCCGGCTCGGCGACGAACGCGTCGCGGATCTTGCGGCCGATCTCCGTCCGGATGGGGATGTTCTGCAGATTGGGATCGGTCGACGACAACCGCCCCGTCTGCGCCACGGCCAGGCTGAAGCTGGTGTGCACCCGCCCGGTCTCGGGGTTGATCTGCGCTTGCAGGGCGTCGGTGTAGGTCGTCTTGAGTTTCGTCAGCTGGCGCCATTCGAGCACCAGTCTCGCGCACGGCACGCCCTCGGCCGCGAGCCGCTCCAACTCGTTGACGTCGGTCGAGTAATTGCCGTTCTTGCCCTTGCGCCCCCCCTTCAGGCCCAACCGGTCGTAGAGCACCTGGCCGAGCTGCTGGGGCGACCCGATGGTGAACGGCCCGCACGCCGCTTCGTAGACCCGCTCCTCGAGGCTGGCGATCTCGACCGCGAAATCGGCCGACAGCTTGGCCAGATAGTCGCGATCGACCTTGATTCCGCGCCGTTCCATTCGGCCGACCGTCGCGACCAGCGGCCGATCTACGAGTTCATAAACCCGCATCGCCCCCTCGGGCGCCAGCCGCGGCTTCAGCCTTTGCCACAGCCGCAGGGTGATGTCGGCGTCCTCCGCGGCATATTCCGTTGCCTGTGCCAGTGGCACCTTGTCGAACGTGATCTGGTTGCGGCCGACCCCGCACAGCGACTTGAAGCTGATGCACTCATGGTCGAAGTTGGACTTTGCCAGTTCGTCGAGTCCGTGACCGGCCAGGGAGCGGCCCGCGTCGAGGTTGAAGCTCATCACCATCGTGTCGTCGATCGGCGCGGCGTCGATCCCGGCCTTTGCGAAGATCGTGGCATCGTATTTGAAATTGTGCCCGATCTTGAGCACCGCCGGATCCTTGAGCAGCGGCTTTAATCGCGCGAGTGCCTCGTCCATGCCGATCTGGTCGGGCGCGTCGCTCAACAAGTCGCCGCCGCCGTGCCCGAGGGGGATGTAGCACGCGCGGCCCGGAGCGGTCGCCAGGCTGACGCCGACCAGCTTCGCAACGACGCAATCGATGCAGTCGGTTTCGGTGTCCACTGCGACGAACCCGTTCGCCCGCGCTTCCGCGATCCACCGGTCGAGCGCTTCGATCGTCTGCACCGTCGCGTAGGCGGAGCGATCGATGGCGATCGTCTCGGCCGGCGGCGGCCCGCTTGGCTTGGGCGTGGATGCCACCATGACGCCATTGGGACGTGGGCCGCCGGACGAGGTGCCGCCCCCCCCGACCATCCGGTTGGCCAGCGTCTTGAACCCCTGGTCGTCGAGGAAGGCACGCAGCGGTTCGGGCGGGATGCCGGTCAGCGCCAACCCCTCCAGCGGCTCCGGCAGCGCGCTGTCGCATACCAGCCGCACCAGCTCGCGTGACATGCGCGCCGCATCGGCATGGTCGACCAAGGATTGCTTCAGTTTCGGCTTGGCGATCGCGTCCGTTCCGGCGAGCACCGCCTCCAGGCTGCCGAACTGCTGGATCAGCTGCGCGGCCGTCTTGGGCCCGATCCCGGGCACGCCGGGCACATTATCGACGCTGTCGCCCATCAGCGCGAGCACGTCGCCAAGCAGCTCGGGCCCCACCCCGAACTTCGCCTCGACGTATGCCCGGTCGATGCGCCGGTCGTTCATCGTGTCCAGCATGTCGATCTTGCCGTCCTGGATCAGCTGCATCAGGTCCTTGTCGGAACTGACGATCGTCACCTTCCACCCCACCTTCATTGCGGCGGTGCAATAGCAGGCAATGATGTCGTCCGCTTCCAGCCCCTCTTCCTCGATGCACGGCACGGAGAAGGCGCGCGTCGCGGTGCGGATCAGTGGAAATTGCGGGACCAGGTCGGCCGGCGGCGGCGGGCGGTGCGCCTTGTACTGGTCGTACATCGCGTTGCGGAAGGTCGACTCCGACTTGTCGAGGATGACGGCCATGTGCGTCGGCCCGTCCGCCTTGTTGAGCCCGTCGACGAGCTTCCACAGCATCGCAGTATAGCCGTACACCGCGCCAGCCGGCTGGCCATGACGGTTGGTCAGCGGCGGCAGCCGGTGATAGGCGCGGAAGATGTAACTCGACCCATCGACGAGGTAGAGGTGGGGCTGGGGTTCGGACATGAGCGGGCGGGTTTAGCAGGGTGGGACCGTGTTGCCACCCTGAGGATCGTTACCCGCGTTCCGACTTCACGCGCTCAGCGTGCTTGATGCTAACGGGTACTAAGCGAACTTCCGCTTCGCCGTGGCGACCGATCAGGATTTCCTCGCGGCCCTGCATCAACTCAGGCAACTGCGCGCTTGCCTGCTCGATGTTGAAACGCCGTGCCATGCGGTAGGGGCAAGCATCACCGTCGACGTCTTCAACATCTGAAAGAACCATCATGGCCGACAAGTCCGGCAAGCCGTTCGAGCGCCACCGTCAGCCGTGGACACTCGACGAACTCGAGAAGCTCAAGCGCCTCGCTCAAAAAGGCATTGGCCTCAAGGCGATCGCGAAGGCCCTTACCCGCAGCGAGGAGTCCACCGAAACTCAGGCCAAGGCCATCGGACTCAAGATTGCCAAGCTGCGCTAGGCGAGGTGTTGGAGCAGTTCATCACGGCACCAGCACCGTGTCCACCGCCTCCGCCGCTGTCTCTGGATAATCCAGCGTGAAGTGGAGCCCTCGGCTCTCATGCCGCGACAAGGCCGAGCGGACGATCAGCGCGGCGACCTCGACCAGGTTGCGCAGTTCGATGAGGTCGGGCGTCACCCGGAAATCGCGATAGTAACCCGTCACCTCGCGCTTCAGCAGTTCGATACGGTTCTGCGCCCGCTCGAGCCGCTTCGTCGTCCTGACGATCCCGACGAAGTTCCACATGAACCGGCGGATCTCGCCCCAGCTCTGCTGGATGACGACTTCCTCGTCCAGGTCGGTCACCCGGCTCTCGTCCCACGGCCGGATCTCGGGCGGAGGCGGCAGGCTGTCCCAATGCGCGTCGATGTACCGTGCCGCGGCCTCGCCGAACACGAGGCATTCGAGCAGCGAGTTCGACGCCAGCCGGTTGGCCCCATGCAGCCCCGACTGCGTCACCTCGCCGGCCGCATAGAGGCCCGGCGCGTCCGTCCGCCCATCAAGATCGACGACCACTCCGCCGCAGGTGTAATGCTGGGCGGGCACCACCGGAATCGGCTCCCGAGTGATGTCGATGCCCAGGCCCCGCAGCTTGTCGTAGATGTTGGGGAAGTGCTCGCGCACGAACGCGGGCTCGCGGTGAGAGATGTCGAGGTGGACGTAGTCGAGCCCGAGGCGCTTGATCTCATGGTCGATCGCCCGGGCGACGACGTCGCGCGGGGCCAGCTCCCCTCGCTCGTCGAAGCGCGGCATGAAGCGCTCCCCGGTGGTCGGAATCTTCAGCTGCCCGCCCTCGCCGCGCACCGCCTCGGTGATCAGGAAGTTCTTGACCTCCAGATTGTAGAGGCACGTTGGGTGGAACTGCATGAACTCCATGTTCGACACGCGGCACCCGGCGCGCCAGGCCATCGCGATGCCGTCCCCGGTCGCTCCGCGCGGCGCCGTCGAGTAGAGGTACGCGCGGCCCGCACCGCCGGTCGCCAGGATGGTCGCGCGCGCAACGATCGTTTCGACCGCCCGCGTCGTACGGTTGAACGCGTACAGCCCATGCACCCCGCCGCTGGTCGAAAACTCCGCGGCGTGCCGCCCAGTGACGAGGTCGATCGCGACCAGGTCGGGGATCAGTGTGATGTTCGGGTGCTCGAATGCCGCCTTCTCGAGCGCCTGCTGCACCGCCCAGCCGGTCGCGTCCGCGACATGGACGATGCGGCGGTGACTGTGCCCACCCTCGCGGGTCAGGTGCCAGCGATCGCTGCCATCGCCGACATTGAACGGCACGCCGAGTTCTGCCAGCCGCTCGATCGCCCGCGGCGCTTCCTCGACGACATGCTCGACGACCCCAAGATCGTTGAGCCCCGCGCCCGCGATCATCGTATCACGGACGTGCGCCTCGAAACTGTCGCCCTCCTCCAGCACCGCGGCGATGCCGCCCTGCGCCCAGCCCGTCGCCCCTTCGCTCAGCTTGCCCTTGGCGATCACCGCCACGCGCTTGGCCCCGGCTAGATTGAGGGCCGCGGTCAGTCCGGCGGCGCCCGACCCCACCACCAGCACGTCATAGGCGGCGCTCACGCCGCGATCGTCTCGCGCGTCAGGCTCAGGAACACATCCTCCAGGTCCGGATCCCGGGTCGTCACGTCGACGATTCCCAGCCCCTCACGCTGCAGCGCCGCCAGCACCTCACCCGCGTTGACCCGGTCCTTGCGATAGGTGATCGCCAGCTGCCGCTCGCCGGTCAGCTCGATCTTGTCGAAGCAGGATGCCGTCGGCGGCATGGTCAGGTCCCGATCGACGGTCACCACGACCGCCTTGTCCTGCGCCTTGGCGATCAACTCGCGGGTCGGCTCGTTCGCGATCAGTCGCCCGTGATTGATGATCGCAATGCGATCACACAGCTGCTCGGCTTCCTCCAGGTAGTGAGTGGTCAGCACGACAGTGACGCCCTGCTCGTTGAGCGACTTCACATAGGCCCACAACTGCTGCCGAAGCTCGATGTCGACCCCCGCGGTCGGCTCGTCGAGCACGAGGATCGGCGGCGAATGAACCATCGCCTTCGCCACCAGCAGCCGCCGCTTCATGCCTCCCGAAAGGGTGCGGGCATAGGCGTTGGCCTTGTCGCTGAGGTGCATCGCGGCGAGCAGGGCGTCGGTTCGCCGACGGCTCTTGGGGATGCCGTACATGCCAGCCTGAATCTCAAGTGCCTCCGCCGGCGTGAAGAAGGGGTCGAACAGGATCTCCTGGGGAACGATGCCGATTGACCGCTTCGCGTTGCGCGGATGCTCGTCGATGTCGAAGCCCCAGACGATTGCCCGGCCCGAAGTCTTGACCACCATTCCGGCTAGGATGTTGATCAGGGTCGATTTGCCGGCACCATTGGGGCCGAGCAGGCCGAAGATCTGGCCGCGCGGCACGTCGAAGCTGACATCGTCCAGCGCTCGCTTGCCTCCGGAGTAGGTCTTGCACAGGGAGTCGATGCGAATGGCTACGGCGGGGTCGGTCATCGTGCCGGGCATAGCGGCGCTGTCCCGACTGTGAAAGCCAGGGTGAAGAACCGATTAACCCTAAGCGGCAAAGTGTTCTTCGCATTAACCGCTTAGGGCCGCGAGGATGATCCGACGCTCCGTTGTCCTCGCGCTTCCGGCGCTGTTCGCCGCTGCGCCGATCGCGGCCGCGCCGCGCGCTGCGATCCCTCCGGCGACCGCCAACGCGCTCATCATCTTCCCGGTGACGATCACCAAGCTCTCCGACATGGATTTTGGCCTGTTGACGGTGACCGGTGCGGGAACGGTGGTCATCGAGCCCAATGGCAACACGCTGACGACGACCAGCGGCGTCATTCCGGTCGGCACACAGTGGCATGCGGCGGAGTTCGTCGGCGCCTCGGCCGGCTCCTCGGTGGTCAACATCAAGCTCACCAATCAGCCGTTCACCCTCACCCGGCAGGGAGGAACGGAGACGATGACCGTCTCCAGCCTCACGCTCCAGGGTCAGGCCAAGCGCACGCTGGCCGCCGCGACCAGCTTCACCTTCCGTGTCGGCGGGACGCTCAACGTCGGCGCCGGCCAGGTCGAAGGGCTCTATACCGGCACGTTCAACGTCGACATCCAGTATCCCTGAGCGGCCTCGTCCATTGAAGCGCCGCATCCCCATCGCTAGGTGAGGGCAATGCAGCCGCCACCCGAAGTCATCCGCGTCAAGACCGTCCGCGTCGCCTGCGACGGCTCGGGCGCGGTCCATCCCGCGCTCGGTCATCCGCGCGTCTACCTGCACATCGCGGACGATAGCGGTTTCGTCGAATGCGGTTACTGCGACCGCCGTTTCGTGCTCGAGGGCGGCCCCGCCGACACGGGAGAGGCGGCATGAGCCCGCCGGACCCGCGCAGCTTCCTCTACCGCGACGGCGCGCTCGCCGCGGACGAGGCGCGCCGTCTCGCCGCACGCCACCTGGCGCGGCACGACGATGGCGAACTCTACCTCCAGTACAGCATCTCCGAGGCGTTCGGCTTCGACGACGGCCGGCTGAAGACTGCGGACTATCACAGCGGATCGGGCTTCGGCCTGCGCGGCGTGTCGGGCGAGATGACGGCGTTCAGCCACGCCAACGAGATCAGCGCCGCCGCGATAGACCGTGCGGCGGCCACGCTGTCGCTGCTCGACCCTGCCAAGGGCGCACCCGCCGCGCCGCCGCCCCGCACTAATCAGGCGATGTACGACGCCGCCGATCCGCTCGCGCTGATCCCGTTCGCGCGCAAGGTCGCGCTGTGCCAGGAGATCGACGCCGCCGCGCGCGCGCGCGATCCGCGCGTCGCCCAGGTCAGCGTCTCGCTCTCGGGCAGCTGGAGCGTGGTCGAGATCGTCCGTGCCGACGGCTTCGTCGCGACCGACGTGCGTCCGCTCGTGCGCCTCAACGTCTCGATCGTCGCCAAGGAGGGCGACCGGCGCGAGACCGGCAGCTACGGCATGGGCGGCCGTTACCTCTACGACCGCCTGTTCGAGCCCGCGACCTGGAACCGCGCGATCGACGAGGCGCTGTCGCAGGCGCTGACCAACCTGTCGTCCGTCGCTGCGCCCGCCGGCGAGATGCAGGTCGTGCTCGGTCCGGGCTGGCCCGGCATCCTGCTGCACGAGGCGATCGGCCACGGCCTGGAAGGCGACTTCAACCGCAAGAAGACGTCCGCCTTCTCCGGCCGGTTGGGCGAGCGCGTCGCGGCGCCCGGCGTGACCGTCATCGACGAGGGCGCGATCGGCGAGCGGCGGGGCTCCCTGACGATCGACGACGAGGGCACCCCGACCGGCCGGACCGTGCTGATCGAGGACGGTATCCTCACCGGCTATCTCCAGGACAGGCTCAATGCCCGGCTGATGGGCATGGAGCCGAC
>CAXSDY010000074.1:0-11760 GCA_964235835.1 uncultured Sphingomonadaceae bacterium | reverse complement strand
GTTCACCGCCAGCCTGGGCAACGTCTGCCGCTGGCTCGCCGGACAGGCGGAGGAGCTCGGCGTCGAGATCTTCCCCGGGTTCGCGGCGGCCGAGGTGCTGTTCAACGACGATGGGTCGGTCAAAGGCGTCGCGACCGGGGACATGGGCATCGCCCGCGACGGCACGCGCAAGCCCGACTGGCAGCCGGGCATGGAGATCCACGCGCGCTATACCTTCCTGGCGGAGGGTGCCCGCGGCCACCTGACCAAGGAACTGACCCGCATCTTCGAGCTGCGAAAGGAGTGTGGGCCGCAGGTCTATGGCATTGGCATCAAGGAGTTGTGGGACGTTCCTGCCGACCGACATCATCCCGGGCGGGTGATCCACACGCAGGGCTGGCCGCTCGACGACGCGTGGGGCGGCGGGTTCCTCTACCACCAGGACATCAACCAGATCGCACTCGGCTTCGTGGTGGCGCTCGACTACGCGAACCCGACCCTGTCGCCATTCGAGGAGTTCCAGCAATGGAAGACCCATCCGGCGGTCGCGGCCGAGATCGAGGGGGGCAAGCGCGTGTCCTATGGTGCGCGTGCGATCAACGAGGGTGGATGGCAGGCGGTGCCGCAACTCGCCTTCCCGGGCGGAGCGCTGATCGGCTGCTCGGCAGGGTTCGTCAACGTGCCCCGGATCAAGGGGACGCACACGGCGATGAAGTCGGGCATGCTCGCCGCCGAAGCGGCGCACGAGGCGGTCAAGGCCGACCGGCGCAGCGACGTGCTGGAGAGCTATGAGCCCGCCTTGCGCGCGAGCTGGATCGCCAAGGAACTCAAGAGCGTCCGCAACGCCCAACCGGCGGTGACCAAGTTCGGCGCGACCGCGGGTACGATCTACGCCGGCGCCGACCTGTGGCTCAATCACCTCAAGATCGGCGTGCCGTGGACGTTCAAGCACCACGCCGACCACACGAGGCTGCGTCGCAAGGACCAGGTCCACGCCAAGACGTACCCGAAACCCGACGGCAAGCTGACCTTCGACCGCCTGTCGTCCGTGTTCCTGTCGAACACCAACCATGAGGAGGACCAGCCGGTCCACCTGACACTCAAGGACCCGGAGGTCCCGATCACGGTCAACCTGGCGCTCTACGACAGTCCCGAGAGCCGCTATTGCCCCGCCGGCGTCTACGAGATCGTCGGACAGGAAACGGGCGATCCGCGGCTGCAGATCAACGCCCAGAACTGCGTCCACTGCAAGACGTGCGACATCAAGGACCCGACCCAGAACATCAATTGGGTCGTGCCCGAAGGCGGAGGCGGGCCCAATTATCCGAACATGTAGCCTGGGCCTGATGGTCGCGCTGGCCGCGAGCGCTGCCGGTGCCGCGCCGCGCCGCGCCGATCCGGCGGACCCGCTGCGTGTCTATGTCGTCGCCAGGACGGCGGAGACCGTCGGTGACGAGACCCGCGCGGCGCAGCTGTTCGCCTCGCTCGCCGCAGCCCATCCGGCCGATAGCATCATCGCCCAGCGCGCGCTCGATCGCGCGATCCTGGCAGGGGACTTCCCGCTCGCCCTCAGGGTCGCACGCGGGCTGAAGGACAGCGACATGTCGGTCGCCGGGCGCCTGCTGCTCGTCGCTGACGATCTGCGTGCGGCGCGGACCGCCGCCGCCGTCGCGCGGCTGGAGGTGGCGACGACGCGCGACCTGGGCTTCCTGGCGCCGTTCGTTCGCGCGTGGGATCAGGCCGCCCGTCGCGATCCGCGCGGGTTGGACACGCTCGCGACCATCCCCGTGGCCGGTCCCCTGGGGCCATTCCTCCCGGAGCAGCGCGCGCTGATGCTCGCGACCCTTCGCCGCACGGCGGAGGCGGAGCCGTTCGCGCGGCGTGCCGTTGCCAGCGCGGGTGGGCGCGAGCAGCGCGTGCGTCTGGAGATGGCGGAGGCCTTTCGAGCCGTCGGCGACCGTCCGCGCGCCCTTGCCATGCTGGAGGGTGACGGGCGCTCGATGACGACCGCGCGCCAACGCCTCGCCGCAGACCAGCGCTTGACCTATCGGGTTGCGAGCCCGGCCGACGCGCTGGCGGAAATCCTGCTGGGCCTCGCCATCAGCCTCAATCGCGACGAGAGCGGCGATGTGCCGATCGCGTTGGCGCAGGTCTCTCGCTATGCCGCTCCCGAGAACGCCGAATCCGCGATCGTCCTCGGCCTGCTGCTCGATCAGGCCGACCGGACCGATGCGGCGCTCGCCGCCTTTGCCGCGGTGCCGCGCGAGGACCTGCTGCTCGACCAGGCGCTGGACGCCCGCACGCGCACGCAGCTCCGCGCCGGGCGCGAGGGCGATGCGCTGACCGTCGCCCGCGAAGCCGCTGCCGCGCGCGATGCGGATGCGGGAGACTTCGTCCGGCTCGGCGACGTGCTGGAGGCAATGAACCGGCACGGCGAAGCCGCCGACGCTTATGCCCGCGCGGTCGGGTTGAGTCCCGCGGCGAGCGCAGGCTCACCGGACGCCTGGACCGTCCTGCTGCTGTTCGGCAGCGCGCTCGAAGAAGCAGGGCGCTGGCCGGAAGCACGCGCCGCGATCGACAAGGCGCTCGTCATCGCGCCCGATCAGCCGCTCCTGCTCAATTTCCTGGGCTATGCGAAGCTGACGCACGGCGAGGACATCGAAGCGGCCGAGGCGATGATCCGCAAGGCCAGCGCGCTCCGGCCGAGCGACGCGTCGATCACCGACTCGCTCGGCTGGGCGCTGTACAAGCGCGGCAAGCTGACGGAAGCCATCACCACTCTGCAGAAGGCCGCGGCAGGGGACCCTGGGCAGAGCGAGATCAACGAACATCTCGGTGATGCGCTCTACACCGCCGGGCGGCGCTACGAGGCGCGGTTCGCCTGGCGGGGCGCGCTGGTCACCGCCGAGGATAAGGTTTCGAAGCGGATCGCCGCGAAGATCGAGCGGGGCCTGGAGCCGGCGACGGCGGCGCCGTGATCGGCGAAACGGCGGCGGCCAAGCTCAACCTCGCGCTTCACGTGCGCGGCCGGCGACCCGACGGGCGCCACTCGATCGAGACGCTGTTCGCCTTCTGCACGGACGGCGACCGGGTCGAAGCGGCGGAGGCGGACGGGCTCACGCTGACGATCGACGGTCCATTCGCCGAGGCGCTTGCGGCGGACGACGACAATCTCGTGCTCAGGGCGGCGCGCGCGCTGGCCGATGCCGCCGGCGTCCCGGCGAGGGCGGCGCTCCGGCTTCAGAAGAAGCTTCCCGTCGCGTCGGGCATCGGCGGCGGATCGGCCGACGCTGGCGCGGCGCTGCGCCTGCTGACGCGGCTGTGGCGAATCGACCCGGCGCATGCGACGCGGGTCGCCCCTGCGCTGGGCAGCGACGTGCCCGCCTGCCTGCTCAGCATGACCGCGCGGGGCGAAGGCGCCGGGGACGCCCTGCGACTGGTCGACGAACCCGCGATCGCCGGCACGCCTGTGCTGCTGGTCAATCCGCGCGAAGCCTTGTCGACCCGGGCGGTCTTCGAGCGCTGGGACGGGGTGGATCGTGGCCCGCTCGGCCCATGGCGAGATGGTCGTAACGACCTGGAACCCGCCGCACGCGCGCTGGTCCCGGCCATTGGTGACGTACTCGATTGGCTCGGGGCGCGGAGCGGCGCAACCGTGGTGCGCATGTCGGGCTCGGGCGCGACCTGCTTCGGCCTGTTCGACGACGAGCAGGCGCGCGACAGGGCGGCCTCCAGCGTGCCGCACGGATGGTGGCACCTTGCGAGCCTGTTGCGATGATCCGCCCCATCCTCACCGCGTCTGCGATGCGCGCCGCCGAGCAGGCGGTCGTCGCGGGGGGCATGGCGGAGACGGTGCTGATGGAGCGCGCCGGCGCGGCACTGGCCGAAGCGGCGTGGCTTTTCGCGGGGACGATGCCCGCGCTGATCCTGTGCGGACCCGGCAACAATGGCGGGGACGGCTATGTCGCCGCGCGGCACCTCGCTGCGCGTGGCGTGCCGGTGCGGGTCGCGGCATTGGCCGAAGCCTCAACTTCTGCCGCGCAGTGGGCCGCAGGCGAATGGGACGGAGTGGTCGAGCCGCTTCTTCCATCCACCAGGCCAGCGCCGCTGCTGATCGATTGTCTATTCGGGACTGGTCTCAAGCGAGGCCTGGAACCGCTTGTGCTAGAATGCCTTTCGACCTCCGCCTGTGGTGCAAAGCTGCGCATGGCCTGTGACCTACCGAGCGGAGTTGAGAGCGACAGCGGGGCCATCCTCTCTCCTGTCCCTAACTTCGACGTGACGGTGACCTTCGGCGCGCTCAAGCCGGCGCATCGGCTCGCCCCGGCCATGCGCAGCTGCGGCCGCCTGGTCCTCGCCGAGATCGGCGTTGCAGCGGGTTGCGCGTGGTTCGAGATCGCCGAGCCGGCCCTTCCGCCGCTCGATCCCGACGGCCACAAGTTCACGCGCGGCCTGGTCCACTGCCTCGCCGGCAAGATGCCCGGTGCCATCGCTCTTTCGGCACGCGCAGCGGCGCGCTCGGGCGCAGGCTATGTGCGGGTCAGCACGTCGCGGACGATCGACGGGCTGCCCTCCGCGATCGTCCAGACCGATACCGCAGAGGTCAACGACCCCCGAATCGGTTGCCTGCTGGTCGGACCCGGGCTGGGCGACATCCCGGCGGTGCTCACCCTCGCGCTGACGGCCGCGCGGCCGCTGGTCATCGACGCCGACGCGATCGGACACGTCGGCGAGCCGGAACGGCTGCGCGGCCACGATGCCATTCTCACCCCGCACGAGGGCGAGTTCCAGCGCCTGTTCGGCAGCATCGAGGGGAGCAAGGCCGAGCGGGCGCTGGCCGCCGCGCAGCGCAGCCTGGCAGTGGTCGTCTACAAGGGCCCGGATACGCTCGTCGCGTCGCCCGACGGGCGGGTCGGCTTCGCTCCGCCGGCGCCGGCGTGGCTGGCGACGGCGGGCACCGGCGACGTGCTGGCCGGGATCATCGCGGCGATGCGCGCACGCGGCCTGCCCGCGTTCGAAGCGGCCTGCGCGGGCGTGTGGCTGCATGGTCGCGCTGCCGAGCGAGCCGGGCCAGGCATGATCGCCGACGATCTCGTCGAAGCGCTGCGGTGAGCGAGACGATCGTTCGCGTCGCGGCGCGCGGCGACGGGGTCACCGCGAGCGGCCGCCATGTCGCGCTGGCCGCACCGGGTGACACGGTGCACGGCGACGGTACGATCGAGGCCGGTCCGGGCCGCCGCGTGCCGCCATGCCGCCACTTCCCCGAGTGCGGCGGTTGCCGGCTGCAGCACCTGACCGACGACGCCTTCGCCGACTACTGCCGATCGCGAGTCGTCGGCGCACTCGACCAGCATGGCTTGGCGACCAGCGTTCGACCCGCGCTCCTATCGCCGCCGCGCACCCGGCGCCGGGCGACCTTGCATGCGATGCGTTCGGGCGGCGGGGTCGCGATCGGCTTCCACGAGGCGGCTTCGAAGCAGATCGTCGACATGCGCGAGTGCCACATCCTGGCGCCCGAACTGTTCGCCCTCGTCGCGCCGCTGCGCCAGCTGTTCGGGACGATGTTGCCGCAGCGGCGCGTCGCCGGCGTGCAGCTCACGCTGGTCGACCAGGGCGTGGATGTCGGGCTCGAAGCCGTCCAATCCGAAGGGCTCGCCGCCGCGGAAGCGCTGACCGTCTTCGGGGAACGCAACCGGCTGGCGCGGCTGACCCTGGATGAGGGGTATGGCGCCGAGCCCCGCTTCGAGCCGGTGCCGGCGACGATCACCTTGTCCGGAGCGCCGGTCGCGTTTCCGTCCGGCGCGTTCCTGCAGGCGACGCCCGAGGGGGAGGCGGCGTTGATCGCGGCGGTCGGGGAGGCGATCGGCTCGGCATCGCGCGTTGCCGACCTGTTCGCGGGCCTCGGCACCTTCGCCCTGTCGATCGACGCCGACGTGCTCGCGGCGGAAGCCTCGCGCGAGGCGATCCTCGCCCTCAAGAACGCGGCCGTGCGCGCGGGACGGCGGGTCCGCGCCGCGCACCGCGACCTCTACCGCAATCCGATGCGCCCCGACGAGCTGGCGAACTTTGATGCCGTCGTGCTCGATCCGCCTCGGGCTGGCGCGACCGAGCAGGTCGCTGCGCTTGCTGGCTCATCGGTTCAGCGGATCGCCTACGTCAGCTGCAACCCCGCCACGTTCGCCCGTGACGCGGCAACGCTCGTGGGCGCCGGCTACCGGCTCGAATGGGTGCAGCCTGTCGGCCAGTTTCGCTGGTCGACCCACGTTGAGCTGGCGGCGTCCTTCAACCATGAATGAGGTGCATCCCCGCGTGGACGGTCAGCGCCAGAAGACACAGCGACGACAGCGCGAACAGGATGAAGCGAACCATGATCCGGTTCCAGATCGCCTGGACGATGCTGTGAAGGATCCTGAACGCGACATAGCCCCAGGCGAGCCAGACGTTCAGCGGGTTGCGTGTGCCCATCAGAATCAGCGCGAAGGCGATCGCGTAGAACAGCGTCGGCTGCTCCATCAGGTGAATGTAGTTGTGCGCCTTCCACTGCGCCTTGTCGTCGACCACCCCGTCGAGCGCCCCCGGCTTGCTGCCGATACGCGTCTTGAGATCGATCCCGACCGCCTTCATCGCCGGCACGCGCGCCGCGACCATCCAGAACAGCATGACGATCGACCAGGCGACGAGCGCGACGATCGGTCCGAGCAGCGGATCATTGGTCATTGATTGTCTCCCCCTTGTCTGGGGGAAGCGTGATCAGTTCCGCCAGCAAACGCAACTCTCCTCCTTTTGCTTTCATGGGGAGGTGGCAGCCGTAGGCTGACGTAGGGGTTCTCGGACGCTAGCTCGAAGAACCCCTCCGTCCGCGCCGCGGCCACCTCGCCGGCAAAGGCCGGGGAGGAGAGCTTATGCGAACAGCTTCGCGAACGCCCGCTTCGCGCGGGTCTTCCACGCGCCGCGGTGCCATGCATCGCTGGCCAGCAGAGGCAGCACCGACGTCGCCTCGGCGAACACCATCTGTTCCTGCGCGGTCGATACCTTGCCCCAGCTCGCCGCCTCCTGCAGCGTCGAGGACGAGCAGGCGCCGTCGCGCACGTCCGCAACAGTGATCTGCACCGCATATTTATGCACCTCGACGTCCTCGTGACCGAGGATCTCCGCGCAGACGACGGTGTCCTGCGTGAAATTCTTCGGCACGCCACCGCCGATCATCAGCAGGCCCGTGGTGCCGGCCTCGATCTTGAGGTTGGTCAGCTCTCGGAAGTCGGCGATGGCGTCAAGCACGAGGTATGGCTTGCCTTCCTTCATCCGGTCGACCTGGTGCTTGACCAAGCCGAAGCCGGCCGAGCTGTCGACAAACGCCGGGCAGAAGATCGGCACGTCATGCTCATAGGCGAGCTTGACCAGGCTGTTGTCCTTCTTGCCGTGGGTCATCAGCCACTTGCCCATCTCGCGGATGAACGCGCGCGACGAATAGGCCTTCGGCTCGAGGCTGTCGGCGATGGCGCCGATCGTGTGATCGGTCTCCTGCAGCTTCTCTTCGTCGATATAGGTGTCGTAGATGCGGTCGATGTAGAGCGAGCGCAGCGTGTCGTCGTCAGGGATCTCAAGCGCTTGATAGTGTTTGTGGCCAAGCGCTTCGAAGAAATCCATGTCGACGATGGTCGCGCCCGTCGCGACGATCGCGTCCACCATGTTCGATCGGACGAGCTCTGCGTAGAGGTCCATACAGCCGCCGGCCGACGTCGAGCCCGCGATGACGAGGATCACCGAGCAATCTGGATCCTCCAGCATCTGGTTGTAAATGCCGGTCGCTCGCGCGAGGTCGCGGCTGGTGAAGCTCATCTTCCCCATCGCCTCGACGATCGGGCGGGCATCGAAGCTGGTGATGTCGATATGCTCGACGGTGCTCGACAGCAGCTCGGCCTTGCGGGTGTCGTTGATCTTGGTCGCGGTGTTCATGATGAAATTCCATCGAGAAGCGGTCGCCGTCGTAAGGGGACGGCGCTGACCCAATCCTCCGTCATTCCCGCGCACGCGGGAACCCGGTCTTCGTTGTCGCTGGGTCCCCGCGTTCGCGGGGGATGACGATCTTCTGTTTAAAGCTGAACCACGTTTGACCGCTTCAGCTGGGCGACGCTGCCGTAGAGGCTGGCCATCGGCTCATCGTCCACGATCACGCGGTCGCCGACCGTGAATCCGTTGAACCCGGTGCGCATAGCGCAGCCATAAGCACCGAGCATGCCGACCTCGATATAGTCGCCCGGCCCGACGTCCCCGGGAAGCGCGAACGGCCCGGCCATATGGTCGAGGTCGTCGCACGTCGGCCCGTAGAAGCTGAACCCCATCTCGCGGGTGTCGCTGTCCTCGTCGCGGACCAGCGCGACCGGATAGCGCCAGCCGATGTGCGCGGCGTCGAACAGCGCCCCATAGGCGCCGTCGTTGATGTACAGCTCGGCGCCGCGGCGCTTCTCGACCCGCACCAGCACGCTGGCGTATTCGGCGCACAGCGCGCGGCCCGGCTCGCACCACAGCTCGGCCGAGTAGCTGATCGGCAGCGCCTCGAACGTGCGATGGATGACCTCGAAATAAGCCTCGAGCGGCGGCGGCTCCATCCCCGGGTAGGAGGACGGGAACCCGCCCCCGACGTCGACGATGTCGACCGTCACGGCCGCCTCGACGATCGCGTCGCGCACGCGGCTCATCGCTTCCGAATAGGCTGCCGGGCTCATCGCCTGGCTGCCGACGTGGAAGCAGATGCCGAGCGCGTCCGCGGCCTGACGGGCGGCGAACAGCAGCGGCTTGACCTCGTGCGGCTCCGCCCCGAACTTGGCGGCGAGGCTGAGCTTGGCATGATCCGAGCTGACGCGCAGGCGCACGACCAGGTTGAGGTCGGCCGCATGCCTCGTCGCGCGCACGATCTTGTCGAGTTCGTCGAGCGTATCGAGGCTGAACGTCCGCACGCCATGATCGAAGTATGCCTCGGCGATCGCCTCCTCGGCCTTGACCGGGTGCATGAAGCACAGCGTCGCCTTTGGCAGGGTCGCGGCAACCAGCTTCACCTCGCCGATCGACGCCACGTCATAGTGCGTGACACCCGCGTCCCACAGCAGCTCCAGCAGCTCGGGCGAGGGGTTCGCCTTGACCGCATAGAGCGAGCGCCCCGGAAACTTCTCCACGAAGAATCGGGCTGCCCGGCGGGCGGCATGCGGGCGAAGGAGCGTGACCGGCTGAACCGGACGAAGCTTCGCGATCTCGGCAGCCGAACGAATGCTGCCGGACGGGGCGGTCGCTAGCCCCAGCGCGCGATGATGGTTGTGCAACTCAAGGGACCTCCAACTGGTAGTTCGACGAAAGCTGCCTTGCGGTTGGAAGTCCCATGGGGCAGCGGGAAGCGCGATATATGAAGGGTGGACCCGCGGTGCAACAAGTTTCGGACCCCTGCGGAGGCGCTCCATCCAGGCTCGTCGAACGCCAGCCTCGGTTCGTCGAAACTGCTGAAAGCTCAATAGGTTGAGCGAGGGGCCCCAACTCGGCCGCGAGGACGTTGTCGTAGCTCGCGCGCGCATCGCCGGGGCGGTGGTCACGACCCCGCTCGTGCCGGTGACAATCGCGGGCGCTCGGGTGTGGCTGAAATGCGAGAATCGGCAAAGCGGCGGCTCGTTCAAGCTGCGCGGCGCGAGCAACCGCCTGCTGATGATGACTGAGCCCGAACGGGGGCGCGGAGTGGTCGCCTTTTCGTCGGGCAATCACGCACGCGGCGTGGCGATCGCCGCCCGCCGCCTGGGCATCGCCGCAACCATTGTCATGCCGGCCGGTGCGCCGGCGGTGAAGGTCGACGCGACGCGCGCGGAAGGCGCCGAGATCGTCTTCTACGACCGGCTGACGGAGAGTCGCGAGGCGATTGCGAGCCGGCTCGCCGCCGAGCGCGGCGCGACGCTGGTGCCCAGCTTCGACGATCCGGCGATTGTGGCGGGGCAGGGCACGGCCGGGCTCGAGATCCTCGACCAGCTCGCCGCGCGCGGTGAGGCGGCGCCGCCGCGGATCGTCGTGCCGTGCGGCGGTGGAGGGCTCACCGCGGGCATCGCGCTGGCCTGTTCCGACGCCGCGATCGTCGCAGTCGAGCCTGACGGGTGGGACGACATGGGCCGGTCACTCGCAAGCGGGACGATCGTTCCGGTCGGGCCGGACGCTCCGACGACACTGTGCGACGCGCTACAGACCCAGCGCGTGTCGTCGATTACCTTCGGCATCCTGCGCCGTCGCCGCACAACCGCTGTCTCGGTCAGCGAAGAGAAGGTCGCGGGCGCGATGCGCTTCGCATTTCGCGAACTCGGGGAGGCGATCGAACCCGGCGGCGCCGTCGCGTTGGCGGCCTTGCTCGCCGGCCGCCTGGAGGCGATCGACGGAACCGTCGCCCTGTTGTCGGGAGGAAATGTCGATCCGGCGCTCCACGCGCGAATCGTCGCCTGAGTTCAGGCGCGTGCGGCGCGGACCTCGTCGGGCTCGAACGCCGGGGTGCCGGAGCGTTCGACCGCCTGGGTCAGCTCCTCGAGCTCTGCCGCCAGCGTGCGAAGTTCAGCGGATAGGGCCTTGGGATTGCTGTCTGCCATGCTTGCCGACGCGTCGATCAGTGCTTCGAGCATCATTGAAATGCACGGCAGGATCGTGCCTTCGATCCGCTCGAACGCATCGTCGAGCGACGCCTGGCTGTGCATGTCGGCCATGGCCCATCATCGCGGGCGAGGGTTAAGCAAAGGTTGCGGCGCGCTTGGTGCGAGTCTGGGACGGTGCCCGCCCGCACCCCCACCCGGCCAACCCACAGAGTACACTGAACGGGTTGGCCGGGTGGGGGCGGGGGCCGGTGCCGTTCTACTGGACGCCTCTAGCGCCGGACATCCTTGGCCAGCCGCATGTCGAGGTAATCGTCGACGCTGTTCATCAGCTGCGGCATTTCATTGGCGAAGAAATGGTTCGCCTGCGGGATGGTGTCGTGGTGGATGGTGATGTGCCGCTGCGTGCGCAGCTTGTCGACCAGCTTCTGCACCGCGCCGGGCGTGACGACCTCGTCGGCCTCGCCCTGGATGATGATGCCCGACGAGGGGCAGGGCGCGAGGAAGCTGAAGTCGTACATGTTGGCGGGCGGCGCAATCGAGATGAAGCCCTTGATCTCGGGCCGGCGCATCAGCAGCTGCATGCCGATCCAGGCGCCGAAGCTCACCCCCGCGACCCACGTCGTCTCGGCCTCCGGATGAACCTGCTGCACCCAATCGAGCGCGCTCGCGGCGTCGGACAGTTCGCCGACGCCGTTGTCGAACAGGCCCTGGCTTTTGCCGACCCCGCGGAAGTTGAAGCGCAGCGTGGCGAAGCCGCGCCGGACGAAGGTCTGGTAGAGCAGCTGCACGATCTTGTTGTTCATCGTGCCGCCGGCCTGCGGATGCGAGTGGAGGATCAGCGCGACCGGCGCACGCGGGCGCGGGCCGGGGTTGAAACGGCCTTCGAGACGGCCTTCGGGACCGGGAAAGATGACTTCGGGCATGGGGCTCGATACGGTAAAGGGTGCTTGACGGCTCGACGCGCTATATAGGGACGGCATGTCCAAGCGCAAACCGGCTGGAAACCGCCCCCGATGAGTGCCGCCGAGCGCATCTATCTCGATCACGCGGCGACCACGCCGGTGCTTCCCGAAGCGCGCGCGGCGATGGCCGAGGCGCTGGACCGATGGGCCAACCCGAGCTCGCCGCACGCGGACGGACGGGGGGCCCGGGCGATGCTCGAGCAGGCGCG
>CAXSDY010000073.1:0-11807 GCA_964235835.1 uncultured Sphingomonadaceae bacterium | reverse complement strand
CCATTTCCCGTGCGCGACGCGCCTCCCGCGAACGGGGTGACCGCTCCAAGACCCATCGGCATCGTCTCGAGCCGGCTCCGGCCGTGGCTCGACATCGCGTTCGAGCCGACCCGCGCCGTCGTCGACGAGACACAGGCGCAGGTGGAGTTTGACCTCGTGGTGACGAACTCGGGCAGCGCTCCGGCGCGCCAGGTGCTGGTCGAAGCCTGCATGATCAACCCCGGCCCCGACCAGGATCGTGAACTGAAGCGCTTCTTCGACGCGCCGGTCGGGGCGGGCGATCGGATCGACCGTATCCCGCCGCTCGGCAAGGTCGCGCTCAAGAGCGCGGTCAGCGTTCCGCTGGATCAGGCGCACGCGTTCGAGGTCGGCGGGCGCAAGCTGTTCGTCCCGGTAGTCGCGTTCAATGCATTATACGCCTGGTCGAGCGGCGACGGCCAAAGCTCGGCCAGCTTCATCGTCGGCCGGTCAGCGGACGCGAGCGGGAACGTCGACGCGAACGCGCGCATGGCGCCGCTTCGCCTCGACCTCGGCCCTCGCGTCTTCCGCGACCTTGACGCGCGCCCACACGATGTCGTGGTCCGGCGCTAGAGCGCCGTGCCCACCGCATTGTAGCTGTGCCAGGCCAGCACGGCGGCCGCGCCGCGATGGGGCCTCCACCGCTCCGCCAGTTCCCGCAGCCGCTTCTCGCTCGGACGCTCGTCCAGGCCCAGCGCCCGGCCGATCGCGACCTGAACGGCGAGGTCCCCCGCCGGCCACACATCGGTGCGCCCTTCTGCGAACAGCAGGTAGATCTCCGCCGACCAGCGCCCGATCCCCTTGATCCGGGTCAGCAGCGCGATCGCCTCCTCATCGTCGTGCGGCAGCTGCGCCAGGTCGAGCTGGCCGGTCAGGATCAACTCGGCGAGGCTGCGTGCATACCCCGCCTTCTGGCGCGAAAGTCCGGCCTCGCGCAGCTCCGCGTCGCTCGCCGCCAGGATGGCGCCGAGGTCGGGCGGCGCTCCGTAGCGCTGTTCCAGCTTGGCCCACATCGATCGGGCTGCGGCGACGCTCACCTGCTGGCCGACGATCGTACGAAGCAGGGTGGTGGCACCGGGTTCGCTGTTCCGCGGTTCCGGCCGGCCATGCCGGGCGATCACCGCGGCGAAGCCCGGCTCGATCGCCGCCAGCGCGTCCACGCTCGGGTCGAGGCTCTGCGCCGTCCGCACCATCAGGCGATCGCCGCCGCATAGAGCGCCACCGCCGCCGCGTTCGAGACGTTGAGGCTTTCCACCGCGCTGGTGATCGGCAGGCGGGCGAGCGCATCGCTGTGCTCGCGGGTGTTGGCGCGCATGCCCGATCCCTCCGCGCCGAGCACGAGCGCGACGCGCGGCGGACCGAGCGCGTCCTTGAGCTCGGTGGGCGAGTCGCCTGTCAGGCCGATCCGCCAGAAGCCGGCCTCGGCGATCTCGGCCAGCGCCCGGGCCAGGTTCACCGCCCGGACCCATGGCACGGTCTCCAGCGCGCCCGATGCCGCCTTGGCGAGGACGCCGCCCTCCACCGGCGAATGGCGATCCTGGGTGACGATGCCGACGGCGCCGAACGCCGCCGCCGAGCGGAAGATGGCGCCGACATTGTGCGGATCGGTGACCTGATCGAGTACGAGCAGCACGGCCCGTTCGGGTGCGTCGCCCAGGACGTCGCCGAGCCACAGGTCCTCCAGCGGCTCGACTTCCGCGACGACTCCCTGGTGAGGCGCGTCGTTGGGCACCAGCCGGCCGAGGTCGGCGACATCGGCCATCGTCACCGGCACGTCCGCCGGGAAGTTCATGAACGCCGCCGCTTCGCGTGTGGCCCAGGCGCGCAGCACTCGCCGGTCCGGGTTGTCGAGCGCCGCGGCGACCGCGTGCTTTCCCCAGAACCGCGGACGGCTCGGATTGGAATGATGGGAGCGCTTGCGGGCCACGTCGCTTCCATGCGGTGCGGGACCCTCGCTGACAAGTTATCGCAGCAGCGGGAAGCTCACCAGCACCTCGGTGCCGCGGCCCGCGACGCTGCGAATCTCCAGCTTGGCGCGGTGGCGCTCGGCGATGTGCTTGACGATCGACAGGCCAAGGCCGGTGCCGCCCGAGTCACGGCTGCGCGCCGCATCGACACGATAGAAGCGCTCGGTGATCCGGGCGAGATGTTCGGGAGCGATGCCCTCGCCCTCATCGGCGACGCGCAGGACGGCCACGCCGTCGGCCTCGTAGGCGCCGACCGTCACCCGCCCGTTCCCTCGCCCGCAGCCATAGCGGATGGCGTTCGCCACCAGGTTGTCGGCAAGTTGCTCCAGCAGCGGGAGGTCCCCCGCGACCGGTCCGGCAGAGGTGATTGCGGTCTCGATCTCGCACCCGCGCTGCTGGGCGAGCGGGCGGCCATTGGCGGCCGCGCTGCGCGCCACCTCGTCCAGCGCGACCGCGCCGCTCGGGGCGACGAACCGGTCGGCCTCGATCCGCGACAGGCTCATCAGGTCTTCGATGATTCGCAGCATGCGCCGCGCCTCGCCGTCGATCTGGGCGCCGAACCTGGCGCGCAGATCCTCATCGAGCGGCGCTTCCTCGGCCAGGGTCTCCGCGTAGCCGATGATCGTCGTCAGCGGGGTGCGCAGCTCGTGACTGGCGTTCGCCACGAAGTCGACGCGCATCTGCTCGGCGACCCGGGCCGCGCTCCGGTCGAGCAGGCGGATCAGCTGCATTCCGGCCGTCAACGGGCGCACGGTCAAGGTCCATCGCCGGTCGCCGCCGCCAAGCGCGCTCAGCTCCCGTTCGCCGCCCGTGCCCGCCAGGATGATGTCGAGCGCGTCGGGATGACGCAGCACGAAGCGGATGTCGCGCCCGACGATCTGCTGGCCGAGCAGGCCGCGGGCCGGCGCATTGGCGGCCTCGACCCGCTCCTGCTCCAGGACCAGCGCGGGCTCCTCGATTGCCTCGATCAGGGCGACAGAAAGACCGGGCAGGGGCATGGTAAACCGCTTACCGCTTACCGCGGGTAACTCGCCAGCCCTAGCCTGAACGGTGACCCTAGGGGGATCGGCCGGGGCGAGCACAAGAGCCTCCCGGCCGACCACGTGATTCCGGTGCCGGCGTCGCGGTCTCGGCAGACAAGTGGATCGCGTGTAATCGACCGCCGGCGGCCGTGGCCGCCTCGTCCACCAACCCCGTCGCCGGGTCGATTGCTGCTCCGTAGAGGTTTCGCGCGCAGCCCGCGCTGACATATCCCTCCGCCACGTCGCTTGCGACCTTCGCGAGAGGACGGAGCCTCGGATCGCCGAACCCGCCGCCTCCGCCTGAGCGGATACGGAAGGCGTCTCCAGGCGCGATCCGCTGGCCGGCGAACTTGCCGTTGGGCGGGGTCGGCTGCCATTCACCGCTCGTGCGCAACACGATCGCATTGCCATCACCGGCCAGCCCGTCGGCCAGACCCCATGGCTTGCAGTGGAACCGCTCGACAGCCGCGAAGATCTTGAGTGGCGACATTGCCTGGACGGTGAGGTCCACTCCCAGCCCGCCGCGATACGCGCCCGCGCCGCCGCTGTCGGGCCGCAGGCGATACTCTTCGATCAGGATCGGGAACTTGCTCTCCAGATGCTCGATCGGGCTGTTGTGGGTGTCGCCGTCGTTGATGCAGACGGTCGCACTGACGCCGTCCTCGCTCGACTTCGCGCCCCAGCCCCCGCCCGCGGGCGCCGTCGCACCGATGAAGAATCGGCCGTCGCGGGGCGAGATGCCGTAGAAGCCCACCGTTACGAGATCCGCATGGTGCCCGGCGATCACCTCATCGGGGATCGCGGCGGACAGCGCCTTGAAGATCGTATCGATGACCGTCATCGGAAAGATCATCCACCATCGCATCGGGGCGGGCCGGGTCGCGCTCACAACGCGACCCGGCGGCATGATCACGTCGAGCGAGCGGAAACTGCCGTCGTTGACAGGAAGATCGGTCGGCGTGGTCAGGCACTTGTAGGCGACCTGGGCACAGGAGATGCCGGTGCTGATGCCGGAGTTAAAATAGCCGCCGACCTGCGCGCTGACCTCGCTGAGGTCGATCGTCATGGTGTCACCGGACACTTCGACTCTGACTTTGATCGGGATGCGCTGTCCCACCGTTACGCCGTCGTCGTCCATGAAGGATTCTGCTTCGTAGACGCCGTCCGGAATGGCCCTAGTGCGCGCACGGGCAGATGCCTCGGTCGCATCCATCACCGCCTCAATCGCGTTGGCCACGTTGTCGTGCCCATAACGACCGACCAACTCCAGGAAGCGCCGCTCGCCGGTCGTGACGGCCGTGATCTGCGCCCGCAGATCGCCCATTGCGAGATCGGGCAGACGGACGTTCAGCTTGATGATCTCAAGCAGATCTTCGTTCATGACGCCGGCGTTGCGCAGCTTCATGATCGGAATCTGCAGGCCCTCCTGGTAGATCTCGGTCGTCACGGTGTCGAGCGAGCCGCCCACGTCGAGCCAGTGCGCCATGCAGCAGGTAAAGGCGACCAGCCGATCCCCCTCGAACACCGGCATGGTGAGCGTGATGTGATTGAGGTGGCTTCCGGTGGTGTACGCGTCGTTTGTGATCAGGATGTCGCCCTGCCGAATGCCGTCGCGACCGTAGCGTGCGATCTTCGCGTGGATTACCTGGGACATCCCGCGTGTGAACATGGGGAGGCCGAGGCCGATCGAAACGGTCTCACCCGCCGGCGTGAACAGCCCGACGGTGAAGTCGAGCGCCTCGTAGATGATCATGTTGTAGGCTGTGCGCGTGAGATTGGTCTTCATCTCCTCGGTCACTGAGATCAGGCCGTTCCGGATGATCTCGACTGTCACCGGATCGACCCGGTCGCGCGGCTTCACGTCCGCGTTCATGCTGCTGCTCCAACCGCGATGTCGAGAATGCCAAACGGGTCGACCAGCATCCGGTCACCGGGGGAGAGGACTGTCGTGGAGGCGTGCTCCTCGATCAGTGCCGGACCATCGATTCGATCGCCGGCGGACAGTGCATCCCGCGCGTAGACTGCTGTGCCCACGAACCCGTCCCGGGCGCGGAAGCAGACCTTCGCCGTGCGCAGGCGCGCTGCTGCGGCGGGAACGCCCTGTCCCGCCGGGAGCGGGTGTCGCGGCGGCTTGGGCATGATCCCGGCGATCGTCGCCCGCACACTCACGATCTCCGCCCGTTCGTCCGGCGCCGACGTGCCGTAGCGCTGGAGGTGGTCGGCATCGAAGGCGGCCTTGATCGCGACTCGATCCTGGGTGGAAAAGAACGCACGATCAAGCTCGACCGTGACCGAGTGCTCCTGGCCGACGTAGCGCATGTCCGCATAGCGCGTGATGCAGATGTCCTTCGGGTTTGCGGCCGACGCCTCGATGAGTGCGCGTCCCTGATCCTCCATTCCAACGAAGAGCAACTCAAGATCGTCGAAAACGGCCTCGTTGAGGCGCTCGAAGCACGAGCGGACGTAGTCGTAGCGGAGATCGCCATAGAGCATGCCGAACGCGGAGAAGTGCCCCGGCGAAGGGGGAATGAGAACGCGACGTATCCCGATCTCACGTGCGATTGCCGACGCATGGAGCGGCCCCGCGCCACCATAGGTGATCATGGCGAAGCTGCCGATGTCGAGGCCGCGCTCCGTTGTGACCGCCTTGACCGCATGAGACATTGCGGTGACGCCGATCCGCAGGATGCCCTCGGCGGCCTCGAACAGGTCAAGGCCGAGCGGGGTCGCGATCCTGTCGCGTATCGCGGCTTCGGCGGCGCCGCGGTCGAGCGGCATCTCTCCGCCGAGGAACTGGTCGGGATTCAGCCGGCCAAGCACGAGGTTGGCGTCCGTGATCGTCGGCTCTCGCCCACCTCGACCGTAGCAGGCAGGACCCGGCATCGAGCCCGCGCTGGTGGGACCGACGCGAAGCGCGTCGCCCTCTACCAGCCTGGCGATGCTGCCGCCGCCGGTGCCGACCTCAAAGATCTCGATCATCGGAACCTGAATCGGCAGCGCGCGCTCGTACGCGCCGATCAGGGCACGGCTTGAGGTAAGCGGGACAAGGTCGCTGATAACGCCGGCCTTGGCCGTCGTGCCGCCCATGTCGAAGGCGACCGCGTTGGACAGACCCGCAAGCTGACACACGGCCTGGGCGCCGATGACACCGGCGGCCGGCCCGGACTCGAGCATCCGAACACATTCGCGGCGCGCCTGGGCGACCGAGAAGAGCCCTCCTGTCGACTGAACCGCATAGAAGTCGCCCCCGAATTCGTTGTCGTCCAGATAGGCCTCGATCTCGCCCAGATATTGGGCGATGCGCGGCCCGACGTAGGCGTTCGCGGCAACGGTCGAGGTCCGTTCGAACTCCCGGTATTCCTGAGTCAGTTCATGAGACGCGGTGATGAAGGCGCAGGGCAGTCCCTCCCCGAGGATCTCGCTGACCTTCTTCTCGTGCGCACTGTTCCGGTACGAGTGGAGCAGAAGCACTGCCACGGCTTCGACGCCGCGCTGCTGAAGTTCGCGCGCGATCGCTCGAACCTGTCCCTCGTCGAGCGGTCGGTGTTCCGAGCCGTCGGCGAGCAAACGCTCGTCTACCTCGAACCTCCACGACCGGTCGACCAAGGGCCGATGCTTGTCGAAGAAGAGGTTGTAGGCGTCCGGCCGGTTGATCCGCCCGATCTCGTACACGTCACGAAAGCCCCGCGTCGTGACGAGCGCCGTCCGCGCTCCGGTCCGCTCGAGCAGAGTATTGATCGCGATCGTCGATCCGTGGAGGAATAGCTCCGCCTCGTCGAGGCGGACGCCAGCGGACGCAATCGTCTGGGCGATCCCGCGGACGAGCGCATCGTGCGTTGACAGCGCTTTTCCGAACGAGAGGCGCTCGCCGTCCTCGTCGAAGGCCGCGAGATCGGTGAACGTCCCGCCGATATCCACTGCGATGCGAACGCGGCGCTCAGACTTACTCGACGTGGCCATCAGGAGTCCTTGGCTAAGCGTACGGCGACTGGCGCGATCGCCTCGGGAAGGCTCTGGCCGACGGTTTCGCTGATCAAGAGGAACACCGTGACGGCACCGACCGAGGCAATGCCGCCGAGCACGAGGAACAGGATCGGCACGGTTGAATAGGCGATAAGCGATCCGATCAGCAGGGGCGCGAGGATCGCGCCCCCCCGCAGGAAGGCGCTCGCAGCACCGACCCCGAAGGCGCGGAGCGGCGTCGGGTAAATCTCGGCGGCGTAGATGTAGAGCCCGCTCAGATTGATCGACGCGAAGAAGATGCCCATGCTGGACAGCGCCATGACCTCGAAGGCGGTCATGCCGCGACCGATCGCGAACAGGCCGATGAGGGGCAGCGCCAGCCCGAGAAAGCCGACCGTGAAGGTCCCACGACGACCCAGCCAGTCTATCATCGCCCAGCCCGAGATTGCCCCGACCGGTCCGGCGGCATTGAAGATGAGGCCATAGCGGAACGCCACCTCGAGGGGTGTGTGGAACACCGTGGTGTAGATGGAAGGCAGCCAACCGATCAGTCCGTAGGCCGAGAGCGCGATGCAAAGCATCGCCGTCCATGTGGTGAGGGTGCCGCGGATCATGTCGGGGGACAGCAGGCCGCCTGCGGGAAGAGATTGCGCCGCCATGGGCATCACGGCGGTCGCGACCGGCTCGCTGGCGGGTGCCAATCGTTCGACCGCCGCAAGGATGACGGCCGCCTCATCGCCCCGTCCCACGGCCGCAAGCCAACGAGGCGACTCGGGGATGAGGGCGGGCAGGAACAGGCCGAGGAGCACCGGCAGCGTGCCGATGAGAAACATCGGCCGCCAGCCGAAGCGGTGGATAACGAGGATCGCGAGACCCGCTGTCACGATGGCCCCGGCCCCCGCCATGATCTGAGGGACGAAGGCGATCCGCCCCCGCAGTCGCGCAGGCGCAACCTCGTTGATGAACGTCGCGGCGACCGGCGCCTCGCCGCCCAGCCCTATGCCCTGCAGGAAGCGGAAACCGAGCATGAAAGCGTAGCTCGGCGCAAACGCGCACGCCAGGCTGAGCGCCGAGAGGTTGATCAGCGTCCAGCGCAGCGCCCGCCTGCGGCCCACGCGGCCTGCGATCGCGCCCATCGCGATCGCGCCGAGAAGCTGACCGCAATAGCCGACCGAGAGCAGCATCCCGGCCTCAATCGGCTTTAGCTTCCAGGTCGCGATCAACACCGGAAGCACGAAGGCCATGGTCAGGGCGTCGAACATATCGAACAGATGCGCGCTGCCGATCACTGCGAGCAGCCGCACATGCCACCTTGAGAAAGGTAGTTGGTCGATGCGCCTTCCTATCGCGCTGGGCGACCATCCGTCGGCTGGGCCGGCCGTGAATGTTGTCTCGTGCATGCCTCAGGTACCCGGGTTCGGTGTTCGGGCCTGCAGTGCCGGCCCAGGCCCGACTGAAGACAGGATGCCCGCCACCACAGCTTGCACCTCCGCGGATCGGCCGCCTGGCAGGGGCAACTCGCCGAGCCAATTGACGAAGGGGCTAGATCCGAATCGGCCGCGACGGGCCGCGATGGCCGCCTTCAAGTCGGGGTCGTCGCGCATCTCGAGGAAATCCAGGATCGTCTCCTCGAGCGCGTCCGGCGTCAGCCTTATCGACAGCCCGCTGCAGCACGCGCAGCCCGCCGCGTGGAGTCCGCACGACAGGGCGGCCTGCCAGAGCGCGGCGAGATGCAGCGGATCCAGGCCGGGCGCGGTTGGCGCAGACATCAGTGCTGGTCCTCCTCCAGCGACCGCGCGCAGGCGCCGAGCGCGGCGTCAACGATCGGTCGGTCTGGACCCGCCCGCCCACGCGGCACCATCACGCCGATCAGGCACCGCATGGTGCCGCCGCCGTCACGCACGGCCGCGGCCGCCATGGATCCGGGCAGGATGGGCGCAGAACTCCAGAAAATGGTGTGGCCGCTAGAGGACTCGACGACCTCTTCCAGTGGGGCTTCGGGGGGAACCGGGTGACCGTCGTCCTCTGCCTGCTCGACCTCGCGAGCGACGAGCGCGGCCGTCACAACCGCCGGGAGTAAGCGCACGAAGACCTGGCCTGTTACGGTGCCGTGCAGCGGCAGCACGCTTCCGACATGCAGCGTGACCGGCATCGGGTGGATCCCGAGATGGCGTCCGAGCATCACCGGACCGATGTTGGTCCAGCCGAAGAGGCAGACGGTGTGCCCCGTGACGGCGGCGAGCCTTTGCGCCGCCTCGTTGGCATGGCCCATCGGGTCGAAGCGGGCGAACGCGGCCGCGCCGAGGACCCTCGCCTTTGGCCCGAGATCGTAAAGGCCCGTATCTGGCGAGTGCGAAAGCATCCCGGTGCGGACGAAACTCACCAGGTACCGGTGCAACTGGTTGGGCCGCAGGTCCGTGAGCGCGGCGATCTCGCCAGGGGGGAGGCCGCGGCCGTTCCTGATCATAACGTCGAGCACCTGCATGCCGGTCTCAACCGTCCGGATGCCCTCGGCCGGAACGTCGCTGGTGCGCGGTCGACCCCGCACCAGCGCTGGACCCGTGCGAGGCTGCGCCTTCTTCGCGTCCTGCAAAGGAAGCGACTACAGCTTGAAGCCGAGCGACAGACCGTAAGTCCTGGGCGGTTCGATAAATGTCGCCGCTCGATAGGGTGCCGCGAAGGTGGTCGCCGCGAGGCTCGAGTAGACCGCCTTGTTCTCGGCGTTCTTGATCCAGGCGCCGAGCGAGAAGCGGTCATCGGGGGCGCGATAGGTCAGTGACCCGTCGGTCTTCGTAAAGCCCCCCTGCTGCGTGAAGGGAGCGTGGTCGAACGTCCCCCAGTAGCTACTCGAGAAGTAGGTCGAGACCCGGAAGTCCACGTGCGCCCCGTCCGCCAGGTGGAAGAGGTGGTCGTAGGCCACGTTGCCAGTTACGCTGGGCGTCAGCGACGTCTGCAGTTTATCAAGGTTTCGGCTGGTGGGCGCACTTTGG
The DNA here is from genome assembly GCA_964235835.1 of uncultured Sphingomonadaceae bacterium. Classification (GTDB taxonomy): domain Bacteria; phylum Pseudomonadota; class Alphaproteobacteria; order Sphingomonadales; family Sphingomonadaceae; genus Sphingomicrobium. The sequence continues at coordinate 1,847 of CAXSDY010000073.1, read as the reverse complement.
AATGACCCATAGCGTCCGTGCGTGTAGGCCGCGTTGAACGTGAACGTGTCCGCGGAATCGAGCCGCAGGATCGTGGTCACCTGCGCGCCGTAGATTGTAGTCTTCGGCACATTGAAGAGGGCTTGTGCGGCCGTCGTGGCGTTGAACTGCTGAACGATCAGCTTCTTGTAGTCATAGTAGAAACCTTCGACGTTGAAGGTCAGCAGACCGTCCGCGAACTGAGACTTCAGGCCTGCGGTGTAGGCAAGCAGAGTCTGAGGCTGGACCTCCTTGTTGAACGTTGACGAGTCCGGGAAGGTGTTCAGCGTGCCCGGCGCGTAGCCGGTCTGAACATTTGCATAGGCCATGATGCGTGGCGCGAGATCGACCTCCAGGCCTCCCTTCAAGTCGACATGGGTCCATGAGCGGTTGAAGTTGATCGGCGGATAAGAGCAGGTCGCGAAGCACGCGATTGCTGAGCCGGCGATCACGAGCTTGTCATGCGAGGCGCGCGCGCCGCCCACGAGGCGCACGGTTGAGGCTGCCGAATAGGTCACCTGCGCGAAGGCGGAGTAGCTGCGCTGCTTGATCGAAGGGAAGAGCTGGCCGAACTGGCGCGGCCCGAATCGGGATTCAAAGTTCGAGTTGGCGAGGAACCAGGACGCCCCTGCGATCCACTGGAACGGACCACTCCCTTCGGAATTGAACTTGAGGTCCTGTGTGTATTGGTGCTGCCCGGCCCGATAGATCTGGTTGCTGCCGGTGAGGTTGCGAACCGATCGCTCAGACTGCTGCAGCGCTGTGGCGACGTAGTCGGCGGTGACGCCAGAAAAGCTGTACTTCGCTTCACCGCCGCCATTCAAATAGTGGAAGTGCATAAAGCCAGTAGAATTGCTGTTTCCCGTCACAGGATCGGTCGGGGGAATGTAATACGGGTCGATCCCTGAAACGTCTGGCAGATAGGAGGCAACAATCGGCTTGCCGCTATCCTTGAAGTAGTTGCCCCAAACGTAGAGCGAGAAGCCACTGCCGCCGTCGTAAAGCGCCGAGAGGCGGGTCGCGAACGCGTTTTGGCTGTCGTTGCCGAGCGACTGATAACCGTGATGTTTCTGCACGTTTACGGCGGCGCGCACCGCCAGCGTGTCGGTTACCGGAAGGTTGACGGCACCCGTCAGCCGGATGGTATCGTAGTTGCCGTATTCCAGGTTGCCGTAGGCCTGCGTCTGTCGGGCCGGCCGCCTGGCGTTGATGGCGATCACTCCGCCGCCTGCGCTACGACCATAGAGTACGCCTTGCGGACCGGGCAGGATTTGGACGCTCTCTAGGTCATAGAAGGCGCCCCCCGTGGTAAACCGCGGAACGTAGGCGCCGTTGAAGTTGACCGCCACGGCCTCCGGTATCCAGTAGAAGTCGAGTTGGGATCCGATGCCACGTATGAAGATCTGGGTGGCGTTGCGATCGGCGTTGAAGCGACCTGACGGCGAGAGGACCTGAGCGGCGCGCAGGTCCGTGATCTGCTGCTTCACGAGCACGTCACCCGGCAACACCGTGACGGCTGCAGGCGCTTTCTGGACGGTGGTGCGCGAGCGGAGCGCGGTCACGACGATGTCTTTGTTTTGTGCGTCCTGGCTGGCGGTCGCGCCGCTGGCCGGCACCTGTCCGGATACTGACGCGGCTGCCTCTGACGTGCCGGCTGAGGTGGCCCCGGGCTCGGCGGCCCCGGTCGTCGCAGCCTGGACTTTCGAGTCGCCGGAACTGAGGGCAACGTGCGCGTTTGCGGCGCTCGACGCTACGATTGCAGCCGAACAGAACAGTATCGCTTTTGTCATTGTCCCCTCCGTGAAACTTTTCACGCAATAGCGCGATCG
>CAXSDY010000072.1:0-12190 GCA_964235835.1 uncultured Sphingomonadaceae bacterium | reverse complement strand
GGGCGCTCGCGCGAGGAAGCGATCGTTCGCATCCCGGATCTGGCGGGGCTGTGCGTTCTGCCTGCCGGGCCGATTCCGCCCAACCCGCTCGAGCTGCTGAACCGTCTGAACTTCGACGAATTCCTGCTGCAGGTGAAGTCGGCGTTCGACATCGTGATCATCGACACACCGGCCATGACCACGGGTGAGGATGCCGCGATGATCGCCGTCCGGACCGGTGCGGCGCTGGCCGTGGCGCACAGCGCGCAGACCCGGGTCGCCGCCTTCACCGACCTCGTTCAGGGCTTGATGAACGCCGGCGTTCACGTGGTCGGGTCGGTGCTGAACGACGTTCCGGCGGTACGGCATCGGAAAGAGAAGAGGGCTGCGTGAGCACGGTCGCGCCCCCGGCTTCGCGGCCACTGGCGTTCCCTGCGGCGCAGTCGCCGTTGCTGCTCGGCCTTTTCGGCTTCGTCGCGATGTACCTGCCGCTCTGGTGGTGGGCGGGCAACACCATCTGGCAGGGCGAAGAGCAGGGCCACGGCTCGATCATCTTCGTGGTGCTGATGTGGCTGTTCTGGACCTTGCGCCACGCCATCGCGAATGCCCCCGTCACGCCGGCGCCCCGCCTCGGCTGGTCGATTTTCGCCCTCGGTCTGGTCATCTACCTGATCGGCAGCGTCTTCAACATCTCGGTCCTGTGGTTCGCGTCCCAGCCGCTGGTGGCGATGGCCTTGCTGCTGTTGCTGCGGGGCAAGGCGGCGGTGCGCATCGCATGGTTCCCGCTCTGCTATTTCATCTTCATGATTCCCCTGCCGGGGGTGTTCGTCGACCTGGTCACCGGGTCGCTGAAGGGACTGATCGCCAACATCGTCGAAAGCTTGCTTTACACGGCCGGCTACCCGATCGCCCGCAGTGGCGTCATTTTGTCGATCGGCCCCTACCAGCTGCAGGTGGCCGACGCCTGTTCGGGACTGCATTCGATGTTCAGCCTGGCGGCCCTGGGCACGTTGTTCATGTACCTCGTCGGGCGCAAGAGCCTGCTGCACATGGCCATCATGCTGGCGTCGATCCTGCCGATCGCATTCGTCGCCAACGTCGTGCGCGTGATGGTGCTGGTGCTGGTCACCTACTACATGGGCGACGAAGCCGGTCAGGGCTTCCTGCACGGTGCCGCCGGCATGGTGCTGATGCTCGTCGCACTCGTGTTCTTCTTCTTCCTGGATCGGGTGCTCGACAGGGTGTTGCCGGGGCGGCGGCGCGGTCCGGGCGCTGCTCCCGGGCCCGACGCCGGCGCCGGGCGGGCGTCCGCCTGACGGGGATTCGCCGGTTCCCGAGTTCCGAGCCCGCCCAGCCGCGGCCCGGCCGCCGGCGGCGGGGAAGCGCTGATCAGCCGGCCGACTCGACCTTCGACGTCAACCCGCTCAACCGGCGCCGCGCATCTTCCGGCACCGCCGCCATCATCGCGGCCGCGAACTGCTGCTGGATCGCGAACGCCCGCGCTTCATCAGTATCGATCGACGACACGCGAAACAACAAACCATCCGGAACCTGGCCGGTCAGCCCGACGCGCACCTCGGCGATGCGGCGGTCCAGCGACGACCTGACGACCTGGTCGCCGACGGTCAGCCAATACGTCACCGGCTCGTTGCGCGTGCCCTGGTGAGTCGTCAGGCGCCGCACCTCGATACTTCCGTAGCGCGTCGGCAAAACGCCGTCCATCACGCGCCCGAGCTGAAAACCTTGCGCGGGGTAGCACACCTCCGGCTTATGGGCCGCCAGACCGCCGCGCTGATCGTCTCCGTAGGCCAGCGAAAGCATGATGCGGTAGCCGTTGCGATTCGCGTAGGTGCGTACGAGCGTCTGGCTGTACAACCGGTCGAGAATCTGCTGGGTTTGCGGGTTCACGACCGCTACCGCCTGGTTCGGCAGCTCGGTCCAGTCGCCGAACGATGTCGGCACCATCGGCCCGAGCGCGATCGCCGCGCCTTTCTGCGCCGCGGTGGTGCTGGGGCGCAGCGCCAGACCGGCGAACGAGGCGGTGCACATCAGCGTGGCGAGCGTCAGGGCGATGCGGTTCAGTTTCATGGACCCTCCAGAGCAAGGAACCGATTGTGGTCACGGTGGGTCGGGCGTGCGCGAAGGTTGCGCGCAGATTTTCTCGGCCGGGTCTTAGATGAAGTCGATTGTGACAAGTGCCCGTGGCTTCCAGGCGACTCCGTGGAAACCCGCGTCCCGATCGGCGACAATCGTCCGTTGACCAAAAGGGCCTCACGTCGCCCGTCGGGAGTGACAGTGGATTCAGTTCTGCCGATCGACAGTTCTTCAGGGCTTCGGCTCGACCCGGCGGCCGCACGGCAGGCCGGCGAAAAGCTGTCCGACTCCTACTGCTTCGCCGAGCCCTTCCCGCACGCGGTGCTCGACAACTTCCTTCCGGAAGCAGTCACCCGGGCGGCGCTCGATCATTTTCCGCGTCAGGCGCTCGAGTCGGACAGGGTCTTCACGATGGGCTATGCCGGCCAGCACAAGCGCCAGATCATGCCCGACGAGTGCGACGCGACGGCGCGCCAGATCTTCCAGTTCTTCAACTCCCGGCCGATGGTCGAGTTTCTCGAAGGACTGACGGCGATTCAGGGGCTCATCCCCGATCCGTATTACGTCGGTGGCGGCTTTCACGAGACGACCCGCGGCGGCAAGCTCGGCATCCACGCCGATTTTCGGATCAACGACCAGCTTCACCTGCACCGCCGGCTGAACGTCATCGTCTACCTGAACGAGGGCTGGCAACCCGAGTGGGGCGGCGCCCTCGAGCTGTGGGACCGCGGCATGAAGGCCAAGCAGCAAGAAGTGCAGCCGGTGTTCAACCGTGCCGTCATCTTCAACACCGATGCTGATTCGTTCCACGGCCACCCCGACCCGCTCCTCTGCCCCGACGGCGTCGCCCGCCGCTCGATCGCCCTCTATTACTACACGGCTTCCAGAGGCATCTACGACGAAGTGCCGAGCCACTCGACGATCTACCATGCCCGCCCGACCGACGACGCCGAGACCCGCCGCGAGGCGCGCCGCCTGCGCATGGACGAGCACCTGCGTCAGTGGGTACCGCCGGCGATGCTGCGGTATGTCGCATCGGTAACGCGCCGGCTTCGTCGATGACACGATTGCTTGGCCTCGGTCGCGTTTCTAGTCGAGCGTTCCGCAAATCGATCGTGACGCATTTCTTGACGGCGAAGACCGCGAGTCGTACCTCGTCATGATAGACAACGTTAAGGCCCTCGTTGTCATTCTAGGTCTTGCCGCGTTTGGTTTTGCGTTGATTCGACCTGTGTGCCTGGCCGTGATGCCCGCCGAGACCTACGCTCGACGCCGAAACACCTGGCTCCTGCTGACCACTGTTGCGTTTCTTAGCCCTTCGTTCGCCATCTATGCGGTCTTTGCGACCATATTGATAATCAGGGAGTCCAGGCGCGACACGAATCCGCTCGCCTTGTACGCTCTGCTCATGTTCGCGCTACCCAATACCCGCTTTTACATTCCGACGGTATTGATTAATAACCTTTTCGATCTAACGCATCTAAGACTGCTGGCACTCGTGCTGCTGTTGCCGTTTATACACCGCTGGTTCCGAATCCGGAACAAAAGCACGGAAAAGGCTTTCACGTTTCCCGACGCCGCTTTACTCGCCTATCTATTTTTACAAGTGGCACTATCGATACCAAATCAGTCCCTGACAGCTTCCATGAGGCAAAGCTTCCTGCTTATGTTGGACGGGTTTCTTGCGTTCTATGCGTTCAGTCGCTTGAAGGGAACTAAAGAAATCTCGGATGTCCTGGCCTCGTTCTTCGCGGCCATTTTTATAATGTCATTGGTGGGCTCGTTCGAATCAATTAAGGGTTGGCTGCTCTATACCGGCTTGTCTATGCAGTGGGGCGACCCGAATGTTTTCGCTTGGCTCGTCCGAGGAGACCGGCTTCGAGCGCAGGCGTCGGCTGGTGGCCCGCTCGGTCTAGGATTTGACATCGCAATTGCATTAGGCTGTTACCTTTATCTCCGTCCGACTCAGAAACGCCTACTACTAGACGTCGCTATTATTACGTTAATGTTGTTCGGCTTGTTCGTCACAAGTTCGCGTGGCCCCTGGCTGACCTGCCTGCTGATCATCATGGTTTTCTTATCCCTTCGGCCCGGCGCAGCGGGGAAGATGGCAGGCGTTGCTGTAGGGGCGGCTATGATTGCAGGTGTCCTCTACTTAACGCCGCTGAAGGAATCGGTGCTCGATCGTCTTCCCATCATTGGAACTGCAGATCAAGATACGGTCGAGTATCGGCAGCAACTTGCGGAGCTGTCTTGGACACTGATTCGACAGCATCCGTTTTTCGGCGACCCGTTTGTCGTGGAGAAGATGGAGTCGCTACGACAGGGTCAGGGGATTGTCGACATTGTGAATGGCTACTTGTTTACATTGTTGTTCACAGGATGGGTCGGTATGATCCTTCAAGGCTGCGTTTTCCTGGCTGCTTTGTACCAGGGCTTCCGCGCGTACCTTAAGTCTCGAGCAGTTAATCTTGAGATGGGCGCAGTGGGCGCAGTCCTGGTCGCATGTTTCTTGGGTTGTCTGTTTTTTATTGCGGTCGCAGGAGACGGTCCGGTGACGTACTTAGTCGCAGGACTATTGGTGAGCTATGCCGCCACTCTGCGGCAACGCTCGCTCGTGCATCGCGGCGGTAGGATCTCCGACGGCAGTTCACCCAACGTTCCCACGCAGTTCGGGCGTCGACCTGCCAGTCCATAACTATAGCGAATCGGAATCTCGATGACCCCGTTGGCGATAGAGCAGCACGAAGTAGTCATTCAACCCCGACCGGGTTGGATTGCCGTCAACTGGCGCGAACTGTGGGACGGGCGCGAACTGCTTTTCTACCTCGTGTGGCGCGATGTTACCGTGCGTTATAAGCAGACCGTCCTCGGCGTCGCATGGGCGATTCTGCAGCCCGTCTTCTCCATGGTCGTGTTCACCGTGATCTTTGGCAACCTCGCAAAGTTGCCTTCTGAGGGGATTCCTTATCCCATCTTCGTTTATTCGGGACTGCTACCTTGGATGTTTTTCTCCGGCGCGCTATCTGCGGCCGCTGGGAGCTTGTTGAGCCAACAGGCATTGCTTACAAAGATCTATCTTCCTCGGCTATACGTTCCGGCGTCGGCGGTGGGCGGTGCGCTAGTCGATCTCGGCGTTTCGTTCCTAGTTTTCGTGGCATTAATGATATATTACCGGGTTGTTCCCGGGTTCGGCATCCTGATGCTACCGTTTCTCGTAGTACTGACGGTCCTTTCGGCACTCGGGTTGGGACTAGTGCTTGCAGCGGTGACAGTGACGTATCGAGATTTTCGATATGTCGTTCCGTTCCTTATTCAAGCTGGCCTCTACATCAGCCCGGTGATCTATCCTGCTAATCTGGTCCCTCCAAACTGGCGCTGGGTTCTTACGCTTAACCCCATGACGGGAATTATTGACGGTTTCCGTTCCAGCCTACTGGGAAAGCCCTGGAATTGGGATGCACTTCTAGTAGCAACCGTCGTTTCCGTACTTGTGTTTGTTTACGGCCTGTTCTACTTCCGAAAGATGGAACGACGGTTTGCAGACGTTGCCTGAAGCCTGTGCATTCAGTGCTCACTAAATCACCGCAGTTCAGCGGAAGTCGCGTACGACGCACATAGTCATGAATGAACCTGCAATTGTTGTCGATAAGATCAGCAAGTTGTACCGCGTCGCGGGCGCCGCGACCCGCGCCGATAACTTTCGCGAGGCGCTCGTGGCGGCTGCGGCTGCGCCATTTCGCCGCTTTCGGGAATTGGGCGGCGCGGGATCGGGGGCGGAAGATTTTTGGGCATTGAAAGACGTTTCGTTTGAAGTCCAACCGGGCGAGGTTATGGGGATCGTAGGCCGGAATGGCGCGGGAAAGAGCACATTGCTGAAAGTGCTCTCGCGAATTGTCGAGCCAACGTCGGGTCGTGCAACATTGCGCGGCCGGGTAGCGTCCCTGCTTGAGGTGGGAACTGGTTTCCATCCCGAGCTGACTGGACGAGAAAACATTTATCTGAATGGGTCGATTCTCGGAATGCGAAGGCGTGAGATCGAATCGAAGTTCGAGGAGATTGTCGAGTTCGCGGAGATATCGAAATTTCTCGACACCCCGGTCAAACGGTATAGCAGCGGCATGTACGTTCGATTGGCATTCGCCGTGGCGGCGCATCTCGAGCCGGAAATTCTGATCGTCGACGAGGTTCTTGCGGTAGGCGACGCTGAATTTCAGAAGCGTTGCCTTGGCAAGATGCAGCAAGTGGCTGAGGAGGGCAATCGCACTGTTCTTTTCGTCAGTCATAACATGGCGGCCGTTCGTAGCCTTTGCAGTCGTGCCGTCCTTCTTCATCAGGGTCAGTTGGAGTTCGAAGGATCGGCTGAGGAGGTAGTCTCTCGCTATCTACTGCCGCTCTCGACGGCGACGTCTCCAGTTCTAGCGTTCGACAAGCCACGAGGGGCGCCTCTATGGATGAAGAGTGCCGCTTTGCTTGTCGACAGTAGCCCGGCTTCGACCGCTCTTATGGGTGCCAAACTGCAAATACGAATCTGCTTTGAATCCGAGAGCGGTATTCGGCATCCACGGTTTGGCTGGGTGTTGCAAACTGCCGCGGGGGAAAAAATCCTCAATAGCAACAATCGCTATCAGCCATCGCCTACCTTCGACCCGCCAACTACCGACGGCATCATTGAGTGCGACATGGGCTCCCCTCCGCTAATGCCAGGGCGCTACACGCTTTCTTTTTGGTTGGGCGATATCGGTCATGATCATCACGTCGAACTCGAAGCCCTTTTGTTCGAAGTAACCGAACGCGATCTTTGGGGTCAAGGCCAACTTCCTCCGCCGGTGAGCCCATTATGGTGGCCGACCCGTTACAGCTTTACGGTTCCGTTGGCCGAAACGGTAGCTTAAAACTGCTTGGTCGTTCGTCTGGGGATCTCCCAAGTTTCTTATATGCACGTACCAAACGTTTAGTCCGAGGGTTTCCAATATCGCGTTGGAAAGTATGGAATGCATTCCCTGAAACCGCTTGCGGATGTTCTGACATCGGGCCACCGGCCGCCGCTGTCCGTTCTCATGCCGGTGTACAACGCCCGGCATTATGTGGAACAGGCGGTCCGCAGCGTCCTTGCGCAGACCTTCTCCGCGTTCGAACTTCTGATCATCGATGATGGATCCGAGGACGGCACCCTACGGATTGTGGAGCGACTGGCTTCAGAGGATGAGCGAATTCGGCTTGTGTCCAGACCGAACGCGGGATTGGTGCCGACGCTGAACGAGCTCCTGCATCTCGCCAGAGCAGACCTGGTCGCGCGTATGGATGCCGACGATATTTGCCGACCAACACGGTTCGAAAAGCAGGTCCATTATATGCGGAGCCATCCCGACTGCGTTGTCGTCGGTTCTCGGTTCATGTTCATCGACTCGGAGGGTTTGCCGCTCTGCGAGTCTGGGATGCACTGTTCGGACGAAGAAGTTACCGACATTCTCTTGCAGCCTGATATCGGTATCCTGCATCCGTCGGCGGTTATGCGGAGGGATTCGGTGCTCGCTGTCGGTGGCTACACGACGGAATACCCTCATGTTGAAGATCTAGATCTCTTTCTTCGGCTTGGGGAGACGGGAGAATTGGCTAATTTGCCGGACGTCCTAGTGGACTATCGACTTCATACCTCTAGCGTTACCCACACCTATGCCTTCACGCAACATGTCGCCGGACTGAAGGCCGTCAAGGCTGCTTGTCTGCGACGTGGTCTACCATTTCTCCGCGACCTTGATATTGAACAACCTGCCTATCCTTTCCAGACGAAGGTGGCGATGCATCGCAAGTGGGCTTGGTCCGCACTGGTTGCCGGTAACGTGCGAAGTGCTCGTAAACATGCGCTGCGCGCCCTGGCGCTTGCTCCGATGAGCCCGGACAATCTCCGGCTTTTGGCTTGTGCCGTCCGAGGCCACTGAGGTTAGCGGGCACCTCGATGCGACTCAGCGTGCTCATCCCGGTGTTTAACAGCGTCGAATTTTTGCAGGCGGCGCTGAACAGCGTGAGCAAGCAAACCTTCGCTGAATTTGAGATTATTGCGATCGACGATGGCTCGACGGATGGGTCGTTGCCTTTGCTACAGGCACATTCGGTGCACGAGCCGCGAATGCGGTTGATCTCGAGGCGCAACTTGGGTTTGATCGCCACGCGAAACGAGTTGGTTGAGCGGGCGACTGGAGAATGGGTTGCCTGGATGGATTCTGACGATTTGTCCGAACCGGATCGATTCGAACAACAGGTTCGGGCGCTTTCGTCGGATACTTCGCTCGTCTGCGTGGGCACGGATGCGCAGTGCATCGATCCGTCCGGCGCTCCCCTCAATTTAGAAACGTATCCGGCGACACATGCTGAGATCGTCTCCGAGCAGATGGTGGGAGGCGGTCTGCGCTTTCCAACCACGATGATGCGGCGTGACGCAGTGCTTGGGGTCGGTGGTTTCAGAGAGCCGTTTCGAATGGGTGAAGACCTTGACCTGCTCATTAGAATGGGTGAATGGGGGCGCCTGGCCAATGTCCGACTTGCGCTTTATCGGTACCGCCAGCATGTCAATAGTGTCTGCGCGGGACTGAGTTCTCGGTGGCTCGTCTATAGAGACCACATTCTTGAATTAGCTCGACAACGGCGCGAGAGCGGGCTGGATGTGCTTCAGCGAGGTGGTTCGATTGATATTCCCGACATTGACGAACGCCAAAAGAGGCGAACGGTCGCGATGACTTACGCCTTTTGGGCTTCGTGTGCCATGTCGCACAGTGACCGAGCGCGGGCGCTCAGATATGCGATGCGTGCCGTCGGCACCGATCCGCTCGCGTTTCACGCGTGGTCCTCTCTTTTCAAAACAGCTTTGGCCAAGGCGGCTTAATGGAAGGGCCGGTCAGCCACCGTCCGAGAAATTTCATCCGGTCCGTTCGTCGACCGCGCGGCTTAGCGCTTGCTTGCTTCCAAGGCTGCATTGCGGGAATTGGATGTCGCGCAGCTCGAGCTTGTCTGTGCGCACCGTGAGTCGCGCGCCTGCCGACGTGACGGCCATCATCGTCAACTACAACACGAAGCAACTTCTTCGTCCCTGCATCGACGCGTTGCGCGCTGGAGCCGACGGTTTGAACCTGCAGATCGTGATCGTCGACAACGCTTCGCGCGACGGCTCGGTCGAGTTGCTGAAGCGGGAGTTTGGTGACTGTGAGCTGCTGATCAACGAGCTGAACGTCGGCTTCGGCCGCGCCAACAATCAGGCGCTTGCGGCGGTCGCCGGCCGCCACGTTCTACTGCTCAATACGGACGCCTTCGTTCCGCCCGGAAGTGTGACGGAGACGGTGCGCTTTCTCGATGCTCACCCGCGTTGCGGCGTGCTCGGCGTCCGGCTCGTCGGGCGTGACGGTGAGTTGCAGCCTTCGTGCCGGTACTTTCCGACGCCGTGGAACGGATTTCTGATGCAGGTGGGGCTGACCCGTTGGTTTCCGCGCACCCGGCTCGTCGACGACATGGTTTGGGATCACGCGAGCGTTCGTGAATGCGATTGGGTTCCCGGGTGCTACTACCTCGTTCCCAAGACAGTGCTCGATCAGGTCGGTTTGTTCGACCCGCGGTTTTTCATGTACTACGAAGAGGTGGATCACTGCAAGGCGGTGAAGGCTGCCGGCTGGCAAGTCGTCTACTACCCGTATGCGACGGTCGTGCACCTTGGCGGAGAGAGCGCGAAGTCGGACGGCGCGATCACAGCGGCCGGGCGCCAAATCTCTTCGCTGCAGATCGAAAGCTCGCTGTTGTACTACCGCAAGCACTACGGCCGCGCCGGGCTTGCGGCGGCGCTGATGCTGTCGACCTTGGGCGACGCGATACTCGCCATCAAATGGATCGTCCGCCGCCGTCGTTTGCTCGGCCTGGCTCCGATCTGGCGTCAGCTCGTCGCGACCTGGTCGGTGCTGCGGCAGACGAACTGGGCTCGCCAATCCACACGGTAACGTGCGACCGAACGCAGCAGAGATGAAGTAGGCCCACGTTTGACGCATCCTCCGCCTCACCGTCCGTTACTGGGAAAGAACAACTTCGACTTCCTGCGTTTCGCGCTAGCGACGCTGGTGGTTTATTCGCACAGCTTTCCACTCGGTACCGGAAACGAGGACCATGAGCCGCTCGCGGTACTGACGGGGCATCAATTGACTTTCGGCGCCTTGGCGGTCGACTGCTTTTTTATCATAAGCGGTTATTTGATTGCACAGAGCTGGGTCGCAAAGCCGGGTATCGCGGCTTTCCTCGCCAAACGTGTTCGCCGTATCTACCCGGGCTTCATCGTCGCGGCACTGCTCGGCGCATTCGTGATCACGCCGTTGTTCGCTGGCCTGCGGATGCACCCGCCGACAACCGACTTCATTTTCCGTTTCATAGGAAGGACGTTGCGACTGCTGGATGAGGTTCCCGGCCCGGCGTTCCCCCAGAACCCTGCCCCTGGGCCAGTCAACGGCTCCCTCTGGTCCATTTCCTATGAATTCTGGTGTTACATCGGGGTTCTGCTTTGCGGCAGCGCTGGGTGGCTCATGCGTCGCAGGGTGGTTTGGACGGCATTTGGCGGTTCGGTCCTCCTCAGCCTGGCGTTTCGCGTCTTCGATCTTCATCCCGGAGGTAGCTACCTTGGCTTGGTTTTCGGTTACCCGCCGTTCTGGGCTCGCTTGCTGCCGTTCTTTCTCGTCGGCATGGCGTTCCATGCGGTGAGCGGCGACCGGTGGCTGAATGGCCGAGGCGCGCTTGTCTGCGCTGCCGCGCTGGTGGGGGCATCGTTCATACCGCAGGCCCTTCTGATCGTGTTTCCACTGGCCGTGGCTTATCTGCTTTTCTGGATGGCAGTGCTGCCGGTGCCTTATGTGAGCAACTTCGCGCGCCATGGCGACTTTTCGTACGGCATCTACCTTTATTCTTTCCCCTTGCTGCAAATCGTCGTCGCGTTGCACGGCGGGCCCATGAATCCTTCGCACCTTTTCTTCGTGGCGTGGCCGCTGTCGGTCGCCGCTGGCTTCCTGAGTTGGCATCTCGTCGAGCGTCCCTTCGTGAGAAAAAAATCGCCGGCCCACTTGGCGACCAGCGCGAAACCGCCCCCGTCAGCCCTCGATTTGTCGCGACCCTCGTAACGTACGACGCCTCGACACCACCTCACCCATGTTTACCAACATCCGCGCCGACCTGCACGCCCACGGCGGTCGGATCGGCGCTCAAGGCTTCTGGGCGATGGCCGTCTACCGCTTGGGCCAGTGGGCGTATTCCCGGCGTTGGTCGCCGCTCCGCAAGGTGTTGGGGACGTTTTTCTACCAGCCGCTCTTCAAAATCGTGCAGATCGTCACCGGGATCGAGATGCCGTGCGAGGTCAGGGTCGGCCGTAACTTCGTGATCGACCACTCCGGCGGCATTGTGATCAGTGGCTACGCGCGCTTCGGCGACGACTGTCGCATCCGGAGCGGCGTGGTCGTCGGTCTGGCACGGACCGACGATCCCTGCGCCCCGGTGATCGGCAACAACGTCGACATCGGCACCGGCGCCAAGCTGCTCGGCCGCATCCGCATCGGCAACAACGTGTCGATCGGCGCCAATGCGGTCGTGACGCGGGATGTGCCGGATGATTCGATCGCGGTCGGCGTGCCGGCGGTCGTGAAGCGACGCCGCGTGGGCCCGCGATGACGCTGCCCGCGCCGAACCACGCCGGAGCCGCGTGGCGCGTCGGTGTCGTCGTCATCGGCCGCAACGAGGGCGATCGGCTGGCGCGTTGCCTCGCTTCGGTCCTGGCGTTTTCGGAGCGGGTGGTCTACGTCGATTCGGCCTCAACGGATGGCTCGCCCGCGCGCGCCGCTTCGATGGGCGCCGACGTGCTCGCGCTCGACCTGCAAACGCCGTTCACGGCGGCACGCGCCCGCAACGAGGGGGCGGAGCGCCTGATCGCGCGCTGGCCGGAGATCGAGCTGATCCAGTTCGTCGACGGCGACTGCGAGGTCGCGCCCGCGTGGATTGACGTTGCCGTGGGTTTCCTCGATGCGCACCCGGATGTCGTGGTCGTCTGCGGCCGGCGCCGCGAGCGCGCGCCCGAGCGCTCCGTCTACAACCGGCTGTGCGA
>CAXSDY010000071.1:3332-12445 GCA_964235835.1 uncultured Sphingomonadaceae bacterium | reverse complement strand
TCGGGCAAGTCGAGCCTCGCCTTCGACACCATCTACGCCGAGGGCCAGCGGCGCTATGTCGAGAGCCTGTCGGCCTACGCCCGCCAGTTCCTCGAGATGATGCAGAAGCCCGACGTCGAGCATATCGACGGCCTCTCCCCGGCGATCTCGATCGAGCAGAAGACCACCAGCCGCAACCCGCGCTCGACGGTCGCGACGGTGACCGAGATCTACGACTACATGCGCCTGCTGTGGGCGCGCGTCGGAGTGCCCTACTCGCCCGCGACCGGCCTGCCGATCGCCGCCCAGACCGTGTCGCAGATGGTCGACCGGACGATGGCTCTGCCCGAAGGCTCGCGCCACTATCTGCTCGCGCCGGTCGTCCGCGGGCGCAAGGGCGAGTATCGCAAGGAACTCGCCGAGTGGCAGAAGGCCGGCTTCACCCGCGTCCGCATCGACGGCGCGTTCCACGCGATCGAGGACGCGCCGGTGCTCGACAAGAAGTACAAGCACGACATCGAAGTCGTCGTCGATCGCGTCGCCATCCGCGACGGCATCCAGTTGCGCCTGGCGGACTCGTTCGAAACCGCGCTCAAGCTGGCGGACGGCCTGGCCTATCTCGACCCCGCCGACCCCGCGCCCCCTCTCCCCGGCGGGGACGGGGCGAGCGGCATGAAGCTCGACTTCGGCGCGCCCGGCCGTATCGTCTTCTCGGAAAAGTTCGCCTGTCCCGTGTCCGGCTTCACCATCGCCGAGATCGAGCCGCGCCTATTCTCGTTCAACGCACCGCAGGGCGCCTGCCCCGCGTGCGACGGGCTGGGCGAGAAGCTGGTGTTCGACGAGGATTTGGTCGTCCCCAACCACAATATCTCGATCGCCAAGGGCGCGGTCGTGCCGTGGGCCAAGTCCAACCCGCCCTCGCCCTACTACATGCAGGTCCTCGGCAGCCTTGCGCGCGCCTATGAGTTCGACCTTGCCACCCCGTGGAGCGAGCTGCCCGAGGAGGCCCGCCACGCCGTCCTCCACGGCACGGGCGGCAAGCCCGTCACCCTGCGCTTCATCGACGGCCGCAAGTCGTACGAGGTCAAGAAGCCGTTCGAGGGCGTCATCGGCAATCTCCAGCGGCGCATGGCCTCGACCGAGAGCGCGTGGATGCGCGAGGAACTGTCGCGCTATCAGGGCAGCCGTCCGTGCGAGACCTGCCACGGCGCCCGGCTCAAGCCCGAGGCGCTGTCGGTCAAGGTCGCCGGTGAGGACATCTCGCTGTCCGCCCGCCGCTCGGTCGCCGGCGCGCTCGCCTGGTTCAGCACGCTCGACCAGCAGCTCGCCCCGCAGCAGCGCGAGATCGCCCGCGCGATCCTCAAGGAGATCAACGCCCGCCTGGGCTTCCTCGACAACGTCGGGCTCGACTATCTCAACCTCGACCGCACCAGCGGCACGCTGTCCGGCGGCGAGAGCCAGCGCATCCGCCTCGCCTCGCAGATCGGCAGCGGCCTGTCCGGCGTGCTCTACGTCCTCGACGAGCCGTCGATCGGCCTTCACCAGAAGGACAACGATCGTCTGCTCGAAACCCTCCAACGGCTGAAGTCGCTCGGCAACACCGTGCTCGTCGTCGAACATGACGAGGACGCGATCCGCACCGCCGACCACATCATCGACATGGGCCCGGGCGCCGGCGTGCGCGGCGGCGAAGTGGTCTGCGCCGGCACCCTCGACCAGCTGCTCGCGTGCGAGACCAGCCTGACCGCCGACTATCTCTCCGGCCGCCGCGCCATCCCGCTCCCGTCCAAGCGCCGCAAGGGCAACGGCAGGAAGCTCACCATCAAGGGCGCCCGCGCCAACAATCTCCGCGACGTCACCACCGCCATCCCGCTCGGCACCTTCACCTGCATCACCGGCGTCAGCGGATCGGGCAAGTCGAGCCTGACCATCGACACGCTCTATGCAGGCGCCGCCCGCGCGCTCAACGGCGCGCGCATCCTGTGCGGCCCGTGCGACAAGATCAGCGGGCTCGAGCACCTCGACAAGGTGATCGACATCGACCAGTCGCCGATCGGCCGCACGCCGCGCTCCAATCCCGCGACCTACACCGGCGCATTCACCCAGATCCGCGACTGGTTCGCCGGCCTGCCCGAAAGCCAGGCGCGCGGCTACAAGCCCGGCCGGTTCAGCTTCAACGTCAAGGGCGGCCGCTGCGAAGCGTGCACCGGCGACGGCCTGCTGAAGATCGAGATGCACTTCCTGCCCGACGTCTACGTCACCTGCGACGTGTGCCACGGCGAGCGCTACAACCGCGAGACGCTCGAGGTGAAGTTCAAGGGCAAGAGCATCGCCGAAGTGCTCGACATGACGGTCGAGGACGCGGTCGAGTTCTTCAAGGCGGTGCCCGGCATCCGCGACAAGATGGCCATGCTGCAGGAAGTCGGCCTCGGCTACGTCAAGGTCGGGCAGCAGGCGACGACCTTGAGCGGCGGCGAGGCGCAGCGCGTCAAGCTTGCCAAGGAACTCTCCCGCCGCGCCACCGGCCAGACCCTCTACATCCTCGACGAGCCGACCACCGGCCTCCACTTCGAGGACGTCCGCAAGCTCCTCGAAGTCCTCCACCGCCTCGTCGAGCAGGGCAACACCGTCGTCGTGATCGAACACAACCTCGACGTCATCAAGACCGCCGACTGGGTCATCGACCTGGGACCGGGCGGCGGGGTGAACGGGGGAGAGATCGTCATCGAGGGCACGCCCGAGGCAGTGGGAGCATGCCCGGAGAGTTTCACAGGGCAGTATTTGCGGCCACTGCTCGAGCGTGCCTCCGTTCAATCTGCACTTCTCGGAGGCGTGTTCTCAAGCCGGACGAGAAAACGAGAGCCCGCAGTCGCAGAGTGAGTTCGTCCTTAGAAGAAACAACGCTACCTGCGGCGAACTCAGCGGCATGGCCTGCCTTGTCGCGACGGCTCGACGGCGAACAGCGTCGCAATTCCGGCGGATTGCACGAACTTCAATCCCGGTACTAACGTGGCCTCAGACCTTGGTGCGCCCGTGCCGAGAAGCAGCACGTATTTGAACTGGCAACGCCAATCGGCGAGGTTGCCCAGATCACCCCCAGCTTGCAGCGCTCCGAGCGAGGGGGCCGACGAGGACATTCCACGTTCTTCCGAGCGCGCCAGTCCGACGACCCGTATCGGCTGCTGTCCGGGAATGGCGAACAGCGTCGGGATCAACGCCAGCCGCTCCTTGATCAGCAGCACCGGAAGATGAATGCGCAGGTAATCGTTCGTGTCGGCCAACATCAGGCCAATGGGCGCCGAACCCGGATCGGGGACCGCATCCTTGACGAGCATGACCCGATCACCGGGACGGACCACCTGCGTGACGGCGCGAACATCGGCGAGGTCGCGATCGCGGTTCACCCAGACGTAGCCAATCCAGCTTGCCTTCCCCAAGGTCGCAACGAGCAGTGCGGCAATCATGATTGTTCGCAAGCGCACGGTGCTGAGTACCGGATGCATCGCCGCCGTGAGAGTCAAAGCGGCCATCAGCGGAAACCGCCGATTGATCCAGGCAGCGTCGCCAATCTCATTGGGCGCGAAAATAGAGATGATGCAGAGTCCAACAGCGATCAGCAGCAGTCCGAAGTGAAAGTCCCACCTGGACTTCAAGGTTATATACAGCGAAGCGAGTATCAGAGGTACAACGAACAAAACATCGATGATAAACTTATATGACAAAATAACGGACAGGAACACGAACACAATGTTCTTAGGCAGAAACTTCCACGCTCCACCATAGACCATCGTGTTAACCGGCGGAGCATGGCTTGCGAACAAGCCCAAAACGATCACTGGCAGAGAACATGCAATTCCGACTACACAGAGAGCGAAAGCAACTCTCTTTACTTTGTCCAAGCTCCTGTACAGCGACAACTTAGGCCCGATGATGATTCCGCTCACTAGAGCAATATAGAACAAGACGCCGAACGGGTGTATGGCTAAGATCAAGCTTGCAAAAACGACATGTAGGCTTAGTGCTCTCCAGGATAAGCGGGATCTTCCATACATAGCGGCAGCACACAAAAGAGCAGCCGCGAGCGAAATGGAGTAGCTCAGGAAACCGGCTATGGAAGTCGTTCCCCAGACGTAAATGAAGGGTGCCAGACTCCACACGCTGATCCGTCCGAAGATCACGCGCCCGAGGATGACGGCGCCCACAGGCGGGCCCAGCAACATCGCCAGGCGCAACAGGCGATCGACGACCGCGAACGGAAGGACCTGGGCGAGGTGCGCTGCAACCCAATCCACTCCGATGTTGGTCGAGGCTCTGGACCAATCGACCTTGTAGACTTCTGAGAGTGGCGCTTGATCGGCGCCTCCAGCCAATAGCCATATGCGAGTGAGGTGATTGGGGAAGTCCATCAATGGGGGCATCGAGACCCATACGATGGGTAGGCACATCGCGATGATGCAGGCCACGACCAAACGTCGGTCGAATGCGGAGACTCTCGCCGAATTGTTGGAGTCCCGCGCGCCCGATGCCCATGACCTTTCGGAAGTGACCGCGCGCATGTCGTGTTCCCCGAAAAGGAAGTAAGTTGAACAGGACCAGTGCCCATGTTTGGGACGAAAGGCCAGACACCTAACCTGACCTCGCCACGCGCTCACAAAGGGTGATCGCCCGGCACCTCGTCGACATCTTGCGCGGACTCGCACCCGTGGCACCGGCGGGATAGGCTTGCGCCATGTGCAACCTCTACACTCAGACGACTGCAGCGGAGGCGATGGTGCGGCTTGCGGCGGCGCTGCACCTGCCCTTACGCTTTCCCGAAGGCATTCCCAACCTGGGTCCGCGTGACATCTGCATCACCGACCCCGCGCCGATCTTGCGCGCCGCGTCGGCGCGCGACGACGCTCCGGCCTACGAGCTCATCATCCGCCGCTGGAGTTGGCCCGGTCCCGGCGGGAAGCCGGTCTACAATTTTCGCTCCGACGGCCGCGAGTTCCCGACCGGGCGCATCCTCATCCCGGCCGACGGGTTCTACGAGTTTACCGCGCCGGCCGACCCCAAGCAGAAGCGCAAGGACCGCTGGCTGTTCACGGCTCCCGATGGCGCCATGCTCGGCATCGCCGGCCTGGTCCGCGACGTGCCGGGGATCGGCCAGGCCTTCACCATGCTGACGTGCGAGCCGGGACCCGACGTCGCGCCGTACCACAGCCGCCAGGTGGCGCTGCTCGCGCCCGACCGGTGGCGGGCGTGGCTCGAGCATGCCGCGCCGGCGCGCGATCTGATCGGCCCGCTGGCTCCCGGCACGCTGACCGTGACCGCCGCGAACCGCTGACCGCAAGCGAGCCATAGGAACGCGCCCGTCCGCCCCTCGTTGGCCCCCCGCGATTTAAACGGGCGCCGTACGATCTGCGCCATAATGGGAGCACGACATGTCGTTCAAGCAAGTGGGAACGGGCCTCGGCTATTTCAGCCTCGCGCTGGGGGCATTGGAGGTGGCCGCGCCGGGCCGGCTCGCGCGCGCGCTGGGGCTCGATGAGGACGGCAGCGCGCGGTCGGTGATCCGCGCGTTCGGGCTGCGGGAGATCGCGGCCGGCGCGATGCTGCTGCGCGCGCCGGCCGTGTCGACCAATGTCTGGAACCGCGTGCTCGGCGATGCGATGGACGCGGGGTCGCTGGCCCTCGCGGCGAAGAACAGCACGCGCAAGAACGCCGTCATGGGCGCTCTGGCGTTCGTTGGTGCCGCGGCGATCCTCGATGTCGTCACCGCGATTGGGCTCGACAATGAGACCGGCCGCACCTTCCCGCGCCTGTCGCAATCCGACGATCATCTGCAGCTCGCCTGAGCCGCAGGCGTCATCCCGGCGTCCTCCGCCGGGATGACCGCCTCGTCTACTGACCGGAACCGGGGCCGAAGCTGATCTCGACCCGGCGGTTCTGCGGCTCGCGCACCCCGTCGGCGGTGTGCACCAGCGGACGGCTTTCGCCCAGCGCCTGGCTGCTGATCGCCGTATCGGGCACGCCGCGACCGGCGAGGTAGGTCCTGACCGCGTCGGCCCGGCGCTGCGACAATGCGATGTTGTACGCGTCCGAACCCGAACGATCGGCATGGCCCGCGAGCATCACCGCGGCCTTGCCGGTCTGCTGATAGGCGCTCGCGGCATTGTCCAGGATCGACCTTGCTTCGCTCGTGATCTCCGACTTGTCCCAATCGAAGAACACGATGAACGGGCCTGCCGACACCGCCGCCGGAGCCGGGCACGCCGCGCTCGCCGCAATCACCGACCCGTCCGGGCACGTCTGCGTCGCGGGCGGCGGAGGCGGGGGCGGCGGAGCGGCGGGCGGGGGCGGCGGGGGCGGCGGGGGCGGCGGCGCGAAGTTGAAGATCAGGCTGGCCAGCAGCGAATGCGACCGGAACCGCGCCCGATACTGACCCTGATTGGCGGCCGCGTCGGCAAAGTTCATCCGCCGCGTGTTGAAGAACCGGTACTTGAGGCCAAGGTCGACGGTCGGACTGATCGACTTGCGAACGCCAGCGATCGCCTGCCACGCAAGCTTGCTGTCGCGATCGGCGAGGTTTGGCGCACCGCTGCCGGCGCCCACGCCGGAGATATCGAACTTGAGCCGCGCGACACCGACGCCGCCGCCGACGAACCCGCTCCAGCCGCTGTCGTCGCCGAAGTCGAGCATCACGTTCGCCATCGACGAGAGCGCGCTGACGCTGCCGTCCGCCGTGGGATTGTTGGAGCCGCCGACCCGGAACACGTTGGTCGTGTCGAGGCTGCTGATGCCGGCTCGCTTGTAGCCGATCTCGGCCTCCGCCCGGACCATTCCGAAGTCGTACCCGCCGATGATGTCACCATCGAAGCCGGTCTTGGTATTGATCCCGATCTGCCCGTTCGCGGTCGTGCGCGTGCCGCCGGTCAGGAAGGAATAGTTGAGCTTGGGATCTTCGGTCCGCATCGCGCCGCCTTCGACGCCGGCGTACCAGCTATGGTCCACCGCAGCCGCGGGGCTGGCCAAGGCCGTCGACGCGAGCGCCAATGTGATCGCCAGGCTGCGCATGATCTTCCCCTGTTTGCTGCGTCTCGAATTCGGACGCCGCCGATCAATATGGCCGCTCCCGTCGCCGCGCAAGCACAGGCAAGGGCAGAACTGTGGCTTTAGCGCACCACTCCCGCCTGCGTCCCGGGCCTAGCTGGCAATCAGCCCATGTGCCCGCAGCGCTGCAAGCAACTGCCCGATGACCGACCGGCTCTGCACGTCGACGACGCTTCCGCCGGCCGCATCGGCAATCGCCGGCTGTTGCCCGCCGACCACTTTCGTGCCGTCGATCCGCACGCTGGAGCCGCGCACGATGCCGTAGTCCCACGCACCGGCGCGGAACGTCGCGTCGACGCCTTCGCTCGCCACCCACACGCGCAGCCCTTCGCGCGCCGCGACGAAGCGCCACCCGCCCTCGCCGAAACAGGCCAGCGCCGCGACGTGCCCGGCCCACGCCCCGCTCGCCCCGGCGGCGACCAGGTGACACTCCCCGACCGAAGGCGACACCGGCGGGGTCGCGGACGATCGCTCCACGACGCACGCCGCAACGCACGCATCGATCCGCTGCAGCGCCTCGTTGTGGAATATCTCCTTCTGCGCCTGCCCTGCCACCAGCAGGGGCAGGTCCAACCGTGCCGTCGTATCCATCGCCGTCTCCTCAGATCGCTATGGTCATGCTCACCGGACGGGACGCACCGCGGTCGCCGAGCTGCACCACGCTGACGACCGCCGCTCCGCTGCCGAGCCCGGCCAAGTCGGCCGAGGACAGGTCCAGCCGCGGCACAGTCGTGCTCCACTCCGCCTGCGCCGTCCCGCACGCGATCCGCACTCGATAAGCCTCGCTGGCCTCGCCGATCGGCACGTCCGCCCCGTCGATCCAGCCCCACCCGCTCCGGCTCCGCCGCACCCATGAAATCGCCAGCGACCCGGCCAGGTTGCTCACCCGCAGATGGCACGGCGAGGGCGGCCGCGATCCCTCGCCCGCCGCCGTCCGCTCCGCCGCCGGCGTGGCGGGGTCGGCCAGGCCATGCGGCTGCACGCTGATCAGCGCCCCGGCGATCGCGTCGGCCACCGGCACGTCGACCAGCCGCGATGCGTCGAGCAGCACGAACGCCTCGCCGACAGCATGACCGCCGACCGCCCACTCGCTCCCGCGCAACCCCCGCACCAGTCGCGAAAGGCGGAAGCGCCTGCTCCCGATCGGCTCGGCGCGCCCGAACTGCACCAGCTCGTCGCCGATCGCCGCCATGTTCGCGCCCATCGCCAGCGCATCGTCGTCGCAGCTGGTCAGCCAGTCCGCGCCACTCAGCAGTGTCACCTCGAGCGCATTGAGTTCATCCAAGACGACTGCCGATCCGCTGCCCAGGACCGTCGTCGTCCGTCCGATCACCGCCGGCCGAACGACCGTGAGCCCCGGCTGCGCCGTCCCGTTGGCTTCCACCGTTACCGGCACCGGCCGCCACCATCCGCCACTCGCCGCGGCCAGCGTCAGGCTCCCCCCGCTCCCCGTCGGTAGGTCGAGCAACACCAGCTGCGTCGGCGCCGCGGCCTCGTCGACCGCCGCCGCCGCCCGCCCGCTCTCCGCCGGCAACGCCACTCTCCGGCCGGTCAGGCGCACCACATCGACGCTCACCACCAGCGCGGCGACATCGACCTTCACCACCTGCCACACGCCGGTCAGCCCCGCGCCGCCCACCAGATCGCCTGGTCGCGTCGCCAGGAACGCGGGCGGTAGGTGCAGCGTCACCCGCTCCCGCTCGGCCCGTTCGACGGCAAGGCAGGCGTCGGCCATCGCCCGCGCCTGACCGGCCTGCAGCGCCGCGGCGAATTCGACCGTCCGCGTACTCCCGACGCCTTCACCGGCGCTCGCCAGCCCCGCCTGATAGTCGCGCAGCGGATCGTAATAGGTCAGCGCCAACCCGGCCGGAGTCGACGCCAGCGGTGCCCGCGTCCGCTCACTCCGCGCCCCGGCTCTTTCCACTCCGCAACCCAGCTGATCGCCCTCAACCAGCAGGATCGCGGGCTCGCGATCGCTCAGCACGGCCCCCGTATCGCCCAACCTCAACTTGAGTAGCTCGACGAGCGGCGCGATGGCGCTG
>CAXSDY010000071.1:0-3322 GCA_964235835.1 uncultured Sphingomonadaceae bacterium | reverse complement strand
AACCGGAATTGCGCCAGCGGCGCGGGCAGGTGAAGGACCCGCGCGCCGGCGCGATGGCGCTGCGCCGATCGCTGCCGTGCGCCGCATAGCCGCCGATCGCCTCCGCGCACCCGCTGTCGACCACGCGTCCGCTCGCATCCGCCAGCACGGCGCCCACCCCGACCTCGGCTCCGTCGGCGATCAGCTCGAACGTCAGCATCGGCAGCCGGTTGCCGAACTCCGCCAGCGCCAGATCCTCGAACACCGCCAGCACCATGCCCCGGAACGCCGGCGTCGTGCCGATCCCCTCGATCGACGCGATCAACGGGTCGGCCAGCTGCTCCTCGCCGCCATCCAGTAGCCGCATCGTCCCCGCCACCTTGAGGTCGCCCGCGGCCCCGCGCAGCAGCTTCCCGTCCGCCCAAACGCGCCCGATCCGCCCGCCCGCGCGCGATGACAGCGCCACCGCGAAACTCGCCGTGTAGCTATAGCGCAGCTCGTCGCTGCCACCCTTGCCGCCGCTGACCGCCTGCTCCGCTTCCTTGAGGTCGGTCGCCCACACCACGCTGCCGGCGACCCGCATCGTGCCATAGACGCGCGGGATCATCGTTCCGTACGCCGAAGTCTGGATCGCCAAATCGCCCAGCCGCGGTCCCCGGCGCGGCCCCGGCCCGAGCAGTTGCTGGTCGATCGCCTGACCCACGAGACTGCCCAGCGCGCCGCCGACCGGTCCGCCGAGCGCGGTCCCGACCGCCCCCAGGACGAGCGTCGCCATCGGTCAGCCCTCCCCGTGCGAGCGGACCCGCCGGCGATAGGCAGCGAGCACCGGCCACGCCAGCGGACCCGGCCGCTCGACGACGCCGCCCCGGATGTCGGCATGGATCATCCCTGCGCCCGACTTCACGCCCAGATGCAACACCCCGGCGCCGGCCTGCAGCAGCAGCACGTCGCCGTCCCGCGCGCCGTTCCGCGGCACCCGTCGGAAGAACTCCTTCAGCGCACCCGCAATCTCCCCTCGCGACGTCCCGCGCAGCGCATAGTCGCGCCGCGCCGCGCTCACCGGCAATCGGTGCGCAGCAAGCACCAGTCCGACGCAATCGAGCCCAAACCGCGCATCGCGCCCCTGCGCCCGAAATCGGGTTCCGATCAGCGCCCGCGCACGCTCCATCACTGCATCGCTCATCGTCATGCCCCCGGGTATCGCGTGAGACGGTCATTGCCCGGCACGTGCGGCTCGCCGCGAAAGTTCGCCGCATTGCCGAACCGCGCGCAGCAGGTCGCGAAGCGCTTGTCGCATCCTTCGCGAAGCTCGACGCGGTCGCCGGCAAGAACCGCACTCGGCGCCATCTCGCGCAGCCGCACGCCCGATCCGGCGCTCTCCACCACCGTCGTCGCCAGTCCGCAGTTCAACCCGTCGAGGAACCGCAGCCGCCCGAACAGGAACCGCTCGTCGACTGCCACGTCGAGCGTCAGCGCATCCCCTTCGCTTGCCACCACCCGCGCCCGCAGCGATCGTCCCGCCAGGTCCACTCGGCAGCGATCGTTGCCCAGCGCCGCCCGGCACGTCGGCGAGGTCAGCGGGCAGATCGGCGCATCGAGCTTGCGCGCGGTTCCGTGCAGGTCGGCCGTGTACTTGCCACCATCGATCCCGACCTCGCCGATCTCCCCAGCGCTTAGCGCGATCGGCTCGCCATGAGGATCGCTCCAGTCGATCGCCGTCATGGCGAACGCGGCCCCGTCCCACCGGCCCGCGGCGAGATCGTCCTCGCTCAGCGCCCCGCTGCTGACCGCCCCGGCCACCTCGCTCGATCCCGCCTCCAGCCCCGCCCGGCGCGCGATCGCCGCCGGCATCATCCCCGGGGCCGCCGCGAACCGCACGCCGTCGCGCTCGATCGCCCGGTCGCAGCTGGTCAGCGCCAGCCCGGCGCCGTCGCGACGCTCCACGCGCCAGCAGAACGCCACGCTGGTCAGCTCGCCCGCGACGATGGTCATGCGTCCTCCCGCACTTCGATCAGCGGCACACTTGGCGCCGCTCCCGCCCGGAAGCTCGCGCGGTTGATCTCCAGCCGGTCTTCGCCGAACCGCACCGGCACGTCGAACAGGAAGCCCGCCGTGATGCTCGCCCCCGCCGCGGGAGCAACGTCGAACAGCACGGTGCCGAGCGGCGCCATGATCCACCCGCCCGCCTGCGCGATCCCGTTCACCGCCACGATCACCGATCCGGCGACCGGCCGCGTGATCCGCCGCACCTCGTCGCCATAGCGCTTGACCAGCCCGAACCGCGCCATGCTGCCGTCGCCCACGCCGATCGCCTGGTCGAACGGCCCGGGCGCGCCGGTCATCGCGCTCGAACTATGGTCGTAGGGATCGCGGAACCGGAACCCGACCGCACTTCCGCGCCGCGCGCGAAAGAACCCGATCAGCGTCTCCAGCTCCGCATCGCCGCGCACCCCTGGCCCCGCATCGAACCGCAGCCGCGCGCTCGCCCAGTTGGCGTTGCGATATTCGTGCCCGCTCGCGCTGGTCACGATGTTGGTCGAAAAGCCCGGCGCCACCGATGCGTCCGCACCGATCGCGATCGGAAATCCCAGGTCGTCGAAGGCGTCCACATCCTGCTCCCCGCCAAACAATGTCAGTCCATCGCGCAGCACCTGCGGCAGCGCCCAGATCAGCACTTCGCCGACGCCCCGCGCCCGCGCCTCCTCCGCCGCCGCGACGATCTCGCGCCAGTCGCCCCGCGCGCCCGGCGCCACGAACCCCGACAGATATTGCTGCTGGCCCGGCGCATAGCCGAGCCGCTCCGCCACGACCGCGTACGCCGCCCGCCGCCGTGCCGCGGCGCCGCTCGTCACCCACTCGTAATCCTCGCGCTGGAGCACATCGGCCGCCGGCGCCGCCCACCCCACGGGCAGGTTCGCCCGCAGCACCTCGGGCGCGGCCGGATCGAGCGGGCCGGGCAGGTACACGAGCAGATGCGTCACCGTCCGCGCATCGGCCGCCTTGGCGCTCGCGAACACCGCGGCCGTCGCGTTGGCCAGCACCGCCCCAGCCGCATCGAGCAACGCCCACTCGGCCGCACTCTTCGCGCCCCGGATATCCGCGATCACCGGCGGGCTTCCCCCGAGCGCCGCTCGCGCCGCGTCGTCGTACAGGCAAATCCGGTGATCGCCGGTGACCCACCACCACGGCTCGCCGACCTGCACCCGCGGCACCAGCCCCGCCTCGAGCAAAATCCCGACCAGCTGCACCGCGATCCGCTGCAGATACGCCACCGCGTCCGCGTTCGCCGGCGACAGCAGCGCGGA
Source organism: uncultured Sphingomonadaceae bacterium (assembly GCA_964235835.1). Taxonomy (GTDB): domain Bacteria; phylum Pseudomonadota; class Alphaproteobacteria; order Sphingomonadales; family Sphingomonadaceae; genus Sphingomicrobium. The sequence goes on along the minus strand of CAXSDY010000071.1, from coordinate 38 downwards.
CGGCGGCGAGTATCCGGTCAGCCCGGGGTTGCCGTCGG
>CAXSDY010000070.1:5288-12510 GCA_964235835.1 uncultured Sphingomonadaceae bacterium | reverse complement strand
CCAATGTCGAGGCCGAGGCGGCGCTGCTCGGCGCGCTGATGATCGACAACCGGCTGGTCGAGGACGTCCAGATCCGGCTCAAGGCGCATCATTTCTTCGAGCCGCTGCACGGCCGCATCTATGATTCGATCCTGCGCCTGACCGACAAGAACATGATCGCCAATCCGGTCACGCTGCGCCCGATGTTCGAGGGCGATGAGGCGATGCGCGAAGTCGGCGGGCCGGCCTATCTGGCGCAGCTGACCGGCTCGGGCGCGGCGGTGATCGGGGCGCGCGATTTCGCCGCGCAGATCTACGACCTCGCCCTGCTCCGCGCGCTGGTCGGCGTCGGCCGCGACATGGTCGAAGGCGCGCTCGACACGTCGGAGGAGGTCGCCCCGCTCGCCCAGATCGAGCGCGCCGAGACCGAACTTTACCGGGTGGCGGAAGAGGGCGGCAGCGAGAGCAAGGTCAAGAGCTTCGCCGAAGCCGCGATCGAATCGATCAAGAACATCGAGACCGCGCTCAACAACGGCGGCCATTTGTCCGGCGTGACCACCGGGCTCGACGGGATCAACGCCAAGATCGGCGGCCTGCACCGCTCCGACCTGACCATTCTCGCGGGCCGTCCGGGCATGGGCAAGACCTCGCTCGCGACCAACATGGCGTTCGCCGCCGCGCAACGCTTTGTGCGGGATCAGGAGGACGGAATCGACCCGGCCAAGTCGGCGGGGGCGGCGGTCGCCTTCTTCAGCCTGGAAATGTCGGCCGACCAGCTCGCCACCCGGATCCTCGCCGAACAATCGAACATCAGCTCGGAAAACCTGCGCACCGGCAAGATCAGCCGGCAGGAGTTCCAGCAGCTGGCGCGCGCCTCGGGCGAGCTGTCGAGCCTGCCGCTGTATATCGACGACACGCCTGGCCTGACCATCGCCGCGCTGCGCACGCGGGCGCGGCGGCTCAAGCGCCAGAAGGGCGTCGGCATGATTGTCGTCGACTATCTGCAGCTGTTGCAGGGCACCGGCAAGGGCGGCGCGAACGAGAACCGCGTCCAGGAAATTTCCGAGATCAGCCGCGGGCTCAAGCAGCTCGCCAAGGAACTGCACGTGCCGGTGCTCGCCCTGTCGCAGCTCAGCCGCGCCGTCGAGCAGCGCGAGGACAAGCGCCCGCAGCTGTCGGACCTGCGCGAATCCGGTTCGATCGAGCAGGACGCCGACATCGTGCTGTTCGTCTATCGCGAGGATTACTACGTCGCGCAGCGCGAGCCCAAGGCGCCCAACGACCATGACGACGCCAAGATCGTCGAGGCCTACGAAAGCTGGCGGCAGGACATGGCGCGGGTCTATGGCACGGCCGAGCTGATCGTCTCCAAGCAGCGCCACGGCGCGACCGGCAAGGTCCGCATGCGCTTCGACAGCCGGGTGACCAAGTTCAGCGACGCGGCCGACGACGATTACCTGCCCGAGATGCGGGGCTAATATTTTCTCCCCGCGCTTTCGCGGGGAGAGGGACCAGCGAAGCTGGCCGAGGGGTTCTTTGTCAGGACTCCCGACGAACCCTCGGTGAGCCCCGGATCAAATCCGGCGCTGCCACCTTCCAGCGAACGCGCGGAGAGGAGAGTCAGTCCTCTTGCATGTTCGGGTCGCGCAGGCCCTGCTCGACCGCGCCGCGCATGATCTCGCTCTCGACGCTGGTCACCGGATAGGCGCAATAGTCCGCGGCGTAGAAGGCGCTCGGGCGGTGGTTGCCGCTGGCGCCCAGGCCGCCGAACGGGGCGTTGGACGGGGCGCCGTTGGTCGGCTTGTTCCAGTTGATGACGCCGGCGCGGACGTTGGCCCAGAATTTGTCGTAGAGCTGCGGGCTCGCGCCGATCAGGCTGGCCGCAAGCCCGAAGCGCGTGTTGTTCGCCTCGTCGATCGCGGCGTCGAAATCCTTGACCCGGATGAGCTGCAGCACCGGCCCGAACAGCTCGGCATCGGGCCGCTCGCGCGCGTCCGTCATGTCGATTATCGCCGGCTTCAGGAACGGCCGTTCGGCATGGACCCGATCGAGCCGGCGGATCGGCCTGCCGCCTTTCATCATCAGGTCGAGCCAGGATTCCTGAAGCGCGTCGGCGGCCGCGACGTCGATCAACGGCCCCATGAACGGCTCCGGTTTGGCATGCGGATGATCGACGATCAGCCGGTCGGCAAGCTTGGTGATCGCCTCCATCAGCGGACCTTCCTGCCCATCCTCGACGATCAGGCGGCGGCAAGCGGTGCAGCGCTGGCCTGCCGAAAGATAGGCCGACTGGACGATGATCGCGGCCGCGATCTCGGGCTCGCGGATGTCCCACGCGACCATCGGATTGTTGCCGCCGAGCTCGAGCGCGAGAATCTTGTGCGGGGTCTCGGCGAACTGGCGGTGCAGTGCCTGGCCGGCGGCGGCCGAGCCGGTGAACAGCAGGCCGTCGATGCCGGGCTGCGCGGCGAGCGCGCGCCCTTCGTCCGGTCCGCCGATGAGCAGCCGCAGCACGCCCTCGGGCACCCCCGCCTCGCGGTAGCAGTCGACCAGGAAGGCGCCGCTGGCCGGGGTCTTCTCCGACGGCTTGAACACCACGGCGTTGCCCGCGATCAGTGCCGGGACGATGTGGCCGTTGGGCAGGTGCGCCGGGAAGTTGTAGGGGCCGAGCACGGCGAGCACGCCATGGGGCTTGTGCCGCACCGCGACCTTGCTGCCGAGCGCGCCTTCGAGCCGCCGCGTCGGCGTGCGCTCGCCGTAAGCGGCGATCGAGATGTCGACCTTGTTGATGACCGCGCCGACTTCGGTTTTCGCTTCCCACAGCGGCTTGCCGGTCTCGCGCGCGATGAGGTCGGCGAAGGCCGCCTCCTTGCTGCGCACCACGTTGGCGAAGCGGCGCATCGTCTCGGTGCGAAAACTAACCGAATTGGCCGCCCAACTGCTCCAGGCGCCGCGGGCCGCAGCCACCTCCGCCGCGGGATCGCCGATTTCCCCCGACCAGAGTTCGGCGCCGGTCGCGGGTTCGTGCGACACCAGTCGCGTCATACGGCCTGCATCGGCTTCGGCGGGTCGGCGCGACAGGGTTGCGGCATCAGCATCGCGCCGCGATAGGGGATGCGGCTGCGAAGAGGAACCACATGCCGGCATTTTCCGACCGCTACTGGAACAGTCCGGATGGCCTCAGGCTCCACTACCGCGACTATGACGGCCCGCGCGAGCGGCCGCCGATCCTCTGCATCCCCGGCCTGACCCGTAACGCACGTGATTTCGAGCCTGTGGCCGAGCGCTTCGCCGGCGAATGGCGCGTGCTCGCCGTCGACCTGCGCGGGCGCGGCCTTAGCGAGCATGACCCCAAGCCCGAACGCTACGTGCCGCAGACCTATGCCGGCGACCTGTTGAAACTGCTCGACCAGCTCGGCATTGCAGACGCGGTGTTCATCGGCACCTCGCTCGGCGGCATCGTCAGCATGGTGTTTGCGATGCAGGACAGCGAGCGGATCGCCGGCGTGCTGCTCAACGATACCGGGCCCGAGATCGAGCAGGCCGGGCTGACGCGGATTTCGGGCTACGTCGGCCAGACCGCAGCCTACACGAGCTGGCGCGCGCTCGCGGGTGACATCGCGTCGCGCAACGCCGATGCCTTCCCGGACTATGACGAGGCGCAATGGCTAGCGTTCGCGCGGCGCACGGCGTCCGAGCACGGGGGGAAGATCGGCTTCGACTATGACCCGGGCATCGCACAGGTCTTCCATGCCACAGCGGACGCGCCACCGATGAGCGCCTGGCCGTATTTCAAGGCACTTGCGGGGCGGCCGGTGACGGTCCTGCGCGGGGAGCTGACGGACCTGCTCTCGGCGCAGGTCGCCGAGCGCATGGCGCGCGAGATCCCGGACGTCGAGCTCGTCACGGTGCCCCGCGTCGGCCACGCGCCCGCCCTCGACGAACCCGCGAGCCTCGCCGCGATCGAACGGCTGCTGGCACGGGTCCTCGCGCGAGGCGACGAGGTTCCCGGGGGCGACTGACCGCAGGGCCGTCCAGTGAACCGGCTCGACTGGGAACGGGTCGAGTTGCGGCGGGTTGATCGGCACCAGTCCTGAACAGGAGAGTCACCATGAAAGCCGTCCTTTCAAGTTTCGCAGCCGCACTGCTCGTCACTGCCTGTAGTTCCGCGCAAGCGCCGATGGCGTCGGACGCGGGCGCCCCGCCGATGGCCGGCGCGGCCGCTGCTGGTTCGCCGATGGCCGCCTCCACCTATGTGCCGATGGCCGCGAGCAGCGACATGTTCGAGATCCAGTCCGGCCAGATGGCCCAACAGATGTCGCAGAATCCGGCGATCCGCTCGTTCGGGCAGATGCTGGTCACCGACCACACCCAGACCAGCAGCCAGCTGATGGCCGCCGCGTCGAGCGCCGGCCTGCCGCCGCCCCCTCAGCAGCTGATGCCGCAGCATCAGGCGATGCTCGACCAGCTGCGCACCGCCGGCCCGAACTTCGACGCGGCGTTCCGCGACGCGCAGATCAATGCGCATCAGCAGGCGCTCCAGCTGCACCAGGGCTATGCCTCGGGCGGCGACGTCGCGGCCCTGCGCACGGTCGCCGGTCAGGCCGTGCCGATCGTGCAGGCCCACCTCAACCAGGCGCAGTCGCTCGGCATGACTCCGGCGGCGATGCCCGCGTCCGAGCCGATGCCGGCACCGGCTCCGGCGCCGACCGGCCGCCGCGCCGGCGAACGCGGCTAACGCACGGCGGTTGCCGTTGCGCCGACTTGCAGAAGCGAGGGTTCCAGTCGGAGTCCTCGCTTCCGTGGGTCGGAGCGCTCTTGGCTTGACGTCATCGCCAATCGGAGGCGTAGTCCGCTTCTGACCAACGCCAGCGGAGACGGGCCATGTGCGACGAGTTCATCCACCAGGGGCTGGTCGACGACGCGCGTCTCTCGCGGCGTGCGTTCGGCCTCATCGCGGTCACCGCCGCGGGCTCCGCCAGTGCCGCGCTGACGCCGCCGGCGGTGAGCGAGAAGGACGTGACGATCCGCACGCCCGACGGGCTGTGCGATGCCGCGCTGTTCACGCCCAAGGCGGCGGGGCGCTTTCCGGCGGTGCTGATGTGGCCTGACATCATGGGGCTTCGGCCGGTGTTCCGCGACATGGGGCGGCGCTTGGCCGCCGAGGGTTACGTCGTGCTCGTGCCCAATCCCTTCTACCGCACGCGGCGGGCCCCCGTGGTCGAGGGCACGTTCAACTTCGGCGATCCGGCGCAGCGCGCGGTCCTGATGGGCTACCGCAAGGCGATGACCGAAGAGGGCCCCGCGCGCGACGCCGTCGCCTTCCTCGACTTCCTCGACAAGCAGCCCAAGACGAACCGCGCCCGCAAGGCCGGCGTCCAGGGCTATTGCATGGGCGGCGGCCTGAGCTTCCAGGGGGCCGCGGCGGTGCCGTCGCGGATCGGTGCGGTTGCCAGTTTCCACGGTGGCAACGGGCTGGTCGGCAAGGATCGGACCAGTCCCAACCTGCTGATCCCGCGCACCCGCGCCGCCTTCCTCGTGCTCCAGGCGCAGAACGATGATGCGCAGGCACCCGAGGTCAAGAACCAGCTCAAGGCGGCGTTCGCCGCCGCTCACAAGCCCGCGCTCGTCGACGTCTACCCCGCCAACCACGGCTGGTGTGTTCCCGGCGGCCAGGCCTACGACCCGGCACAGGCGGAGCGGGCCTGGAGCGAGTTGCTGAGCCTGTACCGGCGCGCGCTGACCTAACGCCTACAACGACAGGCCGACCTAGTTCTCGGCGGCGGCGGTCTGGATCGGGTGGATTGCGGCACATGATCGAGCTCGGCGACCTGCATGCGCCGCTCGAACGCGCCGTCGTCCGGGAGCCGATGCATCAGGCTGGTCAGCATCCAGCTGAACCGTTCCGCCTTGCAGATGCGAGCGAGCGCGCGCGCCTGGTAGCGGCGGCACGCCACCTCGGATGCGGCCCTGAACATGGCCGCGCGACTGCCGCTCCACGATCACGCAGTCGATCTCCACGGCCCCAGCCTGATGGCCCAGCAGCAAGCCCGACGGCCCCGCGCGAACCGTTGTGACCTACGGTCCACCCAGTCCCTTCGAGCGGCACGCGCCCGGCTGCCGTGCAGGAAAGCGGGGATGGAAGTGGAGGCCCGAGCCGGAATCGAACCGGCGTGCAAGGATTTGCAGTCCTCTGCGTAACCACTCCGCCATCGGGCCTCGTGACCGTTGCCGGCCGCGTCGTGCCTCTAGCGTGCGGGGCTCGCTTGTCAAAGTCTGCCGGGGCCAACCTCTGTAGGACGCGCAGTCGGAACGAGGGCCGGGCGGCGGGGTTGATCCGGCTCCACCCCCACCGGAGCCTCCCCATGTCCGCCGACCAGGATCAGAACACCCTCGACCGCCCCGCCGATGCCCCGGCCGGAACTGCCGCCGCGCAGGCTGAGCAAGTCCAGCCGATGGTCCACGAGGACAATCTTCCGGGCCACGAGAGCCAGATGGAGCAGAAGCCCGAGTGGCAGCCGCGTTACCCCGGCTCCGGGCGCCTCGCTGGCAAGGTCGCGATCGTCACCGGCGCGGACAGCGGCATCGGCCGCGCGGTGGCCGCCCTGTTCGCCCGCGAGGGCGCCGACGTCGCGATCGCCTATCTGTGCGAGGACGACGACGCGGCCGAGACCAAGCGTATCGTCGAGGGCGAGGGCCGCCGCGCCATCACCATCCCCGGCGACCTCGGGTCGAAGGCCCATTGCGACGACGTGGTCCGGCGGACCGTCGAGCAGCTTGGCCGGCTGGACATCCTCATCAACAACGCCGGCGAGCAGCACCCCGACGAGGACATCCGCAACATCACCGAGGAGCAGCTGAAGCGCACCTTCCAGTCGAACATCTTCTCGATGTTCTTCATGGTCCAGGCCGCGCTGCCGCACCTCACGCAGGGCTCCGCGATCGTCAACTGCACGTCGATCACGATGTACAAGGGCGCGCCGATCCTGCTCGATTACTCGTCGACCAAGGGTGCGATCACGGCGTTCACCCGCTCGCTGTCGCAGAACCTCATCGAGCAGGGCATCCGCGTCAACGCGGTCGCGCCGGGGCCGATCTGGACCCCGCTCAACCCCTCGGGCGGACAACCTGCGGAGAAGATTCCCGAGTTCGGCAAGGACACGCCGATGAAGCGCCCCGGCCAGCCCAACGAGGTTGCGCCGTCTTTCCTGTTCCTGGCATGCGAGGATTCCTCCTACATGGC
>CAXSDY010000070.1:0-5188 GCA_964235835.1 uncultured Sphingomonadaceae bacterium | reverse complement strand
ACCCATGGCCCAGGACGCCGTCACGCTGCTCAAGGAGGACCACCGCAAGGTCGAGGAGCTGTTCTCGCAGTTCGAGGACGCCAAGGGCGCGTCCGCCAAGCAGAAGATCGCGCTGCAGATCTGCAAGGAGCTCATCGTCCACTCCCGCATCGAGGAGGAGATCTTCTACCCGGCGTGCGAGGGCAAGGTCGATGCCGACGACCTCAAGGAAGCCTATGTCGAGCATGACGGCGCGAAGGTGCTGATCGCCGAGATCGAGAAGGGCAAGCCGTCAGACGAATATTACGACGCGAAGGTCAAGGTGCTGTCCGAGCAGATCGAGCACCACGTCAAGGAAGAGGAACAGCGTCTGGTCGGGATCTTCAGCCAGGCGAAGCGGCACGGCGTCGACATGGATGCGCTCGGGCAACAACTCGCCGCGCGCAAGGCGGAGCTGATGGCGGAGATCGGGAAGGGCCCGCCGCCGACGCCCGAACTGACGACCATGGAGAATACGAAGGTCTAGCGCCCGGCGCGCGACGCCAGGACAAAAAAAGGGCGGCCCGGTTGCATCCGGACCGCCCTTTGTTGTTGCGGAAAGCTGCGCTTATCGCTTCGAGAACTGGAAGCTGCGGCGAGCCTTGGCGCGGCCATATTTCTTGCGCTCGACGACGCGGGGATCGCGGGTCAGGAAGCCGGCCCGCTTGACTGTGGTGCGCAGCGTCGGCTCATAGCGCGACAGCGCCTGGGCGATACCGTGAAGCACCGCGCCCGCCTGGCCCGACAGGCCGCCGCCCTTGACCGTCGCGATAACGTCGAACTGACCGCCGCGATCGGTGATGCCGAACGGCTGGTTGATCACCAGGCGCAGCGTCGGCCGGGCGAAATAGACTTCCTGGTCGCGGCCGTTGACCACGATCTTGCCCGAGCCCGGCTTCAGCCAGACCCGCGCGACGGCATCCTTGCGGCGGCCGGTGGCATAGGCGCGGCCATATTTGTCGAGCTGCTGCTCGCGAAGAATGGCCTCGATCTGCGGACCCTGGGTGGAGACGGGAGCCTCTTCCACGGGCGCGGCATCGTCGGCGGGAGCGGTGTCCGCCGCGGCAGGAGCGGGCGCCGGCGGCGGCGCCTGGCCGGTCAGCGCGGCGAGGTCGGCGAGGGACTGGCGATTGTCGGACATCAGGCGCCCACCTTGTTCTTGCGGTTCATGCCCGCGACGTCGAGAGTTTCGGGGCTCTGGCCACCGTGCGGATGGTCGGTGCCATTGTAGAGGTGCAGCGCGCGCATCTGGTCACGGCCGAGCGGCCCGCGGGGAATCATGCGCTCCACGGCCTTTTCAAGGACACGCTCCGGGAAGCGGCCGTCGAGCACCTTGGCGGCGGTGATTTCCTTGATGCCGCCGATGTAGCCGGTGTGCTTGTAATAGGTCTTCTGCTGCAGCTTGCGGCCGGTGAAGCGCACCTTGCCGGCGTTGACGATGACGACATGGTCGCCGCAGTCGACGTGCGGGGTGAAGCTCGGCTTGTGCTTGCCGCGCAGGATGCTGGCGACGATCGAGGCGAGCCGCCCGACGACGAGGCCATCGGCATCGATCAGATGCCATTTCTTCTCCACCTCGTGCGGCTTGGCCGACTTGGTGGTCTTCATCAGCGCCTTCATGGCGTTAGGACCTCTCGGAATGAGTGGAGGCGCAGCTCCCGGAGGAACGCGCCGTCGAGGCGCGCCAATGCGGGGGAAGAGCGGCAAAGTCAAGCAAACCCGCCACGTTGCGGACGGGTAAAATGATACCGCCCTACGTGGCAGGCGCGAGCTTGTCTTGTGTGCGCAGGTCGAAATCGCTGGCGTCGTGCCGTTCGTGAAGCTGCTCGGGCGCAGCGCCCCAGGAGCAGTTGACCATCTTGCCGCGCTTGACCGCCGGTCGTTCGCCGATGGCCCGCGCCCACCGCATCACGTTGGAGTAGGACGCGGTGTCGAGGAAGCGCGTCGCGTCGGCATCGGCGACCTTGTAGACGTCGCCAATCGCGACTTGCCCATACCACGGCCAGATCGCGATGTCGGCGATGCTGTACTGGTCACCGGCAATGAACTCACGCTCGGCCAGGGCGCGATCCAGCACGTCGAGCTGGCGCTTGGCCTCCATCGCGTAGCGGTTGATGGCATACTCGATCTTGACCGGGGCATAGACATAGAAGTGACCGAACCCGCCACCCAGGAACGGCGCGCTGCCCATCTGCCACATCAGCCAGGACAGCACTTCCGCGCGGCCCGCGCCGGATGCTGGAAGGAAGGCACCGAACTTTTCGGCCAAATGCAACAGGATGGCACCGGACTCGAATAGCCGGACCGGCTCGGGCCCGCTGCGATCGACCAGTGCGGGGATCTTGGAATTGGGATTGACCGCGACGAACCCACTCCCGAACTGCCCTCCCTCGCGGATGTCGATCAGCCAGGCGTCATATTCCGCGCCCGCATGGCCGGCCGCGAGCAGTTCTTCGAACATCGTCGTGACCTTGACGCCGTTAGGGGTCGCCATCGAGTAGAGCTGGAACGGATGCTTGCCGACCCGGAGCTCGTGTCGTGTGTCGCGCCGGCCATCGGTCGGTTGATGTTCGCAAAGGACCCCCCGTTCTCCTGATCCCAGGTCCACACGGCGGGCGGCGTGTATTCGGTCATCATGCGGGCTCCTGAAGGTTGCCGAGGACGTGTGCGCCCCAGATCGTCGCGGCGAGCAGCAGCGTGCCGACCGCCTGATGCGCGACGGCGAGCGGCAGGGCGACGCCGCTCATCACGGTCGCGATGCCGAGCAGGATCTGCGTGCCGAACGCGGCGTGGATCGCGCGCGCCGCGCCGCGTCCCCCGGCACGCTTCACCTGCCTGGCGAACATGACGAGCACGGCGACGACCGCCCACGCCCACCAGCGGTGGACGAAGTGGATCAGGAACGGATCGTGGGTCAGCGCAAAGGCGGCGCCGTTCGACCAGTCGATCCCTTCGGGCAGGAGATGGCCGTTCATCAGCGGCCAGCTGTTCGAGACGTAGCCGGCCCGGAATCCTGCCACCCACGCTCCGAGCAGGAGTTGCACGAACAATGCGCCGATCGCCAGCACGGAGGCGCCGGTCAGCCGCGCCGGAGCAGCGGAAGGTTTGCGCTCCAGCTGCACGAAGTCCAGCGCCGTCCAAATGAGGGCGCTGAACAGGAACAGGGCCATCAGGAGGTGCGCGGACAAGCGGTACGGGCTGACTTCGGTGCGGTCCCCTTCCAGGCCCGACAGGACCATGAACCAGCCGATCGCTCCCTGCAGGCCGCCGAGCACGAACAGGGCGACGAGCCGGCCGACGTAGGCGCGGGGTATCGCCCGTTTCGCCGCGAACCAGACGAAGCCGGCGAGGAACACCAGGCCGAGCAGGCGGCCGAGCAGCCGGTGCGCCCACTCCCAGAAGTAGATGAACTGGAACCGCGGCAGGTCCATTCCCGCCGGCCCGCTCACCTGCCGGTACTGAGGCGTCGCCTGGTAGCGCGCGAACTCGGCCAGCCAGTCGGCGTGGCCGAGTGGGGGCAGGGCGCCGCTGATCGGCTTCCACTCGGTGATCGACAGGCCGCTTTCGGTCAGCCGGGTGATCCCCCCGACGACGACCATCGCGAACACCAGCGCGGCGATCAGCAGCAGCCAGTTCGCGATCGAGCGCGGCCGCGCCGGGGCAGACGCACGGGGGTCGGTGAAGGCGGGAGCGATAGTGCTCATCGCTGGCGCCTATGCTCGCGCCTGGGTGGGTACACAAGGACGGGACGTGAGGACCAGGCTCGCCGAACGTCCCGGCAATGTAATGTTGTATCCTGTCGTGCAAGGGGCTATGTAGGCGGCACGATGTTGGCGACCGCTCATCCGACCCACCGGCTCGACCGGGTCGCCATTGGCCTCTCCGGCCTGTGTCTGGTGCATTGCGTGGCCACGACCGTGTTCGTGGCGATCCTCGCCTCCGCGGGCAGCATATTGGGCTCGCCTTGGATCCACGAAGTCGGCCTTTCACTCGCCATGCTGATCGGGGCCATCGCGCTCGGTCGCGGGGTGCACGCGCACGGCTTCATGATGCCGAGCGCCGTCGGCGGACTAGGGCTCGGCGTCATGGCCGGCGCGCTCACCCTGCCGCACGGCGGAAGCGAAGCGATCTATACCATGCTGGGAGTGATGATCCTCGCGCTGGGCCATCGGCTCAACGGCATCGCGGCGTCGGACTAGGTCCGGGGTTTCAGCGCGGCTCGCCGGTCTGTTCCGCCGCTCGCCCTCGCGCGGTCCTTCCCGGCCGGCGGATCGCCTACCAAAAAATTGAGCTTGGCGGGATCCACGAACTTGTGAAGCAGCGGGATTCACGTGACGTCCGGGCTGTGCCAGGCACGGCTACGACCGGCGTGCCTTGCCGAGAGTCAGGCGTGCGCTTATCTCGGGGGGATGGGGCGCCACGACCATCACCTGCATGAGGGCGAATCGCTCAAGGATGCCGCGCGCGAGCAGCTGACCGAGCAGGGCGAGCAGTGGACCGGCATGCGCGCCGCGGTGTTCGACGCGCTGGCCAGGTTCGATCGTCCTGCCTCGGCCTACGACATCGCCGAAGCAGTGTCGCAGGCGCAGGGCCGGCGCGTCGCCGCCAACAGCGTCTATCGCATCCTCGACCTGTTCGTCGCGTCGAACCTGGCGATGCGCGTCGAGAGCGCCAACGCCTACGTCGCCAACGCGCACCCCGGCTGCCTCCACGACTGCATCTTCCTGATCTGCGACGGCTGCGGCCAGATCACGCATCTGGACGACGACCGGCTGACCGGCGGGGTGCGCGACGCCGCCACCGCGGCGGGCTTCGCGCCCTCGCGCCCGATCGTGGAGGTCCGCGGCCGGTGCGAGGCGTGCGGCTGAGGGTGGCCGCGACGGCCGCAAGCGGGTAGGGCGGCGCCCATGTCAGATCGTCCGCACACGCCGCTGCTCGACACCGTCCAGTCGCCGGCCGACATCCGCGCGCTGGCCAAGACCGAGCTTCCGCAACTCGCCGACGAACTCCGGCAGGAGATGATCTCCGCCGTGTCCGTGACGGGCGGACATCTCGGCGCCGGGCTCGGCGTGGTCGAGCTGACCGTCGCGATCCACCACGTGTTCGACACGCCGCGCGACAAGCTGATCTGGGACGTCGGGCACCAGGCCTACCCCCACAAGATCGTCAC
>CAXSDY010000069.1:0-12777 GCA_964235835.1 uncultured Sphingomonadaceae bacterium | reverse complement strand
GTGACATAGGCGCCTGCCGGACCGGCCGCGAGCGGCGGATGGGTGAGCGGCGAGCCGGGCAGCGGCTGGGCGTCGGGCAAATTGAGCTGGGCGGCTGCAGGGGACCACAACAGAAGAGCCAGCAGGAGGAGAAATCGCATCGGCCCATCCTACCGCAAGCGAGGCGCTTGAAAAGCGGCCCGCGTCCGCGCACACCGCGACGATGGAACGCCCGATCGACGTGACCCTGCCGCACACGCTGGGCAAGGACGCCGCCAAGCAGCGGCTCGCGAACAACATCCACAAGCTAGGCGACCATATTCCGGGCGGCGCGGCGCAGGTGACCAACAGCTGGTCGGGTGACACGCTCAACCTGACCGTCAGCGCGATGGGCGCGGCGGTCGAGGCGGCGATCACGGTCGAGGAGCGGCTGGTGCGCTGCCACATCATGCTGCCGGGCATGCTGGCGCTGTTCGCCCGGCCGATCGAGGCGATGCTCAAGAGCCGCGGCCCCGAGCTGCTCGAGGATCGCTCGAAAAAATGATCGCCCCGCGATGACCGGTCCAGGGCGCCACTTCGCGGTGATCGGGTCCGGCCCCGCGGGCTTCTACACCGTGGAGGCGCTGGCCAAGGCTTACGGCGGCGCGGCGCGGATCGACCTGATCGACAAGCTGCCGGTGCCCTATGGCCTGATCCGCTTCGGCGTGGCGCCGGACCACCAGTCGATCAAGGCCGTTTCGCGCCGCTATGACAAGGTCGCGGAGGACGAAGCAGTGCGGTTCGTCGGCAATGTCGCTGTCGGGGAGGACGTCTCGATCGCCGAGCTGATGGGATTGTACGATGCGGTCGTCCTCGCAACCGGCGCGCCGCACGACCGCAGGCTCGGCATTCCGGGCGAGGAGCTGCCGGGGGTGGTCGGGTCGGCGGCGTTCGTCGGCTGGTACAACGGCCACCCCGACTTCGCCGACCTCGACCCGCCGCTCGACGGCGCCAGCGCGGCGGTGATCGGCAACGGCAATGTCGCGCTCGACGTCGCGCGCATCCTGTCGAAGACGCGGGCGGAGTTCGCCGGATCGGACATCGTCGGCCACGCCATCGATGCCCTCGACCAATCGGCGATCCGGACGGTCACCATCGTCGGCCGGCGCGGCCCGCACCAGATCGCGATGACGCCCAAGGAGCTGGGCGAGCTCGGCCATCTCGACGGCGCGACACCGGTGGTCGAAATGGCCGACTTCCCCGGCGAGGCGGCCGATGCCGCGCTCGACCCCGGCGTGCGCAAGTCGGTGGGTCACCTGCGCTCCTTTGCCGCGATCGAGCCGGACAAGGCCAAGCAGATCGTGTTCGACTTCTTCGCGCGGCCGGTCGCGATCGAGGGCGCCAGCCAAGCCGAGCGGCTGATCGTCGAACGGACCCGGCTCGACGAGCGCGGCGGCAGCGTCGGCAAGGGCGAAACCTACGCCATTCCGGCGTCCCTGGTGGTCAGTTGCATCGGCTATGCCACCCCGCCGATCGAGGGCGTCCCGTACGACGAACGGGGTGGCAAGTTCGCCAACGAACAAGGCCGCATCGGCGACGGGCTGTACTGCGTCGGCTGGGCCAGGCGCGGGCCGTCGGGAACGATCGGGACCAACCGGCCCGACGGCTATGAAGTCGCCGAACGGATCGCCGCGTCAATGCCGGCCGGCAGCGACGAGGCGAAGGCCGGTGGGGCAGGGCTCGACGCGCTGCTGAGCGAGCGGGGCGTGCGGCCGACCAGCTACGCGGACTGGCGCGCGATCGAGGCCGCCGAGACGCTGGCGGCCCGCGAGGGGGCCCCGCGCGAGAAGCTGGTGCGCCACGCGGACTGGCTGGCGGTCCTGGGGCACTGAGCCGCGCCGCATCCTTGCTTGCGCTCCCCCACCCCCGCGGCTAGGACGCCCTCGCCCTGCACCGGACGCAAGTCCGGTCCCGGTCGGGGAGTAGCTCAGCCTGGTAGAGCACTGTCTTCGGGAGGCAGGGGCCGGAGGTTCGAATCCTCTCTCCCCGACCATCGCAGCCTGGGAACCGTCGAAGGATGGTCCCTTGGCTGCGATCCTGACGGTGCCGGCTATTCAGGCTTCTGCTGCCGATCGGGATGGGCAGCGGCGAACGCGGGGTGTGCGAGCGCGGTCGCTTCGGCGCGGATCAGCGTGGGATAGGGATCGAGCGTCACGTCCAGCCGGCGGGCGTTGTAGAGCTGCGGCACGAGGCAGATGTCGGCCAGGCTAACCGCCGCTCCCCCCAGCCAGTCGCCCGCGCGCGGCGCCGCCATCGCTTCGAGCGCGGCCAGCCCTTCCGTGACCCAATGGCGATACCAGGTGTCGCGGACGTCCTGCGGTTGGCCGAGCGGCCCGGCGAGATACTTCAGCACGCGCAGATTGTTGAGCGGGTGAATGTCGCACGCCACGACCAACGCCATGGCGAGGATATGCGACCGTTCTGCCGCGGCGTCGGGGAGGAAGGGCGGATCCGTCACCTTGGCGTCGAGATAATCGCAGATGGCGAGGCTCTGCGTCAGTTGCAGTCCGTCGATCTCGAGCATCGGCACGAAGCCCTGCGGATTGCGTGCGCGGTACTCGGCCTCCTTCTGCTCGCCCGCCACGAGGTCGATCACGTGACGCTGGTATGCGACGCCCTTCAGGTTCAGCGCGATGCGCACCCGGTACGATGCGGAAGAACGAAAATAGTCGTGAAGCACCGCCGTGGCCATCAGCGAGCCCACCGCAAGGCTCGAATGTTCACTAAAGTTCGCAGTGACGGTGCCATCAGCAAGGCTTCGTGCTCAGGCGGGTATGCAAAGTGATGCGTCTCATCCTGGCCAGCATGACAGCAGGCGCCCCTGTAGGACAGGTCAAAGATCGGCCACCAGAAAGGGTGCGACAACCTTCGCCGGAATGCGGATCGGGCGGCCGCTCGCCCTGTCGATGATCGCCCAGACGGTGCGGGCCCGAACGCGGATCTTGCCGTCCTCGCCGGCGAACTCCATGTGCCGGTCGAAACGCGCGCCGCGCGGGGCCTCGCCGACCCAGGTGCGAGCGGTCAGCCGATCGCCAGCGAATGCGGCGCGCAGATAGTCGATCTCGTGCCGGACGATCACCCAGATGTAGGCGGCGTGATGGGCCGGCGCGGCGACCTCGTCCCAATGGGCGACGGCGACCTCCTGAATCCAGCGGACCCACACGGCATTGTTGACGTGGCCGAGCTCGTCGATGTCGGACGGCGTTGCGGTGATGACGCGGCTGAAGACCGGGTTCGTCAATCGCCGATCTGCGCCAGGACGAACGCATAGGCCTCGGCTTCTTCCCGAAGAGCGTCCCAGCGGCCCGACTTGCCGCCGTGCCCGGCACCCATGTTGATCTTGAGCAGCAGGAGGTTGTCGTCGGTCTTGGTCGCGCGCAGACGGGCGGCCCATTTGGCCGGCTCCCAATAGGTCACGCGCGGATCGTTGAGCCCGCCGGTGATCAGCATCGGCGGATAGGCTTGCGCCCGGACGTTGTCATATGGCGAGTAGCTGCGGATCAGGTCGAACGCGGCGGGGTCCTCGATCGGGTTGCCCCACTCGGGCCACTCCCCCGGCGTCAGTGGCAGCGTGTCGTCGAGCATGGTGTTGAGCACGTCGACGAACGGCACGTCCGCGACGATCGCGCCCCATAGCTCGGGTGCCTGGTTGGCGACCGCGCCCATCAGCTCGCCGCCCGCCGATCCGCCTTGCGCGGCGATGCGCCCGGGCTTCGCGTAGCCGAGCTCGACCAGACCGCGGGCGACATCAACGAAGTCGTTAAAGCTGTTGGTGCGCTTGGCCAGCTTGCCGTCCTGGTACCAGCCGTGGCCGAGATCGTCGCCGCCGCGGATGTGGGCGATGGCGTAGGCGAAACCGCGATCGACCAGGCTCAACCGGCTGGGCGAGAAGCCGGGCGGGATGGCATGGCCATAGGCGCCGTAGCCGTAGAGGAACAGCTTGCCGCTGCCGTCGAGTTTGCTGTCGGCACGGCGGACGATCGAGACCGGGACCACCGCCCCGTCGCGGGCGCGGATCTGAACGCGCTCGGTGACATAGTCTGCCGGATCGTAGCCTGACGGGATCTCCAGCACACGCAGGGTTTCGAGCCGGTCCTCGGCCGGGTGGTAGTCGAACACCGTCGGCGGCGTGACCATCGAGCTGTAGCCGAGCCGGTACGCCGTCGGCGCGAAGTCGGCATTGCCGGCGAACGCGGCGGAGTAGCTGGCTTCGGCGAACGGAATGCGGCGCTCGTCCCCGGCGTAGGAGCGCAGCACCAGCTGATCGAGCCCGTCGACCCGCGTCGTGAGCGCGAGGTGATCGCGGCAGCTGGTCGCGTGGCGCAGGTAGACGCGGTCCGATCCGGCGATCTCCTCGCGCCACTCGCCGGGCGCCTCGATCGCCGCCGAGGCAAGGCGGAAGTTGATGTGCGCGTCGTTGGTCACGATCCACAATCGGCCGTGCGCCCCGTCGCAGCTATATTCGACGTTGGGGCGCCGTTCGGCGACCAGTACGGACGCGGCGGTCGGGTCCTCGGCAGGGACGAAGCGGACTTCGCTCGAGGTGTTGTCGCCGGCGGCGATAAAGATCAGGCGGTCGTCCTGTGACTTGCCCAGGCCCACCGAGAAGCCCTTGTCGCGCGTCTCCTCATACAGCGTGACCGCAGTCGCCGGATCGGCGCCGAGGCGATGATATCTGGCGCGGTCGCTCCGCCAGTGCTCGTTGACCTCGGTGAAGGCGACGCCGCCGCTGTCGGCCGACCACACCGGACTGCCGATCGCGTGATCGGTGACCGTCTCGAGGATTTCTCCCGACGCGATGTCGCGGATGTGCAGCTTGAAGCGCTCCGAGCCGTCGTCGTCGACCTGCGTCGCGATCAGGCGATAGTCGGGCGAGGTGACGATCGCGCCGAGCCGGAAATAGGCGTGCCCCTGTGCGGCGGCGACTTCATCGAACACGGTCTGCTCGACGTCGCTCTCACGATGGCGGCGGAACCAGCGACGATATTGTTCGCCGGGGCGGTACGCCCACCAGTAATCGTACGGACCATCGGGCGCGGGCACGCTCGACAGATCCTGCTTGATGCGGCCCTTCATCTCCTCGAACAGCGTTTCGACTAGGCCGGCATGGGGCGCCATGGCCGCTTCGAAGTAAGCGTTCTCCTCGCCGAGGTAGGCCAGGACCTGCTCGTCGGTCACCTCGGGGTAGCCGGGATCGCGCAGCCAGGCCCAATCGTCGTGGATGATGACGCCGTGGCGAGTGTATTCGTGCGGGCGGCGGGGGGCCACAGGGGGGTTGGCAAGCTCGGTCACTCGATACTCCGTTCAGGCTGAGCTTGTCGAAGCCCTGCACTTTCTTTTACCTGCCTAGTAAGAAGTACGGTCCTTCGACAAGCTCAGGGCGAACCGGCATCAGGGATGCCGGGCAGTTGGGCGAGGGACGAACGGAGGCCCTGTGTCCACTTATGCCGACCGTCTCGCCGCGCTGCGGGATCAACTCAAGGCCGACGGCCTCGACGGCTTCGTGGTGCCGCTGACCGACGAGCACATGAGCGAATATGTCGGCAGCTATGCGCAGCGGCTGGCTTGGCTGACGGGGTTCAAGGGGTCCGCCGGCGCAGCCGTGGTCCTCCCCCAGGAAGCGGCGGTGTTCACCGACGGGCGCTACACGCTGCAGGTCCGCAGCCAGGTCGACGGTGAGCAGTGGAGCTTCCAGTCGGTACCTCAGACGAGCATCGCCGATTGGCTGAAGGAGCATGCGCCCGACGGCGCGCGGATCGGGTATGACCCTTGGCTGCACAGCCGGGACTGGGTGAGGCAGGCGGGCGAGGCGCTGAAGACGCGCGGGGCCGAGCTCGTCGCGGTGCCGCGCAACCCGATCGACCAGGTGTGGCAGGATCGTCCGCAAGCGTCGAGCGCGCGGCTGGCGGTCCACCCGGACGCGCTCGCCGGGCAGAGTTCCGCCGACAAGCGGACGCAAATTGCCGAGTGGCTCGGGGAGATGAGGGCCGACTCGGCGGTGCTCGCTGCGCTCGATTCGATCGCCTGGACGTTCAACGTGCGCGGGACGGACGTGAGTCATACGCCGGTCGCGCTGGCCTATGCGCTGGTGCACGCCGACGGGACGGCGGACCTGTTCGTCGCCGGCGAGAAGATCGGCGCCGAGGTCGCCCAGCACCTCGGCAATGGCGTACGCCTGCATGAACGCGCCGACTTCGAAGCTGCGCTCACGCGGCTTGGCGGCAGGACCGTCGCCGTCGATCCCGAACGCTCGGTCGCGGCCATCTTCGCGGCGCTCGAGCGGGGTGGCGCAACGATCGTCGCCAAGCGCGACCCGACGGTGCTGCCGCGCGCGATCAAGAATCCGGTCGAGATCGCCGGGCACAAGGCAGCGCAGGCCCGGGACGGTGCGGCCATGGCGCGGTTCCTGCGCTGGGTCGAAGTGGAGGCACCGAAGGGTGCGCTCGACGAACTGACCGCGTCCGACAAGCTCGAGGCGCTGCGCCGCGAGAACGGCCTGCTGAAGGATCTGTCGTTCGATTCAATTTCCGGCGCCGGGCCGAACGGCGCCATCGTCCACTACAAGGCGACCGCGGAGACCAACCGGCGGCTTGAGCCTGGTTCGCTGTACCTGATCGATTCCGGCGGTCAGTACGCGGACGGGACGACTGACATCACCCGTACGCTTGCCATTGGCACACCCAGCGAAGAAATGCGGGACCGGTTCACGCGGGTGCTCCAAGGGCATATCGCCATCGTCACCGCCGTGTTTCCCAGCGGCACGCGCGGATCGCAGCTCGACAGCTTCGCGCGTCGTCCGTTGTGGCAGGCCGGACTCGACTACGCGCACGGCACCGGCCACGGCGTCGGCAGTTTCCTATCGGTGCACGAAGGGCCGCAGCGCATCGCCCCGGTCGGCTCGGCGCAGCCGGGCGGCGACGAACCGCTGGGCGCAGGTATGATCCTGTCCAACGAGCCCGGCTACTACAAGGCGGGCGAATACGGCATCCGCATCGAGAACCTCGTGCTGGTGGTCGAGCGCGAGATCGTCGGTGCCGAGAAGGAGATGCTCGGCTTCGAGACGCTGACCTTCGCGCCGATCGAGCGCCGCCTGATCGTCACGGAAATCATGTCGCCGGCCGAGCTCGCCTGGCTCGACACCTACCACGCCGAGGTGCTGGCGCGGATCGGCCCCCAGCTCGAGGACGCAGACCGAGCATGGCTCGCAGCGGCCTGCGCACCGCTCTAGTCGGGGTCTGCGGCGGGCTTGTCGCGCGCATGCTCCTTGCGCCGGCGCAGGTTGGCGCGCAGCGCCGCCGCGAGCCGCTGCTCCCGTTCGCGTTGCTTGGCTTCGTCCTTTTCGGCCATTGCTCGCGCTAGCGCGCCGTCTGGCCGATGGGCAAGCTCGCCTTGACGCACCTTGTGGCGAGCGCCATAGGCCGCGCTACCCCGCACCGTGCTGCCGTAGCTCAGTGGTAGAGCGCATCCTTGGTAAGGCTGAGGTCAAGGGTTCGATCCCCTTCGGCAGCACCAGCATAACCGTTCGGGACCAATGACTTAACTGACCCGGCGCGGAAACTCTCGCGCGCCTGAACATATGCGGAAGCACTGCGGAAGCACTCTGTTGCGTGTTATTGGCTAACCAATCGCGCAAAAACGTGTCCTTTTGACAACATCCGAGAACAAATCGGAGGAGACTGTTCTGTGCCGGCGGGCCGATTCTCGCCCGATCAGCGGCTGGATCGACCGCAACTCCTCGAGAGGAAGAGGAATTTGGCTGTCGCCATGACGGGTTGAGGCTGAGAGAGAGGCTCTTGGCGCCCGTCGTGGAGATATCCCATGGCGACTACGCTTTCCGATCCTCGCGCCTCCAACGCCTGGCGTCCCCCTACGACGGGAGCCTACAAGGTCGACATCTCGCGCGGCGAGCGGATCGGCCGCGTCTCCTCCGAGTGGTTCAGCCGCCCTGACGACGAACGTTATTTGTCTCTCGGTGCGCTACACGCGGCCGTCCGCGCCCGGTCCGAGCGCGCGACTGCCCGAACGATCGAGACCATGACGTTGAGCGTGGAGGCAAGCCGCGATAATGCCCAGCGGCTGACGCTCACGGTTCCCGGCCAAGACGCGCCAGTGGCGCCTACGCATTGGTCCTACGGGCAGCTCTGCAGCTTGGTCGGGGCACCCGCGAGCTATATGCGGCAGCTCCCGGCCCCACTTGCCGGCATCAATCTCCAGCACGGGTTGCTGTCGCACCGCGCCGAACTGGTGAAAACGCTGGAGGCCGACGACGGCCGGATAGAGCTGCGCGCGGTGACCGGCCCCGACTATGGCCGGATCTGGGACCATGAATTGGTCGAGGCGGTGATGCGCATCGCCGGTGACGGCACGGGCGATACGCGCTGGAAGGTGCCTGGCCTGCTCGACTGGTCAACCATGACCCACAACCCGTTCGTTGAGGTGACCAAGGACACCACGACCCTCTATGCGTCGGATCGCGACGTCTTCCTGTTCCTAGTGGACGACGCGAACCCGATTGAGGCCGGCCGGCTGCCCAATGGAGATCCCGATCTCTACTTCCGCGGCTTCTATTGCTGGAACAGTGAGGTCGGTTCGAAGACGCTCGGGATGGCGTCGTTCTATCTTCGGGCCGTGTGCATGAACCGCAACATTTGGGGTGCCGAAGGCTTCGAGGAGATCAGCATCCGACACAGCAAGTTCGCAGGCCACCGCTTCGCGCACCAGGCGGCCCCGGCGCTGGAGCGATTTGCTACCTCATCGCCGGCACCATTCATGGCCGGCATCCGGGCTGCGCGCGAGGCGATCGTCGCGCGCGAGGACGATGATCGAGAGACGTTCTTGCGGAAACGCGGCTTCTCGCGTCCCCAGACCGAGAAGATCATCGCCAGTGTGCTGGGGGAGGAAGGGCACCCGCCGGAGTCGATCTTCGACTTCGTGCAAGGGATCACCGCGCTAGCTCGCGCGAAGCCTCATCAGGACGCCCGGCTGGAGCTGGAGGGCAAGGCCGCGAAGCTCCTAGCAAGCGTTTAAAAGGTCCCGATCCCTCGGTTCGTCGCGTGGCGCAGCCTCATCCCATTAGAGGGAGAGGGCTGCGCCTCTCTTCGTGACGGGTTGAGGGTCGGGAGAGTGGCTCCTGACCGCCCGTCATGGAGAAGACCCGTGACCAAGTCCGTTCAGAAGATCACGCTGTCGTCGTCGCGCGACATTCCGTTCGACAAGTTGTTGCTGAGCCAGTCCAACGTCCGTCACATCAAGGCGGGCGTCTCGATCGAGGAGCTGGCCGAGGATATCGCGCGCCGCACGCTTCTGCAGAGCGTCATGGTGCGTCCGGTTCGCGACGCCGATGGCGTCGAGACCGGCATGTACGAGATCCCGGCCGGCGGTCGCCGCTACCGGGCGCTCGCGTTGCTGGTCAAGCAGCGGCGCCTCGCCAAGACCGCGCCGGTGCCATGCGTCGTGCGCGAGGCGGGCACGCCCGAGGAGGACAGCCTCGCCGAGAACGTCCAGCGCGCACCGCTGCACCCGCTCGACCAGTTCCGCGCCTTCCTTGCGCTGCGCGAGAAGGGCCAGTCGGAGGAGGAGATCGCCGCCGCTCAGTTTGTGCCCGTTGCGGTCGTCAAGCAGCGGCTGCGCCTCGCCTCGGTTAGCCCGAAGCTGCTCGACGTCTATGCTGAAGACGGCATGACGCTCGACCAGTTGATGGCGTTCACGGTCAACGCCGACCATGCCCGCCAGGAGCAGGTGTTCGAGCGCATAAGCCAGTCCTACGACAAGCAGCCCTACGCCATCCGGCGGATGCTGACCGAGGGTGCGGTGAAGGCGACCGACAAGCGCGCCTTGTTCGTCGGGCTCGAGGCATATGTCGAAGCTGGTGGCACGATCCTGAGCGACCTGTTCGAGCAGGATCACGGCGGCTGGCTTGAGGATGCAGGGCTGCTCGACATGCTCGTCGCCGAGAAGCTGCGCGATGATTCGGAAGCAATCGGTGCCGAAGGGTGGAAGTGGACCGAGGTCGCGCCCGACTTCGCCTACGGTCATACCTATGGCCTGCGTCGGCTATTCGGCGAACAGGTCTCGCTGACCGACGAGGAGCAGGCGACGCGCGATGCCTTGCAGGCGGAGCTCGACGGGCTGGAGGAAACCTACGCAGGTAGCGACGAGGACCTGCCCGAAGAGGTCGACGCACGACTTGCCGAGATCGAGATGGCTATCGCCGCGTTCGACGAGCGGCCGTTTGTGTTCGACGCGGCAGAGGTGGCGCGCGCCGGTGCGTTCGTCAGCATCGACAGCGCGGGCTCGCTTCGCGTCGATCGCGGCTATGTCCGCGCGGAGGACGAGCTCCCGGCTGAGCCCGAGGCTGAAGCTGAGCAGGGTGACGGCGAAGCGACTGACGCCGATCAGTCCGACCAGCAAGATGCGGGCATCGACGATGGCGCGTCCGCACCGGCCGAGCCGGAGGAGGACGAAGGGCTGAAGCCCATCCCCGACCGGTTGGTGAGCGAACTGACCGCGCATCGCACGCTGGCGCTGCGCCACGCGCTCGGCAGTCGTCCCGAGATCGCGTTTCTCGCGGCGCTCCATGCGTTCTGCCTGCGCGTGTTCTACCGCTATGCGCAGGACAGCTGTCTCGAACTGGACCTGAAGAGCGTCGGGTTTGCGGCACAGGCACCGGGGCTTGTCGACAGCGCATTGGCAGCGGCGTACGATGCGAGCCATGCGGAGTGGGCGCAGGTCCTGCCGAAGGATACGGACGACCTGTGGGATGCGCTCGCCGGGTTCGACGGCGATACGCGGCTTGCACTGTTCGCCCACTGCGTATCGCTGTCGGTCAACGCGATCTACGAGCCGTACAACCGTCGGCCCAAGGCGCTTGCGCATGCCGACCGGCTCGCCACCGCGGTCGACCTCGACATGGTGTCCGCCGGTTGGGTGCCGACGATCGACACCTATTTCGGCCGCGTCACCAAGGCGCGCATCATGGGCGCGGTGCGGGAAGCGAAGGGCGAGCAGGCGGCGGATCGCATCGTCCAGTTGAAGAAGCCGGAGATGGCGGCGGAAGCCGAGGCGCTGCTCGCCGGGTCGGGCTGGCTGCCCGAGCCGCTGCGTCCGCCGGGCCGCACGCTGTTCGCGGTCGTGCCGGTCGCAGACTTAGAAGCGCCCGCAGTCGGCGAAGAACCGGCGGCGATCGACGGCGAACCGGCCGTGGACGATGCTACCGACCACGCCGAGGATGAGCAGGTCGACGAATACCACGCCATCGCCGCCGAGTAAGGGTTGCACCCCGCACCTCATGGCCCGCCGTCGAAATGCCCGACGGCGGGCCTTTTTTGTCCCGGAGCTTCACGCCATGCAGGACCGTGCCGCAGACATCGCGCGCCGCCTCGCCGACCAGGCCGAGGCGGTCTGCCGCCACTATCTCTCCAGCGGCCGCCGCGAGGGCCGCTACTGGCTAATTGGCGACGCCGATAACACGCCAGGGCGCAGCCTGTTCGTCCGGCTGAAGGCATGCGATGGCGGTAAGCTCGCCGGCAAATGGACCGACGCTGCCACCGGCGAGCACGGTGACCTGCTCGACATCATCGCCCGCTGCGAGCACCTGACAACGCTACGTGACACGCTTCACGAAGCGCGTGGCTTCCTGGCCTTGCCTCGAGCCGAGCCAACCGACACCTACTGGCATCAACTTCCCGCACCGACCGGATCGCCGGAGGCGGCACAGCGGCTGTTCGCGATGTCGAAGCCGATCACGGGCACGCTAGCCGAGACCTATCTGCGCGAGCGCGGCATCACCGGCGCACGAACTTGTACCGGACTGCGCTACCATCCGCGTTGCTGGTATCGCAGCGACAACGATGACCCTGCCGACCACGTGCGCGACAGCTGGCCCGCGCTGGTCGCAGCCGTGACCGACGATACCGGCATCATCACCGGCGCGCACCGCACCTGGCTCGATGCGTCCGGCAGAGCCAAGGCACCAATCTCGACGCCGCGACGCGCCATGGGGTTGCTTCTCGGCAACGGCGTCAGGTTCGGGAAGGCATCAGATGTGCTGGCGGCCGGCGAAGGTATCGAGACAATGCTGTCTCTGCGATGTATTATGCCAACTTTGCCGATGGTTGCAGCTCTATCCGCCAACCACCTCGCTGCGCTGCTGCTACCGAACAACCTTCGCCGACTCTACATCGCGCGGGACAACGATACGGCCGGACGGCATGCGGCGGAAACGCTGGCCGAGCGCGCGCATGCAGCCGGGGTCGAGACGATGATGCTCACACCGGCCCTCGGCGACTTCAACGACGACCTCCGCCAGCTCGGGCTGTTCGCGTTGGCAGACGGGGTCAGGATCCAAATCGACCGGGCGGATGCCGAGCAATTTTTGATCTCGAATAGTCCCATCCAGGCGGCGTGATCGCCGTTCGCCCGGAACCGTCTTCACCGGATTGTCTGTGCCGCGGGTAGAGCCCCGCCCACGGCCTTCTGAGAGGGCTTGTCGGACCGGAACCCGGCCGGGCCGGCAACGGCTGCGCCGGGCTATTTTCCGTCGGCGGGAACGAGTCCCGCCTTTACATCGCGAACCAAAATAGCCCGCTTCGCCGTCCTCCGCTTTGCTCCGGCCGCTCGCGGCTGCGCCCCGGCGGTGCAGGTCCGACCGGCTCCCGCTCTTCGACGCCTGCGAAGGCCGCGATGGGCGCGTCCGCTAGCCAGAAGGCAAGCCACCATGACGAATGATACCGACCACGAACCGGACCACGTCACTTCACC
>CAXSDY010000068.1:3385-12946 GCA_964235835.1 uncultured Sphingomonadaceae bacterium | reverse complement strand
GAGGAAGGTGGCGCGTTCCATGCCCATGTACTTGCGGCCGTACATCGACTTTTCGACCCAGGTCCCGAACGCCTCGCTGAGCGCGCCGTCCTCGTCGCTGGCGAGCGGGACGGCGAGTTCGTACTTGGCGATGAACTTGTCGTGCTTCTTCATAGGGTCGCGCGAAACGCCCACGACGCGCGCGCCGGCCCTGGCGAAGTCAGCCGCAAGTTCGGTAAAATCCTGGGCCTCCCGGGTGCAGCCGGACGTGTCGTCTTTCGGGTAGAAGTAGACGACCAACGGCCCCGCGCCGGCGAGTTTGATCGTCGTGCCGTTGCTGAGCGGAAGTGTCGCCTCCGGAACCGGGTCGCCTTCGCCGATCATCGTTTCACCTCGCTCCATGCCGCGGCGATCCTTTGGCGCGCGGCGGCCTGCGCGTCCAGCAGGGCCGTCCAGTCAGCCAGGCCGCAGACCTCGGCGACGAGTTGACGGCTGGCGGGCGCCGGCTCGCCGCGCGGCGCGACGAGGCGGAGGATCACGAGCATGCGGCTGAGCAGGTCGTGGTCGGCGCGAAGCGCCGGGTCGATCAACCCGCCGCCCGCGAGTTCGTCGATGGCGGGGCCGATCGCGGGATTGAGGCCGGAGCCATGGACCAGCTGCAGCGTCTGGACCGCGAACTCCAGGTCGACGAGGCCGCCGCCGCCAAGCTTGATGTCGAGCGGACCCGACGACGGCTTGTGCCGCGCCATTTCGACTCGCATGTTCGCCGAGTCGGCGCGGACCTTGGCGGCATCGGCCGGCAAGCGCAGCAGGTCCGCCACCAGCCGCTCGGCGCGGGCACGCGCCTCCGGCGGCCCGAGCACGGTCCGCGCCCGGCACAGGGCCATCCGCTCCCACGTCCAGGCCTGCTGGCGCTGATAGGTATCGAACGCGGCCAGGTTGACGGCGAGCATGCCCTTCGCCCCTTCCGGACGAAGCCGGGTGTCGACTTCGTAGAGCGGGCCGGCGGCCGTGGGCACGCTGAGCGAGGCGACGAGCCGGCTCGCCAGGCGGTTGTAGTAATCGGTCGCGGTCAGCCGGCGTGCGCCGTCCGACGTCGCACCGGGCGGGGCGTCGAACAGGAAGATGAGGTCGAGGTCCGAGGCGTTGGTCAGCATCCGGCCGCCGAAGCGGCCGAGCGCGAGGACCACCAGTTCGCCACCGGCGATGCGGCCATGGTTCGCGGCGAAGTCGGCCTCGGTCGCGGTCGCCAGCGCCTCCATGGCGCCCTCCGCTAGGTCGCTGTAGCCCCGTCCGATGACCAGCGGGTCGCGCCGTCCGACGACGAGCTGCACGCCATACGCGAAGCGCCGTTCGTTGACGACGCGGCGAACCGTCTCCAGCGCCCGGTCGAGCGGCTCGCCCGCGATCTCCCGCTGCAGCAGGCGTGCGATCTCGGCCGGGGCGAGCGGCTGTTCGAAGCTCGTCTGGTCCACGAGCCCGTCGAGCAGGCCGGGCCGCAGGGCGAGCTGCTCGGCCAGGGCCGGCGCATGGCTGAGGATCACCGCGAGCATGTTCGCCAGCGCGGGGCGCGCCTCGAGCAGGCGGAACAGGTTCACGCCGCTCGGGACGCGTTCGATGAGGTCGGCGAGGCGGTTGAGCGCATGGGCGGGGTCGCCGGCCCGGGCAATCGCGGCCATGAGGGTCGGCAGCATCGCTTCGAACGCGGCCAGTGCCGGTGTCGAGCGCAGGGATCGTGCCCGGCCCGAGCGCCAATCGGCGATGCGCCGAGCGGCGGTATCGACATCCTCCAGCCCCAGCCTGGCAAGCTCTCCGCGCAACAGTCCAGGATCGGTCGAAAGGCCGGTGCCGGGCTGGTCGACGAGCTGGTCGAACTGGCGCGCGACCACCTCGACATGCGGGGCGAGCGAGGCGAGCAGCGCGCGGCCGTCCGCCAAGCCACCGAGCCGGCCGACGCCGTCGAGCGCGGCGGGATCGGGCGGAAGGCGATGGGTCTGCTGATCGTCGACCATCTGGACCCGATGCTCGGCGGTGCGCAGCGCGCGGTAGGCATCGCTCAGCGCCGCCGCCGTATCGCGCGAGAGCCGGCCCGCGCCGGCCAGGGCGGCCACCGCGTCGAGGGTTGCCGGCGCGCGCAGCCCGGGCTCGCGGCCGCCGTGGATCAGCTGCTGCACCTGGGTGAAGAACTCGACCTCGCGGATGCCACCCTTGCCGCGCTTGAGGTCGAAGCCTGGGCCGAACGCCTGCCCCTGCGCGTAATGGTCGCGGATGCGTTGCGAGACCTGGCGAATTTCGTCGATCGCGCCGAAGTCCACCGCGCGGCGCCACACGAACGGCTCGACCTCGTTCAGGAAGCGCTGCCCGAGGGGCTTGTCGCCGGCCGCGGCGCGGGCCCGAATGAAGGCCGCCCGCTCCCACGGCAGAGCCAGGCTTTCGTAATGCGCAATCGCGGCGTCGATCGGCAGGACGATCGGCGTCACCTCGGGCGAGGGGCGCAGGCGCAGGTCGACTCGGCAGACGTAGCCGTCGCCGGTGCGCGCCTGGAGGAGCTCGACCATCCGCTTGCCGATCCGCACCGCCCCCTCGCCCGGCTCGTCGCGGGCGCGGCGCGGCAGTGTCGCGGGGTCGAACAGCAGGATCAGATCGACGTCCGACGAATAGTTGAGCTCGCGGCTGCCGAGCTTGCCGAGCGCGATCACCGCCAGACCCACCGGCTCGGCGTCCGGCACCCGCTCGCGGATCGCGGCGGCGACGGCTTCGTCAAGCGCGTGATCGGCAAAGTCCGACAGGGCGCGGGTGACGGCCTCGAGCGGCAACTCGCCGGACAGATCGCCGAGCGCGACGGCCAAGGCGAGAGCGCGGCGGCGTTGTCTGAGCGCCGCGCCGACCTCGCCGATCCCGGTCGCCAAGGCGGCCTGCACGGCCGCGCCTGCCCCCTGCTGCGCGAACGCGTCGACGATCGCCGGGAGGGCGGCGATCGCTTCACGCAGGAAGGGTGCGTGCGCCGCCGCACGGCTGATCGCGTCCGCTCGTGCCGGCCTGCCGAGCGTGTCCATCATGTCACGCTCTGCCCGCTTCTGCCATCAAACGGAAACATCCCACGCCATGGACCGTTGTTGAGGCGATGAATGCCGCACGATCCTTGCTGAAGGAACCGGAGACCGCCGAGATGGACCGCCGCGTGATCAGGGTCGAATTCCCGCCGGTCCAGGCCGGAATCGCCGCCGCGTTGCGCCGTGCGTTCTGCGCGCCGCGGGACGATCAAGCGTGCGAGCGGGACTTCCAGGAACTGCTGGGCCGCCTCAACTAAGCGCGCTGATGCAAGGGTCGTATCGACCGTTTCAGATCGCCGCATCGCTGGCGGCGGGATCATGGTCGCGGCTGAGCTCCTCGACTTCGCCCATGATGCTCTGGAGGGCGCTCTTATCCGGGTCGGTCTTGTGCTGGCGGCGGGAGGGTAGCTTGCCGCCCGACATCAATGCCTCGAGCGCAACACGGCCGCGCGCCACCCGGCTCTTGATCGTGCCGACCGCGCAGCCGCAGATCTCGGCCGCTTCCTCGTACGCAAAGCCGCCGGCGCCGACCAGGATCAACGCTTCGCGCTGCGGCTGTGGCAAGTGCATCAGCGCCCGCTGCATGTCGCCAAGCTCGATGTGTCGGTCCTGACTCGCCGGCGCAGCGAGGATCTTGGACGCCGTGACATCGTCCCACTCGCCCTTGAAGCGGGCGCGGCGCATCTGGCTGAGGAACAAGTTGCGCAGGATGATGAAGGTCCACGCGCGCATGTTCGTTCCGGCCTGGAACCGCTTGCGCGCCGCCCACGCCTTGAGCAACGTCTCCTGCACCAGATCGTCGGCGAGATCGCGGCTGCCCGAGAGCGAGCGGCCGAAGGCGCGAAGATGCGGGATGACCTGGCCGAGTTGGTCCTTGAACTCGTCGTCGGGGAGCGGGATCGGCTCCGGCTTGGGCGCGGAATCGAGCTCGTCTTCGTCTTCGTCGTCGATCAACTGCCCCACCCCCGCCAGCGGCCGACCGGGACGCTGCGTCCCGGTCGCCATGGCAACGTTCGTTACCGATCCGCGATCGTCCAAGAGCCTAAGCGCTCAGCCGGCGATGAACAAGATAAGGGCGAACGCCACCACGACAAGGATCATCCCGAAAATCAAGGCGTTGCGCGCTACGCCTGGCGTGCTCCCGGCCCTCGCCTCGGTCTTGGTCAGCCGTTCAGGATTATCGTCAGGCATCGCAAGTCCTTGCAGTGTCGATCAATTCGCAAGGGCAACGAAGCTTGCGCGCCCATGTTCCCGGCGCCACGAACGCGCCGGATCAGCCCGCCGGAACGGTTGCCGCGTCGAAGAACAGGGCCTGGCTGATCGCTGCCTTCACCGTCGCCCGCTGAAACGGCTTGGTGATCAGGAAGGTCGGCTCGGGGCGCGTGCCGGTCAGCAGGCGCTCCGGGAAGGCGGTGATGAAAATCACGGGCACGGAGAATTCCGCGAGGATGTCCTTGACCGCGTCGATGCCGCTCGAATCGTCGGCGAGCTGGATATCGGCGAGGACCAGGCCCGGCGGGTTCTGGCGGGCCTGCGCCACCGCCTCGTCGCGGGTCACGGCGACGCCGGTGACGTTATGGCCGAGGTCGCGAACGATCGTCTCGATATCCATGGCGATGATCGGCTCGTCCTCGATGATCAGCACGTCGGCGAGCGTCTGCCGTTCGATTTCGGCCAGCGCCTCGTTGACGAGGCCGTCGACGTCGCTCGGGCTGGCGCCGATCAGATAGCCCGTATCCTCGGTCGAAAAGCCCTCGAGCGAGGTCAGTAGCAGGGCCTGGCGCGACAGCGGCGTGATCCGCGACAGACGGGCGCGCGCGATCCCCTCGGCCTGGTTGTAGCCGTCGTCCGGCTCGTCGCCTTCCTCGATGTTCGCGCTCGACCAGATGACGTGAAAGATCCGGTAAAGCCCGAGCCGCGGGTCGACGTCGCGCGGGAAGTCGTCCGGCGAGGCGACGATCGCCTCCAGAGTAGCCCGGACGAACGCATCGCCGTGCGCCTGGCTGCCGGTCAGGGCGCGCGCATAGCGGCGCAGGAACGGAAGGTGCGGGGCGAGGTCCTGACCAAGCGACATACGGGTGTGAACTCCTGTTCGTGACGACGCGGGCCCTATTGGGCGCGGGCCATCGGCGATGCAAGGGCGGGCGATTGCTGGGGGCGTGCTCACGAAGTGTCCCGCAAGGGAGCGCCCTGCCCTACGGCGCGTTGTCCGGAAGTGGAACAAAGCAGCTTGCGTTTGGTTTCCCGAGCGGGATGTCGAATAGTGGACATTCGATCCGATCCGCGCGCGTAGGGATCGGCACGTGTGCAACGACGTTTGTGGGAGGCGCGATTCGCCTGCCCGCGACGTGTCCGCTCGACGGCTTTGGCCGACGGGTGGTCGATCGTGCGAGAGTCGGATCATGGGGGAGGGGCGAAAAGTTGAGTGCCAGCGACAAGGTCGAGAGTGCGGATGGCGCAGGGGTGCAAGCCTCTAAGGACGCGAGCAACCACGGCGACCCCAATGAGTCCACGGTCAAGAGCCCGAAACCTCCAGCCGCTGCCGCGGGTCGCAAGCGAGTGGCCGCGCGGCCGGCGGACGTCGGCCGCGCGTTGCGATCGGTTTACGACGACACCTTGCGGGAAACTATCCCCTCCGATCTTACGGACCTGCTCGGCCGCCTCGGCTGAGTTCGCGTGTCCGTTGAAGGCCCGGTCGGCCGATCCGCGGGGCGACCCGTCGTGATGCGCAGCTCGTTCGATCGCCTGCCGACCGCGGCGAAGCTCCTGCTGCTGATCTCGCTGGCGCTGCTGCCGATCGGGATCGCGATGATCTGGGCCGCTCGCAGCAGCATCGACCGCGCCAATGCGGCGCTTGGCCAGCGCGCCGAGGAGCAGGATCAGGCGGTCGCACGCGCCGTCGAGAGCCTCATCGCGCGCAACGCACTGGCCCTGAGGGTGGCGGCGAACGGCGCGCTGGCGACGCCCGATGCGAACGACTGCGACGAAGCGCGACGCTCGCTCGCGATTGCGCCGGCGATCTCGCGCAGCTTCTCGATCGAATCGCCGGACGGCGGTGAACATTGCACCACGGCGGAGTTCCGCCGCCCCGCGGGCGCGCGCATCGCTGCGCCGGGCCACATCGCGCTATGGCTCGATCCGGCGAGCAGGGCGCTGTTCGTTCGCGTCGGGGTCGAGAACGGAATGGCGACAAACCGAATCTCGTTCGCCGAACTGGCCAACGCGGCGCGGGACGTGAGCCGCGTGGTCAGCTCTGTTCAACTCGACGACGGGGTCAACGCAGCCGCGATCATCGGCGATAGCGACACCACCACGCATCGGCCGCGGACCATCCTGCGCAACATCGCGGCCGGACAATTGTCGGTGCGCGTCAGCGTACCGCTCGACCGACTGAGCACGGCCGAATGGCTGACCTTGCTCCTGCCGCTCGCGATGTGGATCGTCGCGGCGCTCATCAGCTGGTCGCTTCTGACTCGCCTCCTGATCCGGCCGCTGCGCCGCATGGAGCGGGCGGTGTCGACCTATGACCCGACCGCGGGTGCCTTCACCCTGCCCCGCCGCATCGGCCCGGCGATCGAGATCGAGAGCCTCGGCGAGGCGTTCTCGCGCGCGGTGTCGCGGATCGAGAGCTCGGAGCGCGAGATGGCCGACGCGCTGGAGGGGCAGCGTCGGCTCGTGCGCGAGGTTCACCACCGGGTGAAGAACAATCTGCAGGTAGTCGCCTCGCTGCTCAGCATCCATGGCCGCAACACCGATTCCGCGGAAGGTCAGGCAGCCTACGCGGCGATCGGCCGGCGGGTCGATGCGCTCGCTGTCGTGCACCGCAATCATTATGCGGAGGGCGAGGCCAACCGCGGGATCGCGTTGCGGCCCTTGCTGACCGAGCTTGCGGCCGGGTTGCGCGGATCGGCGCCGGCGAGCGCTCGCCGCACGCCGATCGCGCTCGACGTCGACAGCGCGCAGACGACGCAGGATGTCGCCGTTGCCGCCACCTTCCTCGTCACGGAGGTCGTGGAATTCTCGATGTTGCGCGTGCCCGAGGCGCCAATCGAGATCGAGCTGCGGCGCACGGGCGAACTGACAGCCCGGTTAACGATCGAGAGCGCAGCGCTGACCGAGCCCGACCCGGAAGACGCGGACAAGGTGCAGTTCGAGCGGGTCGTGACCGGCCTGGCCCGGCAGCTGCGCTCGTCGCTCGAGTTGCGGCTGGGCCGGCTGAGCGTCGGTTTGCCGGTTTTTCCGGCTTAACCCGCCATTCTGCACTGGTTTACTTGAGCGCGGATAATTTTTGCGGGCGCCGGAACCGTCCTGAATTTAGACGCGTTGTGCTCTTCGGATAGTGACTTTTTGCCCCCCCGCTCTCGCTATCCGATCAAATGGGCCCGGAACCGCCAACCCTCCCCCCCCCCGGTGGCGTTTCCGGGCCCACAAATGCTTGGGGCCCCTCGACATCTTGATTTTCAACCGTTGTTGCTGAGGCGTCCGCGTGCCCGCGCCGCCCGGCGCGCCAGTGCGTGATGCGGATGACAACGATCGCCAGTTCGTAAAGAGCGTAGAGTGGGCCCGCGAGCAGCAGCATCGACACGGCGTCGGGCGGGGTGAGCACGGCGGACACCGCTAGGACGATGACGATCGCGTAGCGGCGTGACTTGGCGAGCTGCTCGCGCGTGACGATGCCAGCTCGCTCGAGGATCATCAGCAGGATCGGCAGCAGGAAGGCGACGCCGAAGCCGAACAGGAAACGGGTGACGAAGCTCAGGTAGTTGCCGACGCCGGGCAGCGCCTCCTGCTGGATGCCGCCGACGTTGCCCTGGTAGCTCAGCAGGTAATGGAGCGCGAACGGCATGGTCACGAAATAGGCGAAGGCCGCGCCGCCCACGAAAAAGAACGGCGTCAGCAGCAGGAACGGCAGGAACGCCCGCTTCTCCTTGGCGTAGAGGCCCGGCGCGACGAACCGCCAGATCTGCGTCGCGATGACGGGGAAGCTGAGCATCAGCGCGGCGAACAGCGCGACCTTCACCTCGACGAAGAACGCCTCGAAGATGTCGGTGTAGATGATCTTGCCCTGCCCTGCCCGCAGGAGCGGCTGGACGAGGAAGGCGAAGATCCGGCGCGCCTGCGTCAGGCACAGGCCGAACGTCACGCCGAGCGTCGCGAGCGACCACAGGAGCCGCCGCCGGAGCTCGATCAGATGTTCGAGCAGCGGCTGTTTGCTGTCGTCGATGTCCCTCACGGCAGTTCGCGGCGGGGCAGGTCGAGCGGCAGCGACGGCTCGTCGTTGGCAGCGTCAGTCGCCGGCGGCGCCTGGGGGGCAGGCGGCGTCGCGGCGAGCGGTTCGGGGTAGGCGGCGGTCGCCGGATATTGCGCCATGATGCGCGCATTCTCCTCGCGCCACTTCTTGTCCATCTCCTCGAGCTCGGCCTCGCGGATGATGTTCTCGATCCCGGCGGTGAAGTGGCGCGCCATGCCGCGCGCCCGGCCGACCCACTGGCCGACCACGCGCATCACCCGCGGCAGGTCCTTGGGGCCAATGAAGATCAGCGCCGCGATCGCGACGATGAACAGCTCGGAACTGTCGACGCCGAACATGGCGGGTTCCCGTCAGCCGGTCAGCGGCGCTCGTCGGTCGACGGCGAGACGTTGACCTCGGTTGGGGGCTGCGGCGGGTGCGGCGGCTGGGGCGTGAGGTCGATCGGCGGTTGGATATATTGCTGCTGGCTCTGCTGCTGGGCCGGCGGCACGGCGCGGGGATCGGGCGCGCGGGGATCGTGCGGCTTGTCGTCCTCGGCCATGCCCTGCTTGAAGCTCTTCAGTCCCTTGGCGACGTCGCCCATCATCGAAGAGAAGCGATTGCCGCCGAACAGCAGCAGGATCACAACGCCCAGGATAAGCCAGTGAATGAGGCTGAAACCGCCCATGAGATGCACTCCGAAGATCGACTTGGGCCTGCTTAGTCCTCTTCAACGCTCGACTCCAGCGATAGGGACACGGCGGCTTCGTCGAGCGGGTCGAGCAGGCCGGCGGCGCGCAGGTCGTCGATGCCCGGCAAGTCGCGCCGCGAGGCGAGGCCGAAGTGCGTCAGGAACGCCGGCGTGGTCGCGTAGAGCAGCGGCCGTCCGGGGCTCTCCCGGCGTCCGGCGGTGCGCACCCAGCCCGCCTCCATCAGCACGTCGAGCGTGCCCTTGCTGATCTGGACGCCGCGGATCGCCTCGATCTCGGCGCGGGTGACGGGCTCGTGATAGGCGACGATCGCGAGGCATTCGGTCGCCGCGCGCGACAGCCGGCGCGGTTCCTCGCGCGTGCGGCGCAGAAGATGGGCCAGGTCGGGCGCGGTCTGGAAATGCCAGCGGCCGCCGCGCTCGACCAGCTCGACCCCGCGGCCGGCGTAGCGTTCGGCAAGGTCGCACAACGCTGCGTCGACGTCGCCCTCTCCCGCATGGCGGGCGATATCCTGATGGGTGAGCGGGTCCGACGCGGCGAACAGGAGCGCTTCGACCGCGCGCACATAATCGTCCATCAGCACGGCGCC
>CAXSDY010000068.1:0-3285 GCA_964235835.1 uncultured Sphingomonadaceae bacterium | reverse complement strand
CGCCCGATCCGGTCGCGGCCGAGCAGCCGGGCGCCGGCATCCCGCATCGCGTCGAGCCGCTGGAGGCGCAGCTGGAGCCGCAACGCAAGCTCTTCCGGGCTCGGCTCGACGTCCGGCTCCTTGGGCAGCAGCAGGCAGGATTTCAGGTACGCGAGCCACGCGGCCATGACGAGGTAGTCGGCCGCGATCTCGAGCCGCAGCGCCCGCGCGCCGTCGAGGTAGGCGAGATACTGCTCGACCAGCGCCAGGATCGAGATCTCGCGCAGGTCGACCTTCTGCGCGCGGGCAAGCGCCAGCAGGAGATCGAGCGGACCCTCCCAGCTGCCCAGCGTCAGGGTGAGCGCATCGCCCTGCTCGACGGCTGCGAATTCATCGTCCACCCCGCTCATCGAGAGGAGCCTATCGCGCGGGTCAGGCGAGCGCCAGCAGCGTGTCGCGGGTCTGGACCGCCTCGGCCATGCTCATCCCCTCCCCGTCGGTGAAGCGCGCCGCCATGGCGCGCGCGAGCCGGGCGTGCCCGCCGGGCGACAGGGGCGGGATGGCGCCGGCCACCGCGACCATTTGCTCGAACCTGCCGGAGCAGTGCAGCGCGACATCGCAGCCGGCCTCGACGCAGGCGACGGCGCGACTCGCGGCATCGCCGGACAGCGCCTCCATTCCAATATCGTCGCTCATCAGGAAGCCGGCGAAGCCGATCCGCTGGCGGATGATGTCGGCGATGATCGTGGGCGACTGGCTCGCCGGGCGGTCCGCGTCCCACGCGCGATAGACGATGTGACTGGTCATCCCCATCGGCGCCTCGGCGAGCCGCTCGAACGGCTCGAGATCGATAACCAGTTCCTCGTCGGTGGCGTCCACGAAGGGCAGTTCGAGATGGCTGTCGACTAGCGCCCGGCCGTGTCCCGGGATGTGCTTGACGACGCCGACGATCCCGGCGGAGGCGAGCCCCTCGAGCTGCGCGCGGCCGAGCGCGGCGACCTGCATCGGCTCGGCCCCCAGCGCGCGGTCGCCGACGATGTCGCTGGCGCCCGGCTGCCGCACGTCGAGCATCGGCAGGCAATCGACGGTGATGCCGACCTCGGCGAGCGTCAGGGCGATCGCGCGGGCGTTCCAGCGGGCGGCCTGCATCGCCGACGACGGCGCCACCTGATAAAGCCGGTCGAACGCGTCGTTGGGCGGGAAGGCGGGCCATTCGGGGGGCCTCAGGCGAGCGACCCGGCCACCCTCCTGGTCGATCAGGATCGGCAGGTCGTCCCGCCCGTGCAGTTCGCGCAGCGCCGCGGTCAGCGCCCGCACCTGCGCCCGAGATTCGCAATTGCGGCGGAACAGGATGTAGCCGGCGGGCTCTGCGTCGCGGAACAGCGCCGTTTCGGCCGACGTCAGTTCCGGCCCCTCGAGGCCGAAGATCGCCGCCAGCATCAGCCGATCACCACGCAGCTCTCACCCGCAACCCGCAGCGACTGGCACATCGCCCGCGCATCGGCCGGGGAGCCCGCGGCGGCGCGAAGGCGATAGAGCGAGCCACTGCCGCTCGCCACCGGCACGACGATCTTGGTCATGCCGGCGAGTGTGGCGAAGCGCGCGGTGAGCGCTTTCCACGCCGCCTCCGCCTTCGCGCCCGACGAGAAAGCGCCCAGCTGCACGACCGTGCCCGAGGCAGGCTGCGGAGTGGCCTCGTGCGGCGTTGCCGGCGCCGGGACGGGCTTGGTCCCGAGGGCCGGCGGCGCGGGCGTGGGCGCGGCCTTCGGTTCGGGCCGGGCGACCGGCGCCTCGGTCACCGCGTTGACGTCGATCCACGCATCAGTGTCGGCCCCGGCACTGGTCGCGAAGGCGGTCTCGCTCTCGCCGGCGACGTCGAGCCCGCCCGGATCGGCCGGCTTGACCTTGTAGGGACGCGGATCGGCCTTGATCAGCTCGGGCGGGCCGGCCGTGGGTCCCGCGTTGCGGCGTCCGAGCAGGAAGGACGTCGCGCCGATCAGCGCGGCGGCGAGCAGCACCAGCAGCAGCGCGACGAGCATCTTGCGCGCGGACATGCCGCGTGGCGCATCCTCGTCCGCGACGGCCTGGAGCCAGGGCAGTCCTTCCTCGTCGAACACGGCACGCCGATCACTCATTCTCGTCGATCTCCTGAGGGCTCAATAAAGCACGATGCAGCTTTGGCGAGCCGCGCGCAGGCGCTGGCAGGTCACCTCGGCATAGGCCTGGTTCGGCGCGATGAACTGGACGCGGTAGTAGAACCGCTTGGCACCAGCCGCGCGTGAGGGCAGCACCGCCTTGGGCAGCGCGGCGAGCAGGTCGCCGTAGCGCGCGCGGAACAGCTGAGCTTTCTTTTCGGCCTCCCGCGCGCTGTCGTAGGCGCCGAGCTGCACAACCCGGCCCGGTGGTGCGAGCCGTGGCGCATAGGCCGGCGTCGGCGGGGCGGGCGGCGCCGGCGGCGCGGGCGCGACCCGGGCGACCTCCTGCTCGCGGCGGGTCTCGGCAATCTCCCGCGCGGCGCGGAGCTGTTCGGGCATCGGGTGCGGCGCGGCGGCGGCCTCCTCCCGCGCGGCGCGGGACAGGGCCGGAGCGGTGCTGGGCGACGCGCTGCCGTCGGGCTGGACCACTGGCGCCGGAATGGCCGGCGGCAGGTTCGGGCCGCCGCGCGAGTCGAGCGTGACGTTCGCCAACGGCGGACGCGAGCGGCTCGTGCTGAGGATGAGCGCGGTGCCGAGCACGGCGGCGACGATCAGCAACGCCGGGATGATCCACGACAGCGGCGACCGCCCACGCGCTTTGCCAGCCGGGGCGGACCGGCGCCGCGCGCCCGGCGGGTCACGTTGCGGGGGGCCAGCGGGGCCGGGCCAAGCGTCCGCCATCAGCGCATCTCCTGCGCGGCGGCGACTCCCATCAGCGCCAGTCCGCTGCGGATGACTTGCGCGATTCCGCGGGCAAGTTCCAGCCGGGCGCGGCTCCGGTCCGGTTCGCCTTCGATCAGGAAGCGCCGGCCCGGATCATCGTTGCCTCGGTTCCACAGCGAGTGGAAGGCGGACGCGAGGTCGTTGAGGTAGAAGGCGATGCGGTGGGGTTCGTGGGCCAGCGCTGCCGCCTCGACCTGGCGCGGGTACTGCGCCGCGAGCTTGACCAGCGCGAGTTCCTCCGAGTCGAGCAGGGAGCGGTCCGCCGGCTCGGCGAGGTCGAGGCCCGCCTCGGCCGCCTTGCGCTGCAGCGAGCAAATGCGCGCATGGGCATACTGGACGTAGAACACCGGATTGTCCTTCGACGCCTCGACCACCTTGGCGAAGTCGA
>CAXSDY010000067.1:0-13187 GCA_964235835.1 uncultured Sphingomonadaceae bacterium | reverse complement strand
TCGTCCTCGATGTCGATCCAGACGAAGTTGCAGGCGGCGCCGAAATCGGTCGATGCCTGCCGGAACGTCGCTTCGTAGTCGCGGCACGAGCCGCACCACCGGGCGCAGAGGCAGGCGACGCGCAGGGGGGTGTTGTCCATCCCCCGAGTGTGCATCGGCGGGCTCGACGGGCGCGTCGTCACCGTTTCGCGCATTGCTTCGCACGGGTCTGGTGCATCGGCAGACCGGCGCTTCGTCGAGGCTGCCGGCATGATGCGCCGGGAAACCCCTAGTCGGGCGGCCCCGGTGCACGGCTACAGTCTGAATGTTTGCAAAGGCACCATCGCGGTGCTGGCCGGACGGTCGAGGAGACATGAAGGGAAGCACCGCGGCATCGCCGGGGTCGCGAGCGTAGCGGGCGCTTCGGTTGCGCCAAAGCTGATTCGGAGGGCGTCGGGGTGACCTGGCGCCCTTTGTCCCTTCAGCGATTGGCAATGCGTGCCACTTGCGTTCCCCCATGCACTGTTTCGTTCTGTTTAGAACTTAAGCGGCTATTGGCACGAATCACCTTCTGCAAGATGTCGCGCGCGCTCTTGGTCCAGATGAATGGCTTGGGGTCGATGTTGTAATGAGCCACATATTCGAGCGCGTGCTCTGGCGGGGGACATGTAAAGCCCCACGATGTCCTCGAGCTTCTGGACGAACTTCGGGTCGCGCGAGACTTTGAAGCCGCGCACGATATGAGGCTTGAGCCCGTGCGCCTGCCAATGCCGCATGACGGTGCTGGGGCTGACGCCCAAGGCCGCACCCATCTTGCGTGTGCTCCAGTGCGTGGCCGCGGGCGGTGTGGTTTGTGTGGTCAGTTCCACCAGCTTGGCTGCGTCCACCTTCATAGGCGGGGCGCCGCGCGGCAGGTCGCGTTCGATCCCTTCCAGCCCGAACTCCAGGTAGCGCTCGCGCCAGCGCGCGGCCTGCACGCGCCCAATGCCCAGTTGCTCGGCGATGTCCTTGTTCTGCAGGCCCTGCGCCGCCAGCAGCACGATGCGCGCACGCTGCGCCAGCCTGACGCTGATGAGCCTCGAGCGCACGAACCGGCTCAGCTCGATCCCCTCTTCATCCGTCAACTCAATCACCCGCGCAACTCGCAATTGATCGCTCCAATGCAAACCGAAGTAGAGCATTGGAAGCCAGCAACTCATTTAAGTTCACTCAAGAATCAAACACTGCACTAGCATTAGATCGATGAGATACCAGTTACTCCGACGTCGAGCGTGCGTCGGTCGCTCGAGTGCGAGTTCGCTGCTGTCCGGCGCCGGTGTCGGACGATGACCAGTCCTGGAGCAACATGTCAGAGCGAACAGAAGAGTTACGGGCTGTGCTCGACGCACTGGAGCGGAGGACCAATCCCGATAGAGCCCGAGATGCAACGAGCGCCGATCGCGTCTACGCTCTGCTCAAGCAGGCTATCGCCGAACTCGTTCTCAAGCCGCACGAGGCGGTGTCGGAAAAAGAAATCGCGTCCATGCTCGGTGTGAGCAAGACGCCGGTCCGCGAGGCCCTAATCCGATTAGAAGTCGAAAATCTCGTGCAGACGCGACCTCGATCCGGGACCTACGTAACGCCGATCGTGCCGGACGACTTGTTCGAAGCCATGCTAATCAGGGAAGCTCTTGAAGGGGCGGCTGTAAGGCTCGCCGCCCGCAAGGCGGACCGCCGCGGTAAATCTATGCTGCGGGAAACAATGCAGCGGCAGGCGGAGGCAATCGAGCGCCATGACGTTGCGGGTTTCCAAGTTGCGGACGACGACCTGCATCGAGAGATCGTGATCATCTCCGAACTTCCGCGGCTGTGGTCCCTGCTTGACACCGTGAGAGTGAGCTTGAATCGGGTTCGCCACCTTGCCGCTCCAGCGCCGGGACGCATTGGCATGCTGGCTTCGCAGCATCAGGCCATTGTCGACGCTATCGTGGCGAACAGGGCCGACGACGCCGCGACCGCGATGCAAAATCACTTGGACGCCTTGTACCCCTTTGTCGAGACGCTGCTGCGCCAGCGCCCGGAACTCTTCGCCAACCCTAGCAGCGGCGCGGGTCCTCGGAAGGCATCCCTGAAGCTCACTGGGAACTAAGTGACATGAACCCGGGCGAGCACCCCGGATGATGGAAGACACTGTGGGTGTGCGGACCTGCGGGGGTAGAGGTCGATCAATTTATTGATGGCCTTGGACCGCGATCTCTAAGTTGACCCGCTGCCGACCACTCGTACCCAGGATTGCCTGCGAGCGTTGTCCAGTCCCCTGCGGGCCTGGGTGCGCCTGACAGCCCACATTAAACAGAGCCACCGAGCTTGCTCGGCAGGGCCGTTGGTCGGCGGCACCTGCGCTGGTCCGCACGCTTGTAATTGTTGTTGAAGCTGCGGGAGCCCGGCAATGGATCTGACCCCGATGCACAAGCGCGTCATCGCGCTGGACGATCATCGCCTGGGTGGTCAACGCCCGGCACGTCAAGGCCGTGCCCGGTCGCAAGACCGACATGGCCGATGCACAGTGGCTGGCCACGCTGGCCAGGGCCGGGCTGCTGCGCGCCTCGTTCATCCCGCCGGTGGAGTTCCGCCAGCTTCGCCTGGTGGTGCGGCAGCGGCAAAAGCTGGTGGGCATGTGCAGTGCCGAGAAGAACCGGCTGCACAAGGTGCTGGTGGACGCCGGCATCCGCATCAACGTGGTGGTCGACGACATCCCACGGCCAGAGCGCGCGGGCCATGATCAAGGCCCTCGTCGCGGGGCAGCCCCTGCACGAGGTGCTGGACAGGAAGGGCCGGCTGCGCGCCAGCCGCGACGAGTTGTTCGAAGCCCTGAGTACCGAGCAATTCAGCCCGGTGCACCGCTTCGTCGCCGACGAGATCATGCAGCACATCGAACAGATCGAGCAGCGCATCGCCCGGATGGATCAGTATCTGCTGGAGGGCTGCGGGCATGGCAGCCGCAGTTGAATCTGCTGCAGACCGTCCCCGGCATCGACATCCAGGGTGCTGCGTTGTTGCTGGTGGAGATTGGTGCCGACATGGCCGTGTTCGGTAGCGCCGAGCGGCTGGCCTCATGGGTGGGCATCTGTCCGGGCAACAACGAGAGTGCGGGCAAACGCAAAACCGGACGGATTCGCAAGGGCAACGCCTGGGTGCGTCGGCTGCTGTGCGAATTCGCGCAGGCGGCGGCGCGAACGCGCTGCGCGTTGAAGGCCAAGTTCGACCCGCTGGTCATCCGCAAGGGACACAAAAAGTCCGCCGTCGCATTGGCGCACAAGATGCTGCGCACCATCTACGCGATGCTGGCCAGCGGCACCCACTACCAAGACAGGAGCGTTGACTGGGGTCAGGCGGCGGCTGTCTCGGCCATGAAACCGTGTTTGCGCAGCATTTTGATCCAGCGCGGGGCGTTTCGAGCCACGCTCAGCGCTTCGTACCAAAGGTCCGTCGCGTCCCACGCACTGGTCTGCGTCAAGCCAGACGTCGGTGCGCTCGGCCGGCTGTGTCTTCCACATTAAGCACTGCGCAGAGCACCGCCTCCACGAAGAGCGTCCTGTCACAGCCGAACGCGGCGGTTCGACCGGTCCGCCTGAGGCGAAGAGTACCGGCCATAAAAGCCTTGACTGATACGTCAAAGTGTGGTCTGATATCTCTGTTGACGATCTCCCCGCGAAGCCGGGGTGTTGGCTCCATGCCATGCGATCTGTTTTCAACTCGACCGCTACGAATTTGATGGATCTTTGGAGGATACCTGTGGACAAAAAGCACGGAAACGCCCTCATCTTGGCGCTTGCGACGTCGGGTCTGGCCTTGATGCTTGCCCAAGCCGGGACCGCGGTGTCCGCGGCAGAGGCGATCAAATTTCAGGCGAAGGCACCCCTGATCATCGGCTACACGGCCCAGGATCTGTCGAATCCCTATTGGCAGAACTATGCTGCCGGTGTGAAAGCGCAAGCGACCGCAGACAAGATCGACGTCGCAGTGACCGATGCTAAGGCGTCGCAGCAGAATCAGGTTTCCGGTAGCCGGAACTTAATCGGCCAGAAGATCAGCGCTCTGATCGTATCGCCCGTCGAGCCTGCCGCCCTTCCCGGGACTGTCAGTGCCGCCCACCGCGCCTCCATCCCAATCGTGATTGGCGATGTCGGTGCCAGTGGCGAATACGATGCCTTCATCCAGTCGGACAACCGCGGCGGCGGCGCGCTGGCGGCCAAATATATGGCGAAAAAGCTCGGCTCTGGCGACGTGAATATCGCTGTGATCACTCTTCATCCTGGCTCCACGGTCGGAACCGACCGGGTCGGCGGCTTCATGACCGAGTTAAAGAAGTATCCGAACATTCATGTCGTTTCAGAACTCAACGGAAACGACGCCATCAAAGAAGGCCACGACGCTGCGGCGAATGCGCTGGCGAAGAACCCCGATATCAAGGGGATCTACGCGGCGAACGACAATGAGGCGCAGGGCGCGATCGCGGCCATTCAAGAAGCCGGGAAGAACCCCAAGGACTTCATCATCATAGGCTTCGACGGCAATGCCGGATCGATCGCCGCGATCGGAGACGGCACGCAGACCGCCACCGTCGCTCAGGATCCTTACGGTCAAGGCCAACTAGCCGTCAAGGTCGCGCTACAGTTACTCAAAGGACACCGCGTCTCTTATACCGACCTAGCGACAAAGACCATCCAGCTTCCCGTTCAGTTGATCGACGCAAGCAATCTCGATAAATTCAGGAAGGCTCGGGCAGGCCAAAAGTAGGCGCTGTTTAAAAACCGGGCTCCCTGCATTAAGTTAGACAGAACTGGATCGTGACACTCGCATATGGATGAAAACCGGCTTCGTACCGACCTGCTCGTTGCGAAGGGCATTTCAAAGGACTTCTCCGGGGTGCCTGCGCTTCGCGCCGTATCACTGCATCTGGCCCCCGGAGAGGTTCATGCCCTCGTCGGCGAGAACGGGGCCGGCAAGAGCACGCTGATCAATATCCTCGCCGGGCTTCTACAACCATCGGAGGGATCCCTATTCATCGACGGCATGGAGCAAAGGTTCGCCGGCCCTCAGGCGTCCCAACACGCTGGCATTAGTGTTATCAGCCAAGAGTTTCGGCTCGTGCCCGGCCTGACCGTGTCGGAAAACATCTTTCTCGGACATGAGCCGCGGAGAGGTGGCCTGATCGACCGAAACAAAGTCAGGCAACTCACCCGGAATCCCCTCCGAGAACTCGGTCTCGACATATCGCCGGACCGGCGGGTGGCCAGCCTTACGATCGGAGACCAGCAACTCGTCGAGATCGCACGGGCGCTAACACGTGAGTTTCGCGTCCTGATCATGGACGAGCCTACGGCGGCGCTTAGTGAAGTCGAGGTCGAACGGCTTCTTTCCCTCGTGGAGCGACTGCGGGATCGCGG
The DNA here is from genome assembly GCA_964235835.1 of uncultured Sphingomonadaceae bacterium. GTDB lineage: Bacteria > Pseudomonadota > Alphaproteobacteria > Sphingomonadales > Sphingomonadaceae > Sphingomicrobium. The sequence continues at coordinate 7,779 of CAXSDY010000067.1, read as the reverse complement.
AACCGCGGTCCTCTACGTGTCTCACCGCCTGCCCGAAGTGTTTCGCGTGTCGAACCGCATCTCGGTGTTGCGGGACGGCCAAATGGTGGCGTCGCTGGCGACCAACGACTCCAGCATCGATGAAGTCGTGACGCATATGCTCGGGCGTGAACTGGACGCCCAGCCCCAGTACCAGCCGCATCTTAAGTCGGATGGCGCGAACCAGGGGCTGGATGCGCTCCACGTCTCAGGTCTGCGTTGCAAGGGGTTAAGTTCCTCGATCGATATACGCGTTGCACCCGGCGAGGTGATTGGCATCGCAGGGCTCGTCGGCTCGGGCCGCACCGAATTGATGCGGGCGCTTTTCGGGGTAGTTCCTTCGACCTGCAAGTACTTCACGGTGAACGGCCGGGCGGTCCGCCCGCAAGATCCGGCGGACGCTATCGGCAAGGGCATCTTCATGCTCAGCGAGGACCGCAAGGCTGAAGGCATTATTCCGATACTCTCAGTTCTGAGCAACGTCGTCATCGCACAACGAAGCTGGGGTTGGTTTCTACTGAACAGGGCAAAGGACAACAGCAGCTACGCGTCCATGAAAGAGCGCATGCGCATCCGTGCCCACAATCCGCATGTGCCGATCACCAACCTGAGCGGGGGAAACCAGCAGAAGGCGCTGCTCGGGCGCGCGCTGCTCTCGAACTGCAGCGTGCTCCTGCTCAACGAGCCGACCCGCGGTGTCGACGTCGGCGCCAAGATCGACATCTATAGGCTGATTCGCGATCTCGCCGCGACCGGGGTGGGGGTCATCGTGAGCTCCTCGGAAGCGGCCGAACTGGTCGCCGTCGTCGACCGCTGCGTCACGCTCTATGCGGGAGCCATGGTAGGCGAGTTAGTGGGCAGGGAGATTACCGAAGAAGATATCGTGGCCGGTATCCTCGGTCGAGCCCGGAGGAGTCCAGGGCTCGGCGGTCATCCTGTCCCGCTCGATGCCGTCGCCGAAGGAACTCGCGGGTGAGCATTCAGCAGGCAATCCACACCGACGGCGCCGTAGAGCAGCGACGTCGCGCTGAGGCGGTGGCCGATCGCGCGGCGCGGCGCGAGGCGCTCGTTGATCGCAGCGCGATCTTCGTGCCTTTGATGGCCATCGCGCTGCTCGCCACCGTTCTCGTGCCGGGCTTCCTGTCGGCCGCCAATGTGCAGAGCATACTCGTCAACGCGTCCATCGTGGCGATCGTCGGTTTCGGCATGACCATGACCATCGTCATCCGTGGTCTCGATCTTTCGGTCGGCGCCGTCGCGGCCTTGACGTCCTGCGTCGGCGCCGCCTCGATCAATGCCTTCGGCACGAGCTTCGGCGTCGCCGACACACTGCTGCTCGGGTTGGTGGTTGGGCTCCTCAACGGTACTCTCATCATGGTGTTGCAGGTTCCGGCCTTCGTCGCAACTCTCGCGACCATGGGCGTCGCGCGAGGGGCCGCCCTGCTGTTCACGAACGGCGAACGCGTCCACCTCGCGTCCGAGGGGCTGCGCCTGCTGGCCACCGAGAAGCTCTTCGGCATCCCCTTGCCGTTCCTCATCGCCCTCGCTCTCTGTGCCGCGTTCTACGTGCTGCTCGAACGGACCCCCTTCGGGCGGCATGCCGCGGCGATCGGCGGTAACCCCGGCGCCGCTCGGGAAGCAGGTCTGAATGCAGTGCGGATCGGCATCGTAGTCTATGCGGTGTCGGGGATGGCGGCGGCCTTCGCCGGCCTGCTGCTGGTGGCGCAACTCGGCACCGTGGATGCGACACCGATTCAAGGACTGGAGCTGCAGGCGATTGCTATCGCGGTTCTGGGTGGCACCAGCATCGCTGGCGGCGTCGGCAACCTGCCGGGTACGTTCATGGCCTCGCTGCTCCTAGCGATGATTAGCTCGGCCCTCAACCTCCGCAATGTGCCTGGCTATTACCAGTATCTCGCGCTCGGCCTCCTCCTCCTCCTCGCTCTTGGCCTAGATGCAATCCGAGGCCGAATCCGGACGGCAATCACTAGTGGGGGCGATAGATGACCTTTCCTTCCTACCCTCTCACCGCCAGTAACGACAGGACAGACGCCCTGCGGCCAGCCGGCCGGCACGTCAGCTCGACCAGGACTTTTGTCGTGCGCTACGCACTTCAGATCTTCACCGTGCTGGCGCTGATCGTCGTCGCGATCTTCGTCCCCAACTTCCGCCAGCTGTCCAATCTGCAGGACGTGGCGCTGCAGTCATCCTTTGCCGGCTTGTCGGCCGCCGGCATGACCTTGCTCATCACCGGAGGCATGATCGATCTTTCCGTCGCCGGGATCATCGCGCTCACGGCCGTGACGCTCAGCAATCTGCTTCCCCACGCGCCGCTCGCCATCGCGGTCGTGTTGTCGCTTGGGGTCGGCGCCGTGCTGGGACTTTGCAACGGGCTCATCATCACGAAACTGCGCTTTCCGCCCTTCATCGCCAGCTACGCGATGCTCAGTATCTATCTCGCCGCGGCGTTCATCTGGACTCACGCGTCCACGTTGCCCCTGACCAACGCCGCATTTCTCGGCCTCTCGGCGACCGAGATCTTCGGCGTGCCCTTGTTTTTCCTGATCATGCTGGCCGGCGCCCTGGCTTGCTCGTTCCTGTTGAACCGAACGCGGTTCGGCCGAAACCTGCGCGCCATCGGTAGCAGCGAAGCCGCGAGCCGGATGGCCGGGTTGGCGGTCGACCGAACGCGGACGGCTGCCTTCGTGCTGTTCGGGTTACTCACCTCGGCGGCCGGCATCGGTCTCGCGTCCCTGCTCTCCTCGGCATCGGCCAATATGTCGATCGGCTACGAACTCAACGTAGTCGCGGTCGCGGTTGTAGGCGGCACGAGCCTGCTCGGTGGAAGCGGAACGCTGCTCGGCACTGTTACAGGCGCGGTGCTCTTTGCCGCCCTGGATAATGCCCTGAATCTCTTCAACATACCGTCGTACTGGCAGTACGTGGTCGCGGGCGTCGTCCTGGCGGTAGCGCTCGTGGTCGCAAGCCGTCGTGAGATCTCCGAGGGTCGGGCCAGGAAGTAGTTTCTCTAGCTCTACCTCTCTCGGACGGTCTCCCGGAAGCACTGCCTGAAATCTCGGCAAGCCCCTCCATCGGAGAACGCACTGGTCGACTTCGTTTTGCCCCTTGAAATCTTAGGATGTAGGAGAATGCCGGTGGACATAGTCAAAATCGCCCTCGAAGCGGGGTCGGGAGTCGTGCGGCTGCGCCCGACATGGGTGCCCCGTATCTTTACGACGCCCGGCGGCAGGCTTCGCCTTCGCCGTCAAGACCTGTACGCCTTCGGGGCTCATCGGGGCGGCATTTGCGAGCGCTGGATCGCATCCACGACGATGGCGCGGAGCGGTCCTGCCACGTCTATGAACGAGGGCTTGAGCGCGATCGAGCACGAAGGTAGCTCGGTCCTGCTCTCGGATGCCCTCCAGGACCGGGGCGCGGATCTGATCGGCACCGAGGACTATGCCGCGCAGGGGGGATGGAACGTCCTCTGCAAACTGTTTGACAACGTCGGCAGTATCCCGCATCACGTCCACCATAACGCCGAGAAAGCCGCGCGGGTCGGGCAGCAACCCAAGCCGGAGTCGTACTTCTTCCCTGCCCAGTTCAATGCGATCGAGCACAGCTTTCCATTCACGTGGTTCGGGCTGGGGCCGGGGACGACGAAGGGGCAGATCAAGGATTGCCTTGCCCGTTGGAACGAAGGTGACAACGGTATCCTACGTTTCACCAAAGCCTACCGCATCGAAGTCGACACGGGCTGGCAAGTCGATCCGGGCATCCTGCACGGCCCAGGATCCCTTGTGACCTACGAGCCCCAGCGAAACAGCGATGTCCTCGCGATGTTTCAAAGCCTCGTCGGCGAGCGGCTCATCCCTTGGGATCTCGTGGTCAAGGACGTCCCGCCCGAGCTGAGGCAAGATCTCGACTATATCGTGGACCTGCTCGACTGGGATGCCAATGTCGATCCCGACTTCGCCCGCAGGAACCGCCGCGATCCCATACCCGCCGGCGACGCCGCCGCGGCGGCGGAACTGGGTTTCTCAGAGCGCTGGATTTCATATGGATCTTTCGACTTCTCGGCTAAAGAACTTACCGTACTGCCCAATCGAAGCGCTCTCGTGAAGGACGCTGCGGCCCATGGAGCTCTGGTCGTGCAGGGGCACGGCACACTGGGCTCTCTCCCTGTCGAGGCCGCTTCCTGCATCCAATTCGGAGCCATGACGGCCGACGAGGTCTTCGTGAGCCATGCGGCGGCCACACAAGGACTGGAGATCACGAACAACAGTCTCATCGAGCCGCTGGTGATCCTGAAGCATTTCGGTCCCGGTAACCCGGAGGCGGCGCTGCTGGTACGCTCGGGGGCGGCGCAGCCATGACGGATTTCAGCGCCCTTCGGGCGGAGGCCCTGGAAGCCAATCTACAGATCTGGCGTGCCGGGCTGGTGGTTTCGACATTCGGAAACGTCAGCGTGATCGATCGCCAAGCCGGTGCGATCGCGATTAAGCCGAGCGGGGTCGGATACGACGCGCTAGCGGCTGCCAACATTGTGGTGTGCGACGGTGACGGTCGAGTTCTCTACGGCAATCTCCGACCGTCCTCCGACCTCGCCTCGCATCTCGTGCTTTATCGTTCATTTCCCGCTGTCGGGAGCGTGGTTCATACCCATTCCAAGTTCGCGACGGTATTCGCCCAAGCGAAGCGGCGGATCCCGGCACTCGGAACCACGCATGCCGACTATTTCAGGGCTGAAGTGCCGATCACGCGAGACTTGAGCGAGCGGGAGATAGCGGAGGATTACGTCGCCGCGACTGGACATGCCATCGTGGAGGCCCATGCCGGGCTCGATCCGCTCGATACCCCGGCTGCGCTTACCGCCAGCCACGGCCCTTTTGCCTGGGGGGTCGACGGCGCAGATGCGGCGCATAACGCCGAGATGCTGGAGTTCGCCGCTGAACTCGCGTTTCACACGCTGACTCTCGATCCGACATGCCGCGCGATGGATCGAGTGCTCTCGGAATACCACTACACGCGCAAGCACGGCGCGAAGGCATCTTATGGACAGGGTTGAAGACTTTAAGTACATGTTTTGTTGGAACGATGTACTAGGAGCGGATTTGCTGTGTTCACACTCGGGATCGACTATGGGACGAATTCTGTGCGGGCGCTGCTCGTTCGCTGCGCCGATGGCCAGGAGTTCGGCGTCGGCGTCACGGCTTACCCGAGCGGCCGCCAAGGTGTAATCCTTGACGCGAACGACGATCTGGTAGCTCGGCAGAACCCGGCCGATTACCTGTTCGGCCTGGAGGGCAGCGTCAGCGCAGCCCTGGATATGGCGCACCGACGAGATGACTTCGACCGCGATAGGATCGTCGGCATCGGCGTGGACTCGACGGGATCCAGCCCGCTTCCGGTCGACGAGACGAACCAGGCGCTGGGCATGGACAGCGCTTGGAAGGACTGCCTGGCGGCCCAGTGCTGGCTCTGGAAGGACCACACGAGCTGGCGCGAGGCGCAAGCCATCACCGAGATTGCGGCCGCCCACCGACCCGAGTTCATCGCGCGCTACGGCGGCACCTATTCGTCGGAGTGGTGGTGGGCCAAGATCTGGCATTGCCTGAATGTCGCCCCCGACGCGTTCGAGGCGGCTTACTCCTGGGTGGAGCTCGCCGACTGGGTGCCATCCGTGCTGGCCGGCGTGTCGGACCCGCGGCGCATCAAGCGGGGGCTCTGCGCGGCCGGACATAAGGCCTTCTATGCGGACGAATGGGGAGGGTTGCCGGACAAGGGGTTTCTGATCCGGCTCGATCAACGCCTGGCGGCCCTTCGCGACCGCCTCTATGACAGAGCCTACGACGCCTCGGAGCCCGCCGGGACGCTATGCCCAGCCTGGGCAAAAAAGCTGGCGCTTCCGGCCGGCATACCGATCGCCATCGGCGCGTTCGACGTCCATTACGGCGCGATTGGCTGCGGCGTGAGCGAAGGCACTCTCGTCAAGGTCATCGGCACGTCGACCTGCGACTGCGCCGTCGTAGCGGCCGACAAGCCGATGCCCGATATTCCGGGCATCTGCGGCATCGCACGTAGCTCGATCCTTCCTGGATATTACGGGATCGAAGCCGGTCAATCGGCGGTGGGCGACATCTTTAAGTGGTGGGTGGAGACGGTCTGCGGTGGAGATCCGGATCTCCACCGCGTACTGACGGAAGAGGCGGCGCAGCAGAGGCCTGGGCAATCCGGCCTGCTTGCGCTCGACTGGAACAGCGGCAATCGCACGGTCCTGGTCGACCATCTTCTGTCCGGGCTCTTGATCGGGCAAACCCTGTACACGACCAGAGCCGAGATCTACAGGGCCTTGATCGAGGCGACGGCCTTCGGGGCGCGCGTCATCGTCGAGCGCATCAGGGACTGCGGCGTTCCCATCGAAGCCGTCATATGTACAGGGGGCATCGCCGAGAAGAACTCCTTGCTAATGCAAGTCTATGCCGATGTGATCGGCTGCACGATTCAGGTCGCTGGGTCGAGCCAGACCTGCGCTCTCGGTTCCGCCATCAGCGCGGCCGTGCTCGCCGGAGCCCACCGATCTTTCGCGGATGCGCAACAGGCCATGACCTCGATCAGACCAGGCCGCTATCATCCAATCCCGGGCAACCAGCGGGTTTACGAGGAGCTATACCGCCTCTATCGCGACCTCCACGACAGTTTCGGTGGGATCCACCAGACTCCAAACCTGAAACAAGTCATGAAGGATCTTATCCAGATCAAGCATTCCGAGCGGAGATAGATCGTGGTGTTGGCGCTGGGAACCACTCGCTTCCCCACCTGCTGGAACGTACGAAGCTGCTGCTCCCGCGAGCGGTCCTAACGGAGCGCAAAGGGGTGTGACGTGCCCGGTTTCTTCCTACCACTGATTCCTGGGAGATGGCTCTTCGATAGCGAGGAGCTCATGAGGAAAAGTCCATTTACGGAAGAGCTGACGGTGGCCGCTCTGCGGGAGGCCGACGCGACGTCGGTCACGGCGACGGCGAGGAAGCACAAGGTCAGCGAGCAGACCGTTTACGCTTGGCGCAAGCCACTTCTGCGAGCTCGCCCCGCCCCTTCGGACGTCAAGCGGCTGCGCGCTCTGGAGGCCGAGAACGCGCTTCAAGCGCCTTCTTGCCAAGCGCGATCTCGACATCTCGGTGCTCAGGGAGATCAACGCAAAAAATGGTGAGCCCGCAGGCGGGGGACGAGCAGGTCGAGTTCGCTCGCGAACGAGGCCTGAGCCAGCGGCGCGCCTGCGGGCTAATCGGCCTGTCGCGCTCGTGCCTAAGCTAGGGCAGTGTTTCGTTCTGTTTAGAACTTAAGCGGCTATTGGCACGAATCACCTTTTGCAAGATGTCGCGCGCGGTCTTGGTCCAGATGAATGGCTTGGGGTCGATGTTGTGATGAGCCACATATTCCTCGATGGCGGAAATAAACTCGGGCACGCTGGTGAACACGCCGCGGCGCAGCCGCTCGGTTGTGAGGCACCCGGTGGTGTAGGACTGGCTGGCTAAACTTGTGGGTGGCGTAGTTGTCGGCGATCAAGTGCAGCGTCTTGTCCTTGGGTGTCTCGCGGTCGATCTTGCGCAGAAACTTCAACCACTCGGCGTGCACGTGGCGCTGCTGGCGTTGACCGATGATTTGCCCGTCCAGCACGTTCATCGCCCCGAACAGTGTGGTCGTGCTATGACGCTTGTAGTCGTGTGTCAGCGTCTGCGCGCGCCCCTTCTTCAGCGGCAA